>JABITQ010000021.1 GCA_018700535.1 Candidatus Uhrbacteria bacterium | reverse complement strand
TCTGCAAGCCCTCGTTCTTCCGACACGGTGGAGGTATCGATGTTTGGATCCCCATGGGGTTCAGGAAGGAAGAAAATGAGGTGTTCGGAGAGGTTAAGTCAATACGCCACCTGAGATGCGGAGACTCCAAGGTTGTTCTAGATGGGATGATCGAAGAGTGCACACATTGGATGGGGGTACATGACGGCAAGCCGCTCACGCTCAATATCAAAGCAGATGAAACTGTCGTGAGCTGGGGTAGGTGCAGTAAGACTGTGTCCGGCACGGTTGTTTTGAAAAGCGTGTGCGTTCATGAGTGGCGTTTGCTTCTTGTGTCGAAGCGCTCAAAAAACTTCACGTTCTGGGCTATGAAACCCGTCTCAGGTTCGGTGTCAGAGTGGATGCACAAAAGGCTGGCTCGGTTTCCTGACAGAAGAGACGGAGAAGAAGTGTTTCGCGCATACGCTGGTCGCATCTGGCGCACCAAGTATGTTGATGGGGTGAGTTACCAGATTCAAGACGTGGAGACTGGTCATAATCTTCATCATGAAGACAGTGGAGATTTGTACGTCGAGAACATCACTGGTGCTCAAAGGGTTGAAGGGGGTTGGTACATCTTTGCTCCTGGGAGAGAAGCTGAAACGTACTTCTGGCCTCAGGATGAGGAGATAAATCAGCCATGTGAGGGTGGGGGGTGTGCTTACAGCGCTTTGCCGCTTAGTCACGATAAAGTGTCCAGGGAATTCAAGATCAACGGACAAGTATTCGTGACATGTCTCGCGACCGACATTGATGACCCAGTGCGTATGGCTATCTTCCGCCTCAATCTGCATGGAGTTGCCACCAGTGTTGGTGACTGCTCACAGACCATTACAGGCAATCTGGCCTATATCCCGCACTTGGGTGAGTTGGTGGGTTGGAGATTCTACAGCAGCACACTCGAAATCTATCGGTGGCCAATACCAAGGTAGACGACCAGGTTAAACGCGTTCGCTCGACCCTCTCATGCGTGAGAGGGTCTTTTTGTTTGTAGGTGTTCATTTTGTAAAACAAAAGAACACCCGTATATAGGTGTTTAGGGTGGTGCGCGTCAATCTAAGAGATGTTGCTTATATCAACATGTTACTTTTGCAGAATATGCTGCACACGCCCAACTTCACCTGACTCCAGACGCACCTTGATTCCACGCGGGTGATTTCGGCTGCTTGTTAGAATGTCCTGAACAAACCCTTGTGTTAATTTCCCAGAGCGCTGATCTGCTTTGAGAACAATGGCTACGTAGAGGCCGGGGGTGATGTTTGATCTGTTTGTATTAGGCATAGTTGGTATTCTATCAGAAAAACAAAAACACCCAGCGTTAGCTGAGTGATTTTTGTGGTGACCCCAGGGGGAGTCTGTCTGACAAGACAGAGGAGTCAGCCAGATTGCTGTCGCTCGTTCGGCGAAAGATCAATTCGCTTAAATAGATGGCGAGTTGATCTTTCACACTCTCTCCCTCCAGCATCGAACCCTGGGTGCTCTTATCCGTCCTGGTGTCACAAAGTAAAACACCCAACAGATATTGCTGGGTGTTTTACTTGGTGACCCCAGGGGGAGTCGAACCCCCCTTTCCAGGATGAAAACCTGGCGTCCTAACCGATAGACGATGGGGCCTTTTTGTCAGGCCTCTGTTTGTGGACGGGGGAATAATAGCAGAAGTAGATATTTAGTCAATACTTTTTGCGCCCGTAATGATTGACAAAATGACTATATTTTCATAAGGTCACACCGCAGTATAGAGGCTGATTGAGCCTTTTGTCGTTTTTGAGGAGAGCAGTACATGAGCAACCTTTACCCCTTTCATCATGGAGGTCGGAATGGATCCGATTCCCTGGAAGAGGGTCCGAAGGGCTCTCTGTCATTACGCACGTACGCACAATGTCGACTCCGAACGTGTCCCTGGTGTCATTGATACCTTAACGAGACTTGTCGGCATCTCTGGTTCGTTTACCCGCAGCAGGGCTACTGCACGCAGCATTGGCGTGCAACTTCTTCGAAGAGAAGTTCCGCACATCGTCGTTCCGGTTTGTCCGGCGTATACACACCAAGGTCGCGTGTACACGTACGAAGGACTTGGAGGTGGAGTTCCTCTGCTGGTGAGGCGCCATGTTCCTTTCCTGAGGAAGGTTCAGTCCATACTTCCCGGATCGAGGGTAACGCTACTGATCGCTGACCAAGAGGCGGGGATTCCTGAGCTGTGTGAAGCAATTGGAGTGACTGAGCGCGTGTTTGCTCAGCGCATTCGCGAATCGATCAAAGCAACTAGGAGGTATGTAACTTCATTGGGTTGGAGTGTCGATGCAATGACCAGGTTTGTCCCTGGTGTCATCGAAGACGTTCCACAGGTTGCCGCGGAGCTTTGTGCATCAGAGCGGTTTAGACGATGTCTTCTCAATGAAACTGATCGTCGTGCTGGCATCTATGCTCGTATCGGATATCCGAGCGATGCTCACTTTCGAAGCACAGTCAGAACGGCTGCGCAATACGTTCACTTTGGAAGGTTCGCCGAAATACATCGCTACATCCCCGTGAATCACACAACACAAAATCTTGCCTGGTATAGGCGTACAGGAGTCGGGTTCCTGCACAATCCTGTATCAGTCTACGATCATGACGAGCAAGACGAGCTCGTGCTAGCCGACGTTGGATAACGTCGGCTATTTGTTTTGTGGAAAAATCTCTTTGCAAAAACTCTGAAGGTCACTGTTTGCGCAAAATTCTAGCCTGTCCACATGTCGGTTAAATAAATCCAGTTGTGTATCAATTCCAAATATTAGATACCGCGCTTCTATCCAGGTCATATGGATAATATTGTATGCATAGAGCAGCATGCCATCCGTAAAGCTTTCGAGTGTAAGTGGTTGATACTTGCAGTATTCAGACAGATAAATTTTTGCACGTTCAATATTTTCAGTATCCCAACCATCATCAAAACAATTCAGCATGACAGAGCGAGCCACTTCGTATTCGGGGGGGCCGATGCAAGCGCGTTCAAGGTCGTAGATGTGGGTGATCGAGTCATTGTTTGCAAAGACGTTATAATATTGGAAGTCTCCATGGAGTAAGTGTGTATACTTTAAAGACAGATGCTCTGGGCGATAGTTAAGGAGTTTGATATACGATTCTTTGCTCTTCAAAACTTCTCCCATCCGCTCCTCAAGTTCAGTTTTGGTTTGTTTGCTCGCTAGAATTCTTTTTAGCTCAGTTTGCTCAAGATGAAATTTTCTAGCCGTTGCCATTCGGAGTACATGAAAAGGTCTCTGCTTAAACGTGCGGCCCTCTCTGTGAAAAAAAGATAGAGTTCGCGCAAGCTCTCTGATGATCTCGTCTGACATCCTGCTGGCAACGGGGCTCTGTCCGTATACAAAAGGAAACAAACTAAACCAATGTCCGCGATGCCAGAATGCTCCACGATCGTATTGGTCTTTGATTGGACTAATGATAGGGAGTCCTTTGCTCGCAAAAAAAGCTTCAGCTTCCTTGATCTCATGGATGACTGTATTCATCCTGTTGCGATACTGTTTTAGAAAAAAGGTTCCTTGATCTGTTTCAACTTTAAAATTCTGACTCATGTACCCTCCGTGTACAAAATCAAAGGATAGTACATTTTGAAACGGAAAGACGCTTTTGAGGGTTGTACTTAATGCAGCGTAGTCTATTGTTTGTCTAAGTTTACTCATAGAAATGCCATTGACAGTTGATACATGATGTATCATATTCATCTTAGAAAATCAGTCAAATTATGAAGGTCTTAGCAATCGAAACATCCTGCGATGAAACAGCGATCGCAATCGTCTCTGAAGTAGATGGTCGCTTTGTTGTTGAGAAGAGCACACTCGCTTCACAGGCGAAAATCCATGCTCAATACGGAGGGGTCGTGCCAGAGGTGGCTGCGCGTGAACATACAGCACATCTAATCCCACTCTTAAAAGAGGTGGGGGTCGCCGCTGATGGTGAGGGAATTGATGCGATCGCTGTTACGGCAGGGCCAGGTCTTGTGCCTGCTTTGCGAATCGGTGTCGAGCTTGCGAAGACACTTGCATGGAGTTGGAAGAAACCTCTTGTGGCCGTGAATCATCTCGAGGGTCACATCTACTCTGTGTGGCTCGATGAAGAGAAGCCTAGTTTCCCAGCCCTCTGCCTACTTGTCTCTGGTGGACACACAGAGCTGATCTTGATGAAAGATTACAGCGAGTACGAACTTCTTGGGATGACACGCGATGACGCAGCAGGTGAGGCCTTTGATAAAGTCGCAAAGATGCTCGGACTTTCATATCCGGGTGGACCAGAGATTTCACGAGCTGCGCTCAAGGGCAATCCAGAGGCGATTGCATTTCCACGACCAATGATAAAGAGTAGGGATTTAGATGTAAGTTTTTCTGGATTGAAGACAGCTGTGCGTGTGTACATTGCTGAGAATCCCAATCACTTTGTTGAAGATGTTGCCGCATCGTTCCAGCAGGCTGTTGTTGATACGTTGGTGAGTAAGACACTCAAGGCGATTGATCAAACAAAACCAAAGTCAGTCATTCTTTCTGGAGGCGTATCTGCAAACAAGCATCTTCGTGAATCTTTACGATCAGCGATTCATCCATCAATCTCATTTCATGCACCAGAACTTAGTCTCACAGGCGACAACGCAGTCATGATTGCGCTCGCAGGTTTGCACAGAGCAAAGAACAAAGAGTTTGTTGATCCGCTCACGCTTTCAGCAGATCCTAACATGCGACTCGCTTAGCTTATGGTTTACAGAACACATACACCTGAAGAAACAAAAAAAGTCGCAGCAGAATTTGCGGCGAGCCTTGAGGGTGGGGAAGTGATTTTTCTTGAAGGTGAGCTAGGTGCTGGGAAGACGACTTTTGTGCAGGGGGTTGCTGGAGCGCTTGGGTTTGATGGGCCTGTGCGGAGCCCGACGTTCACGTTAATGAATCGTTATGGAGTTGAGGCTGGTGCAATTCGAGAAGTGCTTCATCTAGATCTGTACCGCATCGAAGATCCATCGGAGCTTACAACGCTTGCGCTTGAGGAGGAGCTTGGTGGGGCAGAGAGCGTTTCGTTTATTGAGTGGCCAATGGATAAGCTTCCATCTGGTTTATGGAAAACGATTCGTGTGAAGATTGAAATCAATGGAGACTCGAGAGTGGTCACTGTCGCATAAAAAAATGAGAACCCCCGGCATATCGTATGCGCGGGGGTTCTTCGTTCGCCGTTGTGTACTCGCTGCCTATGTGACAATCAAGAGCATTCTCCTCCACCTTCCGGTGTAGTGCTAGACGTTGCTGAAGGCTTCAGCCACGAATGCAAAGAGTCGGAGCCCCGGCTTCGGGGTGTGCGACGGTCACCTTGGCTCGCGTGCCATTGTGGTGAGCGGTGGCGCGGGGGGGAAGGGAAGACGGCGGATCGGTGGATCGCGGTCTCGGCATGGGGACACTCCGTGTTGTCGTTGTGCTGGCGTGATTGCTCAGCGAGACTTAGTATATACGATCAAGACGATATTTCAAAGATCAAAAAACCACCGTGAACACGGTGGTTTTGTATTTGAGATTTTTACTCTCCAGCGACGCGTAGAACTTCTTCGACGGTTGTTATTCCGTCTAAGACTTTCAATACTCCATCTTGCTGCATGGTTGTCATTCCTTGTTGTTTTGCAAGTTCGCGCACTTGTTGCTCAGAAAGATTCTCACTGAGCGCCGCCTTAATCTCCTGGCTCAATGTAAGGATTTCATAAATACCAACACGTCCTTTGTATCCAGAGTCGTTACATGCCTTACATCCCTTTCCTTTATAAAACTTCCACTCTGTCTCAGGTGCAGTTTTTTCACCAGATGCTTCAGGTATCTCACTAACTGCTTTTTTGATGAATGCAAGTTGTTCAGCGTTCAGTTGCGTTTCCTCTTTGCAGTCTTCGTGAATTTTTCGCGCAAGTCGTTGTCCAAGAATTGCGTTTAATGACGGTGCAAGTAGGAATGGTTTTACTCCCATTGAAATAAAGCGGGGGATGGCTCCAGACGCATCGTTGGTATGAAGGGTTGAGAGCATCATGTGCCCGGTGAGCGCGGCGTTGATAGCAACCTCAGCTGTCTCTAGGTCACGGATCTCACCAACCATCACAACATCAGGGTCTTGCCGAAGGATTGAGCGGAGACCTCCTGCGAACGTGTATTTTTTGCTGTGATCAATTTGCGACTGGTTGATCCCTGCCAATTTGTATTCGATAGGATCTTCGAGTGTAATAATTTTTACGTCCGATGTGTTGAGTTTTCGCAAGATGGCGTAAAGAGTTGTGGTTTTACCAGATCCAGTTGGACCAGTGGTGATCACCATTCCGTGTGGTTTTTGGATTTCGCGTAACAATTTCTTTTCAGCCAATGGTCGGAACCCAAGATCGCCAAACTCTACATTGATTGATCCTGGTCGCAAAAGACGCATTACCACAGATTCTCCCCAGGTAGTTGGGATAGTTGAAACACGAACGTCAGTGTCGCCAGTCTTGAGAAAGATGGTGAAGCGACCATCCTGAGGTCGATCAGTCACATTGATTTTCAGCCCACTAATCAATTTGATACGAGCAACAATCTTCTTCCAAAATTCATGAGGTAGTTTTGCTACTTCTTGAAGAACGCCGTCGATACGAAATCGTACGGTAATCGTTTCCTCTGCTGCCTCAACGTGAACATCTGAGGTTCCAAACTGCAAAGCTGCCGCCATGACGATTGTCATGATGTCAGAAACAGATGCGCCATCCATAACCTTTTGAACGTCGGCATAGTCTGTAAGCTTGTCTTGAAAACCTTTAAGTTCGTCGTCTGTTACTTGAACACCCTTAACAACTTCTGTGATCTTAGGGAGAGAGGCATAGGCTTTTATAGCGAGTCGTAGGCTCTCTTCAGAAATTTGGTAGATACCTCCATTTGCTTTGTAGCGCTCTTGGAGTTCGTGCAGTAGTGACTTTACCTCCTCGTTGTTTGGTTGTGTGCTAGCAAGTCTAATCTCAGGGCCTGTAAATAAAAAACAGACAGTCTTGAGTTTTTCAGCTCTGTCTTGCGGCACAATCCGAAGTGCTTCTGGTGAGATGGGGAACGCTTTTAAGTTTATGTATTGAATCCCCGAGGAATTTGCAGCAGCTGCAGCCAAAGCCTCCTTTTCTTTTAGTCGAACCTCTACCATCTTTTCATCGAACTTTTCTGTGGCAGATTCTTCACCTGGAGTAGAAGGGGATTTTGTATGCGTCTTTGCGCCAGTAAATTGCAATAGGTCTTCAATGCTTTGAGTTTCATTTGGCATAAAAAATATGGGAGATTTCTCTCCCATATTACCTGTTCATGATGTCTCGGACAAGCGGCTATTTCCAAAAGATTCGGAAGTACTTTGAAAAGTGCATCTTCCCGTGAGTCTTGTGCATCGCGCGTTTATAGAAGGTGTACCAAGCTGTGTATTGAAACGTGACAGATGCACCTCCGAATATGAGTACGATAAGCATGAGTCCAAGTGCAAAGATGACGTTTGTGGCGATAAAGAATAACTCTACTCCTGAGAGGACACTGATTGTGTAAAGAATTGCGTAGGGGATTGAGCTGAGTGCAATAAGCCCCAGAAGCCCAAAGCCTGCACAGAACACAAGGAAGAACAGAATGAGCCCGTACTCGAAGCTCGCAAGCCACTGACGTCTGAATAGGTGAATGCCATGCTCGATGGCATGAAGAGGTTTGTGGTTATTGTAGACAATATCAATCAACGCAAACATCGATACGATATTTACAATGATAACGACGGGAAGAAATAGTGCCATGAGCACAAAAAAGATCCAGACATTCTCTTGGCTGTTCTCTACAAACAACAAGACAAGAGGGAGGGTCATGAGCAGGATTAATACACCTGTTAGGATTTTTGTAATCGCTGCGAGAATAAACAAATCCCAAAAGTGCGTGAGTGCTTGTTTTCTTAGGGGGTACGGCTTGGGTGCATTTTTGGACTTTGCACCAAGAATCAGTGCGCCTTGGGAGGTGACAGCCATGACAACAAGTGCGATGGCAATGAGGGTAAGTATAACGATCATCCAGAGGGCACGCTCAGTCCCTAGGAGGTGTATTTGTCGGATGTACTGTGCAAACAACTCGTAGCCAATAAAAGAGCTGTTAAGCAATTGATTGACGAGTGATCCACCAGACTTCACTTTTTTGATCGATGCCAGACCAACATCCATGACACCACCGGTTGAGATAATCGCGGCAAAGATACCAAAAAACCACAGCATCTTTCGCTTCCATGTAAGCGTCCAAGCTTCATGAATAAGCTTGCGGTAGAGTGCTGTGGATTTTGTTTTCATACCCCCTTATTTGTGGACGTCCTAACCCTTCAACAGTGCTTCGAACGCCTCCTTTTCAATAACCTCATCTACCAAAAGTTTCTTGGCAATTTTATCGAGGTCTAATTTTTCCTTTCTGATTATATCACGAGCTGTTTCCATTGCGCCATTCACAAGCTTCTCAATTTCAGCATCAATAGCTTCAGCAGTCTTTTCAGAGTAGTTGCGTTCCTCACGCATAGACTTCCCGAGGAAGACCATCTCTTGCGGATTTCCAAACACGCGTGGCCCAAGCACTTCGCTCATTCCGTAACGTGTTACAAGTTCACGAGCGAGACTTGTGCATTTGCGTAGGTCGTCAGATGCACCTGTTGTGACGTCACCAAAGGTTTCTTTTTCTGCAATGAAACCACCAAGCATCATCGCCATGTCATCGATAAACTCTGCACGCTTGTGTAGACGTTTGTCGTGAGAGGGGAGCTTGAGTGTGTATCCACCAGCTGACCCACGGGCGATAATTGAGACCTTATGAATTGGGTCGCAGTTTGGAAGCATGTGTGCAACGAGTGCATGTCCAGCTTCATGGTACGCGGTAACTTTCTTTTCTTCTTTGTTCATGACGTAGCTTTTCCGCTCAGGTCCAAGCATGACTTTTTCAATAGAGTCCAATGTATCTTCTTGGGTAATCTTTTTGTCATTGCGACGTGCTGCACGAATAGCAGACTCGTTCAAGATATTCATAAGGTCAGCACCAGAGAATCCTGGTGTGCGCTCAGCAATACGTCGAAGATCAACTTCTTCGGCAAGTGGCTTGTTCTTTGCGTGCACTTTTAAGATGGCTTCACGGTCATTGATGTCTGGAAGATCGATCATGACACGTCGGTCAAAACGTCCTGGTCGCAAAAGTGCTGGGTCAAGAACGTCTGGCCGGTTTGTGGCCGCAACAACAATCACACCAATATTAGGATCAAAACCATCCATCTCTACAAGGATCTGGTTAAGTGTCTGCTCACGTTCATCATGACCTCCACCAAGACCAGCGCCACGCTGACGTCCGACAGCATCAATTTCATCAACAAACACAATACAAGGTGCAGCTTTCTTTGCGCGAGTAAATAAATCACGTACACGTGAAGCACCTACACCCACAAACATTTCAACAAATTCAGATCCACTAATGTGGAAAAACGGTACGGCAGCCTCACCAGCAACAGCGCGGGCGAGAAGTGTCTTACCGGTTCCAGGGCGACCCATAAGAAGTACTCCTTTGGGAAGTTTGGCACCAAGATCAGAAAATTTCTTTGGATTTTTTAAGAACTCAACAACTTCATCGAGCTCCTCTTTTGCTTCCTTTGCACCAGCAACATCCTTAAAACTTACTTTTTGTTTTGTGTCTTTGAGTTCTTTTGCTGTGCTCATCCCAAAGTTCATTGCGCTTTTGTTTGCTCCCTGCATCTGGCGAAACATGAACCAGAAGATAAAAACGAGTAGCAACAATGGGAGAAGGGAAGGAAGAATCACACCCATAACGTATGAGCGTGTTGATCGGTCATTTACAGTGATGTCTGCTTCACGTAGTTGCTCAGACGTAATTCCGTAGTCAATTAAAACTTCAGAAAGTGAGACAGCAGATTCTTTGCGAGTCTTTTGCTCAGATCCGTCTTTTAACACAGCTGTGACTTCCACACCTTCAATAGAGATAGATTCAATCACGCCGTTTTCAATCTCTTCGACCAAGGCGGCCATTGAGACATCTTCTGGTTTTTCAGCGCTGAGCGTGTAGCTCGAAAAAATGGCTGAGAGGATCAGGATCGCGATGATCGCGAAGATAATATTTTTTGAGAGCGGTTTCATAGGTTGGGTAGTAACAAATTCAAAGGGCTAAAACCGAAATTGGAAAGCAGATGTGCCGACAGAGGCCTGATCCACTTTCCAATTTATCATTGCTATTATTTTTGATCAGCTGCTGGAGCATCTGCTTTAGCTTCTTCTGATTCAGCTGGCTTGTCGGCCGCTTCTTCAGTAGATGCAGCTGGCACTTCAGCTTCAGCTGGTGCGCTCTCTTCTTCAGCAGCAGCTTCTTCAGCTGGTTTCTCTGTCTTTTTGCTTCCACCAAGCGCTTTCAATGAAAGACCAAGGCGGTGTTCTTTTGGTTCGATAGATACGATTTTGAAATCGAGAATCTGACCAGCCTTTCCAAGTTCGTTTACATCTACATTTGGCTTGTCAGAGAGTTCTGAAACGTGAGCGAGTCCGTGGATCTCTGGGTCTAGCTCTACAAAGAAACCAAATGGATTTACTTTGAGGACGGTTCCCTTAACGGTGTCACCAACGTTATAACGCTCGTTTACGTGTGTCCATGGGTCATCGATAAGCTTCTTCATTGAGAGGAAGATCTTGCTTCCTTCAATACCGATAATTTCAGCCTTTACAGTCTGACCGATCTTTAGAAGATCACGTGGGTGATCAATGCGCTGCCATGCAATCTCAGAGATGTGCACGAGCCCTTCGAGTGAGTCGAATTTTACAAACGCACCAAAGTCCGCAACGGCTGTAACCTCACCCTCAACCATTGAACCGATTGAGTACTGTGAGAGCACGTTCTTCTGCGCTTCTTCCCAAACAGCTTTTTCTGACACGATAAGCTTTTCGTCATCTTCGTGTACATCGAGGACACGCACTTTCATAGTGATGCCGATGTAAGACTTAAGCTTCTCAAGAATCTTGTTCTTGTCACCGCCAGATACGCGTGGGTAATGCTCAGGAGAGAGTTGTGAGACAGGAAGGAATCCTGTGATGTGCTGAAGGTTGATAATGAGACCTCCTTTGTTTGCCTCAAGGATCTTGACTTCAACCATCTCGCCAGAGGTAAACAATCGACGAAGCTCTTCCCATGCTTTCTGCTGACCTGCAAAACGGAATGAGAGCTCCATCTCTCCGTTTTCGTTTTCAACATTGATCACAGTTGCTTCAACTTGCTCACCAGCTTTGAGACCACCGTACTCTGCAGATTCTGCAAAGAGCTCGCGACCGCGAACAACACCAGTGGCTACACCACCAACGTCAAGTCGAATTTCACGTCGGCCTGAGCCGATCACCGTACCTGTGACAACGTCACCAAGAGCAGGGATCTTTAGGTAGTCTCCTTCCGTTAAGAGTTTCTCGAACTCTGTAATTGCCTGATTTTCCATAGTTTTTGCCGTTAGACAGTCCCAGCGGGAGGTCCGAACGGTGCTAAGAATTAAGTATTTTTTAACGAGGATGAGTGTAGCGGAATGGTGGTTATTGGTCAATAGAACAAGCTTGTTTGGACTCGATTGCTTGATACACGATCATCTTTGTAGTTATTCACAAATATTACATTGCACAGTTCGCCAAATGCTTTAAGATGCAGCTATTAGCTCAGTCAGGAATTAGTCATTAGAAATTCATACCACCTATGTCTTCTCACCCTCACCAATCCATGCTCGACGAGTTTGATCACGCGATTCGTCATTTTGTTCCAACGCTACCAAAAGAAGTTACAACGGAGGCTGAGGCAATGCTTGCAGAACTTTCAGCAAATGTTGAAGCCGATGAGTTTGCGATCAAGCGTGCATTTCATGACATGGGTATTAAAGAGTATCCGCATCGCAAGGCTTATAAGGAGTTGACCGACTCAACAGCTGGGATGCAGATGAAAGCTATGGTGGTCGAGCATGTCGATGAAGATGTGCGTGCGGTCATCAAGCCACATTTAGATTCAGGAGTAAGTTTGGAAGAACTTGTGCGCTCAGATGTATTTGAGTCCGAGTTGGATGGAAAGCAGCGTTATCAGGTTGAGGATGGAATCATGGTTGCTCAGTCAAAGCTTGCTGATGGTTTGAAGAGCGAGGTAAGTGAGCACGCAGCTGAATACAAGGCGTTGTTTGAAAAATGGTCTGCGCACGCACAAGAGATTGATGCGACGATTGCAAACCTTGAGAAACTTTCTGCAGGAGGTGATGAGAATCAGAGTGCAGAAATCAAAGGAAAGGCGCAGCGCTACCGCGAGGGGTTTCTTGTGACTGAACCAGATCCAGACCTTGCAGAAATCAAAAAAGAAATTGAGTACTGGACAGATACCTTTGCTGAAGAAGAATAGAAACAATAACGGGAGCCAGTGCTCCCGTTATTGTTTCTCAGCTCGATAAATGCTAATATCTTCTCGTTATTTGTTTGGAAATTCACCTTTATGGATATTACCTGGCACGGACTTTCGTCTTTTGAAATCAAGACATCTACACCAAACGGCGACATCAAGATTGTTGTTGATCCTTATGACAACTCAACGGGGTTACGTTTTCCTCGTACGCTTCAAGCGGAACTTGTTCTAAGTTCTCACGATGAAGATGACGCGAACAATAGTGCTGCTGTTGGAGGGGAACCATATCTCGTGGATATGGCTGGAGAATTTGAAGTCAAAAATATTTTTGTCTTCGGAATTCATGCACCACTTAAGCGTGAGCACAAAAAAAAGCCAGTTCCCAATTTGATTTTCCGCATCGAAGCAGAGTCGATGCAAATTGCACACCTAGGTGCTCTTGATCGTGCGCTTACAGATGATGAACTTCGACAGTTAAAGAACATCGACATCCTAATGGTTCCAGTGGGTGGGGAACGTGTGATGGGTCCAAAGATTGCTGCAGAAGTGATTGCGCAGATTGAACCACGTGTTGTTATTCCGATGACACATAGCCTGCCTTCACTAAAGGAGAGCCTTGGGACTGTTCAAGATTTTTGTAAAGAATTTGGTTCTTGCAGAAAAGAAGAGCTTAATAAGTACAAGATTAAGCGTAAGGATTTACCAGAGGAAGACATGCTTATTGTCATGCTAAATAAATAGTGTGCCCTCTAAGCCTGTCCGATTACGTCCCATTCAACCCAAGCACAAAGCGGCTCTTTGGGTGGGTGTCACCTTAAGTGTGTTGGTAATTGCTGTGTCGTGGGGGATGGTAATAAAAGACGTACTTAGATCAGATGTGCTTCAGATTCAGGCACAGATGAGTACAATCTTTGACCGCGCCGCTGAGGGGATTGTCGATATTTCTGCAGAAGCAAACGAGGTTGTATCGCCGGTTCGAGAAAACATAGATATATTTAAAGAGACGTACGATGCCGAAATTGAACGGCAGCGTTTAGAAGAGACTACGAATTAGCCACATCATATGCCACGCAAGAAAAAGAAAGACGAAACACCAGAAGAAGCTGTTGTGGTGACTGAGAATGTTCAGCCACAGTCGCTTGTTGAAGAGATGGAGGCGGCTTACATGGAATATGCAATGCGTGTGATTGTAGGTCGTGCATTGCCAGATGTTCGTGATGGGCTCAAGCCTGTGCATCGACGCATTTTGTATTCCATGTGGCAGACCGGTTTGCGCTCATCTGCGAAATTCAAAAAGTGTGCGGCCGTGGTTGGAGATGTGCTTGGAAAGTACCATCCTCATGGTGACAGCGCTGTATACGACTCAATGGTGCGTATGGCGCAGGATTTCTCTATGCGATACCCATTAGTGCGCGGGCAGGGGAACTTCGGTTCTCTTGATGGAGACAATGCTGCTGCGTATCGATATACCGAGGCAAAACTTGAACAGATTTCTGAAGAACTTCTATTGGATATTGAGCGTGGAACCGTTGATTTCATGCCGAACTTTGATGGAACACATAAGGAGCCAAAAGTACTTCCTGCGCGCCTTCCAAACTTGTTGATTAATGGATCTCTTGGAATCGCTGTTGGAATGGCTTCAAACATTCCGCCGCACAATCTTACTGAGATTGCTAATGCGGTTTTACTTTTGATCAAAAATAAAGATGCGACCAACGACGACATTGCTGAGATCGTGAAGGGGCCTGATTTTCCAACAGGTGCAATTGCGTACAGCACCGCTGATATCAAGCAAGCATTCTCAACGGGGCGTGGAGGAGTTGTGGTGCGCGCAAAGACAGAGATTGTTGAGGGGAAGAGAGGTGGATACTCAATTATTGTCACAGAGATTCCTTACCAGGTAAACAAGTCTAATCTTTTGATGAGGATTGCACAGAATGTTCGAGATAAAAAGATTGAAGGAATCCGTGATCTTCGTGACGAGTCATCGAGTCGTGAGGGTGTTCGTATTGTTGTGGAGCTGAAAAAAGATGCGTATCCAAAAAAGGTGTTGAATCGTTTGTATCAGACATCACAATTGCAGGATACTGTGCATTACAACATGTTGGCATTAGTTGATCGTGGGACACAGCCACGACTCTTGAATGTCAAAATGATTTTGGAGGAGTACATCAAACATCGACGAGAGGTTGTAAAACGCCGCACAGAATTTGATCTCGAAAAGGCAAAGAGTCGTGCGCATATCTTGGAGGGGTTGCGTATTGCGATTTTGAAGATTGATGCGATCATCAAGACAATTAAAGCTTCAAAAGACAAAGATGAAGCAAAGGCAAACTTGATCAAAAAGTTTAAGCTTACTGAGATCCAAACACTTGCCATCCTCGACATGCGCTTGCAGCAGCTTGCGAACCTCGAGACACTTAAGGTTGAAACAGAGTATCAAGATAAGTTAAAAATTATTGCAGCACTTGAGGCAATTTTGAAGTCTGAGAAGAAGATGCTTGGTGTGATTGCAGAAGAAGTTGAGCTTGTGCGTGATAAGTACGGACAAGAGCGTCGTACACAAATCATTACTCACGGCGTTAAAGAATTCTCTATTGAAGACGTTGTTCCAGACACAGCGACTGTTGTCATGATTACACGAGCGGGATACATCAAGCGTATCCCACCAGATACATTCAAGACACAGAAGCGTGGAGGAAAGGGTGTGGCTGGTTTGACCACAAAAGAAGACGATGTTGTTGAGCAGGTGTTTTCAACGACTACACATAAGGACTTAATGTTCTTTACAACACGTGGTCGTGTGTTCCGTCTCAAGGCATATGATGTTCCAGAGGCTTCACGAACAGCAAAGGGGCAGGCAGTTGTAAACTTCCTGCAGTTGGCTCCGGGTGAGTCCATCTCTGCATCGTTCTCAATGGGGGATATGGAGAAGATGAAGTACTTGTTGATGGTGACGAATAAAGGAACAATCAAAAAAGTTGATCTTGGACAATTTGAAAAAGTACGTCGCTCAGGATTGATTGCTATCAAGTTAAAAGACGGCGAGAATCTTGAGTGGGTTCGTCCGACAAGTGGAAAAGATGAAGTGATGCTTGCGAGCTCGTTTGGGCAGGCGATTCGTTTTCACGAGGATGATATTCGCCCAATGGGTCGTACAGCTGCAGGTGTGCGTGGAATGAAAATGAAAGCAGATGACCGAATTGTTGGTATGGGAGTCATTCAAGAAGGTGTGGCAAAGAAAAAAGGAAATAAAGAACTTCTTGCCATCATGGAAAATGGTTATGGAAAACGTACGGATGTTGTGGAGTACAAGCAACAGCGTCGTGGTGGTTCAGGGGTCAAAACAGCTAATATCACCAAGAAGACCGGTAAGCTAATCTCAGCACGCGTGATCGAGGCAGGGGATCCGCGCGACCTATTTGTAGTGACTGAGGCGGGGCAAGTGCTGCGCTCTACGCTGAAATCAGTATCGCTACTTGGGCGAGCGACTCAGGGGGTCAGAGTCATGCGCTTTAAAAAGGCTGGAGATACTGTCGCAAGTGTTGCCCTGATCTAGCATTGACACTTAGGCCCGTCTCTGCTACATTTCTGCCGTTCATAATAAACCAAACTATGTCAGTTCCAGCATCAAAGAAATCAAATTCCGCAGCAAAACGTCGTCGTTCACATATTCACGTTGACCCAGTCAACTTGGGTAACTGTGAAAAGTGTAAAAAGCCAGTACGACCACATCACGCATGTAACTCATGCGGCTTTTACAAGGGACGCGACGCTATTGCACAGGTAGCTCCAAAGACTCATGCGCATACGCATGCAGCAGAGGAAACAAAAACAGACGCATAAACCGGTAAGTGGCTGGTAGCGAATTGTCGATAGCTGATATACTAGCTAGTGACAGGTCGCTACCAGCCTCTTTTGCTCTTTAAGTCCTTTAGCTCCTTTTATGTCCAATCGACACTTATCACGTACCATCGCTATGCAGTCTCTCTATCAATGGGATTTCTTAGAGAAGGCAGACGATCGTTTGCCAGGAATCATTTTGTTTAATCGTTCGGAGTTCGCTCCAAAGTTTGATGATGAAGGATTTGTAGAAGAGCTTGTTGATGGTGTGATTGATAACCTAAAGGAGATTGATGAGATCATCACGCATTTTGCGCCAAACTGGCCAATCGAGACGATCACATTGATCGATCGAAGTATTATTCGATTAGGTGTGTACGAGCTAAAGCTCTCAGAACGAATTCCTGCAAAGGTTGCGATCAACGAAGCGATTGAGCTCGCAAAAGGTTTTGGTGGACAATCATCTGGTCGGTTCGTGAATGGAGTGCTTGGTGCGATTTATCAAGACATGGTTACGCGAGGTGATTTGAAAGAAGTTGATAAGGAAGACAAAAAAAAGAAAGAGAAGAAGGTAGAAAAAGAAATTAAAGAATAAATAAGACATATGGCAAAAGAAGATTTTTCCGGTCTGGAAGAAACGCTCGGTGTCACGTTTCAGAATGTCGATACGTTACGCCAAGCGCTTGTTCATCGTTCTTACTTGAATGAGCATCCAGATTTCCCACTCGGTCATAATGAACGCCTTGAATTTTTGGGCGACGCTGTACTTGAGCTTGTTGTTACTGAGAATCTCTATAACAACTACCCAAACCCTGAAGGTGAAATGACGAACTGGCGCGCAGCTTTGGTAAACTCAGAGATGCTTGCAAAGTTGTGTCATCAACTCGATATCGAAGGGTTCCTACATCTCTCAAAAGGGGAGGCAAAGGATTCTAACTCCAAAGCACGCAAGTACATTCTTGCAAACGCATTTGAGGCGATTATCGGCGCAATTTATCTTGACGCTGGTTGGGATGGTGCTAAGAAGTTTATCACTGAGCGTGTCCTCTCAGAGCTTCCAGAGATTCTTGAGAAGCAATTGTATATCGATCCAAAGTCACGCTTCCAGGAGGCAGCTCAGGAGCATCTAGGGATTACTCCGTCATACAAGGTTCTAACAGAGACGGGCCCAGATCATGCAAAGGACTTCGAGGTTGGTGTCTTTTTAGGAAAAGAAAAGATTGCGAGCGGAGTTGGAACAAGTAAGCATGAAGCACAGGTGGCAGCTGCTGAAGCGGGAATCGCTTTGAAGGGCTGGTAACAATAAATGGAATAAGAAGACCGACCCCGCAAGTGGGTCGGTTTTAGATTTGCTGAAACGCAGCGAGTGCAGGGAGGCGTCCGAAGCTGTGGAAGCGTTCTGGATCGATGCTGTCGATCAGCTGTTCGATGACGCCGAGCTTGGGGGTGGCTGCGTGTACGAAGTGTGTGTTGCTCACGACAATCCCTACATGCGCTACGTGATTTCTGGGGATCCTCTCGAGATCTTCGTTGTCCTTCACTCGAAAGAATATAAAGTCGAGAGGAAGTAGTTGCGCCCGAATGACTGTGTCGCACTGTGCGTGCTGGTCTCGTGCGTAACGGGGGAGGGGCACGTCTACATGTCGACACACCCAAGCTGTATATGTTGAGCAGTCGACAATGCCAGGTGCTGATGCTGGGTTTGCACCACGTACGTAGGTAGCGTTTCCGATCAGAGATCTGGAAATAGTAATTAGATCCAATGCAGTCTCCAAGTGGTTGTGGGTTGAGTGTGGGGAGAATAGCGATATGAGGGCTGGGTGTCAAAGTGACAAATAAAAACACACAACCAAGGTTGTGTGTTTTTGGTGCGGGCGGGAGGACTCGAACCCCCGGCCTCGTGGTCCGAAGCCACGCGCTCTATCCAACTGAGCTACACCCGCTTCTGTAAAACGTCCTTGATTGGCGATCTGCTTGGTCTTCGTGAATATATTTGTTCGACGACCATTTGTGGTCGACTCGCAAATATATTCACTCCAGACCGGCGCATCTCATCCAATCAAGGACGTTTTACATTTGGACTTATGGGGGGATACTATCGGAACTATTGACTCATGTCAATGTTGTTGGCATACTAAGCGCGGCAAGTCGGAACCCTACTTTTCCGACGAAAGTAAACCATTCAGAATTGCGTGAGATGCGCCGGTCTGGAGGGGAAAATCTAATGAGCTTGACCATACGCGGTCAGCTCATTAGATTTTTCCCGAAGACCAAGCAGATCGCGTGATTCTGGATGGTTTACAAATGCGTCGGTAGCTCAGTCGGTAGAGCAGGAGACTCTTAATCTCTTGGCCGTGGGTTCGAGTCCCACCCGACGCACCAAAAAACAACCATTGCAATAATGGTTGTTTTTTTGTTTGACAAAAAGCGCAGTCGGGCTAAGGTTGAGTTGCACACCTAATTGTAGGGAGTCCAGATGTCTGAACAGCAAGATGCGTACGTTGTCACCGGCACTTATCAGTTTTCACTTCTGCTGATCAGGAGGGCTGGCTTGTCAGTCATTCTCAAGCTTCAGATGCGCCAAGTGAGTTCTGTTGGCGGCACTGATGTTTTCTTGCTGCCTCTGTCGTGGTCCGTGGATGTCACAAGGCCTGCGAATGCGGAGGTTGAAATCAAGATTCAACCACGCTGCTCTGTTCCCGATATCTCTGCGGAGGATCTGAGAGTGGTTACGTTTGGTGAGTTGGATAACGCTCGATCAATGATGTCTAGGGACAGCAACATCAGTTCACCTTGCTTGTTTCTGTTGCGCATGCCATTGGGTGGTGATCATCAAGTCGCAAGCCTTGATCGCCTCCTTCCGATTCCAGAAGATCGGTCTCAGGCAAGAGAGCACTGGGAGGCGATTCTTGGGTCAGGTCCCCATGCAATAATCAAGTCCCTTGAGAGCTTGCTCAGAGTAGGGAATGGTGAGTGCACAAGGTTCTGGAGGGGCTTTGATGGATGTAGTCCAAGTAGTCCAGGCAACCTTTCGTTGTCACTTGGTCGTCATGATAAGGCAGGGGTCATTCTGGTCTTGCGACCTACCTTTGCTCGAGCAAGCATGAGTCTTCCTGGTGAGCCATCTGGTTGGGTTGTCAGAGAGTGGGTGCTTGGCACGAGGTCAATTGATTCAGCGAGCGAAGTGCTTGCGCCTTGTAACGATCAGTTTCCTTCAGATCTGACTGCTGTAGTCAAGTTGCTTACTGAAGCTATTACGCGCTTTCAGAAACACAGGCCGCTTCATGTGGATTCAATGAATGAAGAGGTTATAGACTTCTAGCACAGCCGATCCTCACGCGGGTCGGCTTTCTTTTTGAAAAAATAATAGCGAGACCACGTAATGGTCTCGCTGGTCAATGGACGTTATTCTGTCCAAGAAAGTTGTGTCGGTTGCCCCATACGCATCCACGTTTGAAAGCTGATGCGTACGCGACAGCCATTGTCCTTGATTGCGCATTGCATGCTGTCATCCGTCTGCATTTTGTCTGCGGGGCAGATGCATGTTGCGGTATGAATTGATGGTGGAAGCTTTTGAAAACTCACCATCTGCATGCCGTGACGTTGTCCGGTGTGAACGGCGCGACGGTTGGTTGTTGTGCCGAGGATGTTTCTGTGTCGATGCAGAAGCAGTATGTACTGGTAGAGCGTATCGCCGATCGGCATCGCTTTGCTTGTGCGACTGCCGAATCGATACTCGGGTCTAACCATGAATGTTCCAAGCTCGAACCAGTAGTTGTTCGACTCATCTTGTCCGAGTGGCCAGAGCACGATGCATCCGACGACACGAGAGTTTTCGCTGCGATCAACCGCGACCAGAATGTGGCCTTTTCTGGCTACGTCCTGAAAGTCTGCTGCCGTTTTTGTCAGTAGATGTGGTTCTCCGCGCGAGATCTCTTCAAGTTCTTCTGCCCAGTCTGCTCGCAGAGTGACAAGTCTTCCCCCAGGCACGAAGTCGATCCCAGGAGTATTGCGACGGTTTGCGAGGTGACGCAGGTGACTTCCTACCGCGCTGTTTCTTACTTGCGTTCGCAGTCGCTGCGCGCGCGTTGCAGCTCCAGTCATCAGCTGGTTGATCATATTGCTCACTCCATGTTGTCTCTACACAAGAAAACTTCCTAATTAGGAAGACTCTCTTTTAGCATGAATTGGTATTATAAGCCAAGGTAGCACCCCATAGCCTTGGCAAATGACGCAACTTTACGTATGCTTTCAGCATTATGATTGAGGAGATTGACGAATCTGTCTGGAGGGTAAGTGGGGCCATACATGGTCCTATTATTACAATTTTGGGAGGCGTGCATGGTAATGAGCGAACAGGAATCGAAGTAGTGAGGAGGCTTCGTGCAGAGATCGAATCTGGATCAATTTCGGTGGCGAGTGGAACGTTGTATATTGCGTTTGGAAATTTGAAAGCCATTGAGCTGAATAAGAGAGGGTCAGGGATTGGTCGCGATCTTAATCGGTCATTCCCCACAAATCTGCTAGACCAAGACTCCGTTGATTCTTATGAAGACCAGCGTGCACGTGAGCTCGCACCAATCTTGCAAGAAAGCGACATTGTTGTAGACATGCATGCAACAAACAAACCCTCAGAACCATTCGTTGCATGTTTACACTCAGATAAGCATGCGGATGCCTACAGATGGTTTCCTTGCACAAAAGTACTCACAGACCCACGGTTCGTCCTTGGAGGGCGTCCTGTGACCACTGATGAGTACACTGAGGCACATGGAGGGATCGGAATCTGTTACGAGACGGGGCTTGCATGGGATGTGAGTCGAATCGATGAGGTGTACGACAATGTAGTGAACCTTCTGCGTCACAAAGGTCTTGTGGCTGGTAACCCCATTGAGTCTCGAAAGTGCACGCAAGATATTTTTGAAATCGTAGAGCCGATCATTCTCACCCCAGCAGGCTTCCGTTATACGGAAGGGTTTGGTGAACGTTCTTGGGAGCGTTTCACAACCGGCACCACACTTGGCTGGCACGGTGAGGGAAAAGAAAAGCCGGTAACAGCAAATTTTGACGGCGTGGTCGTCTTTCCAAAACCAGAAGAAAATCGACACAACGGGATGCCTGTAGGTTATCTCGCAAAGCAGGTGAATTAACATTGAAATGAAATATGCGTTATTCAACATTATTCGGTAAAACAACAAAAGAAGCACCTCACGATGCTGATTCTGCAAACGCTCGTCTGCTTACTCAGGCTGGATACATCAATCAGTTGATGGCTGGTGCGTACACGTATTTGCCACTTGGTCTGCGTGTTCTAAAAAAGATTCAGCAGATTGTTCGCGAGGAAATGGATGCAATTGGTGGGCAAGAAATTTCTGTGCCAATGCTTACTCCTAAAAAAGTTTGGGAAGATACAGGTCGATGGGGGATCGACGTGCTGTATCGATTTGAGGGTGCTGGTGGAAAAGAGCTTGCACTTGCGGCAACCGCGGAAGACATGGTGACACCGCTCGTGAAAACATTTGCAAAGTCATATAAAGATTTTCCAATCTTGCTTTACCAAATGAATGACAAGTTTCGTAACGAAGCACGAGCAAAATCTGGGCTTCTACGTGGGCGCGAATTTAACATGAAAGATCTGTATAGCTTTCATCTAACCCAAGAGGGTTTTGAAAAATTCTACGAAGAGTCAAAAGAGGCTTACCTCAAGGTTTATAAGCGTTGTGGATTAGATGCGATAGTAGTGAAGGCAAGCGGTGGGGATTTCACAGAAAAATACAGTCACGAGTTTCAGGTGAAGACTGAGGCGGGTGAGGATCGTGTGTATGTCGACAAGGAATCAGGCGATGCCTTGAACAAAGAGGTTGTGCCTGAAGAAGACTGGGAGAACACGGACAAGTACGATGTGCACAAAACAATCGAGGTCGGAAACATTTTCCCACTCGAGTCTCGTTTTCCAGATGCGATCAAATTTAAAATGAACGACGCCGAAGGGAACCCACAAAAAATCATCATGGGTTCATACGGCATTGGTCCATCACGAATGATGGGATCGATCGTAGAGGTGCACAACGATGACAATGGAATCATCTGGCCAAAGTCTGTTGCGCCATTCCACGTACACTTGATTACACTCGGGTCAAAAGATGACGCAGTGCGTGAGCGTGTCGAGTCAGTAGCATCTGGTTTGCACGACGATTTGGAAGCAGCTGGCATTGAAGTCCTTTGGGACGAGCGTGACCTGCGACCAGGTCAAAAGTTTGCAGATGCAGACTTGATCGGAATCCCACTGCGCCTGGTGATTAGCGAAAAGAGCCTCGCTCAAAATTCAATCGAATGGAAAGAGCGTCATGAGGGCGATGCGCGATTGGTTGGGGAAGGTGAGATTATCGCGGAAGTAAAGACTTGGGTGGATGCGCCCATGAGGTTGACGTCACACGAATAAGTTTATAAAAAACGCACCTTCATCAGGTGCGTTTTTTGGTGTCTCTGAAGATTTCAGAGTAAAATGTAAACATATTCATAATCAATACATATGATCGTATCCATTATCTTATTCCTCGTCTTCATCTTTTTAACAGTCGTCGGTGGACCATGGTTGGCCAGCACTGGTGGTGCAGACTATCTTCAGATCTCTGCGAACATCATCATTTTCGCTTCTCCCGTCCTAGCTCTTATTGTTGGAATTCGGTCAAGTGTAAAAAGTAACATGAGCAAACCTGTAAAAGGATTACTTATCTTTTTGGTGGTAGCTGCTGTCATTGCTGCGTTCATTGGTGCTGCGCTGCAGATGTAGTTAAAGACTAGTGCGCCCAAGAACAAGAGCATAACAAAAACAACCTCCGTACGGGAGGTTGTTTTTCTGTCTGTTAAATTTCTCGCTTTCCTTTCAGTGTGTCCTTCAGTGCTTTTCCAGCTTTGAACTTTGGCACAAGCACAGAAGGGATTGTGATCTTTTCTGTGGGGTTTTGTGGGTTCACACCGATGCGTCCTTTACGCATGCGGCTAGAGAACGTTCCAAACCCTGCAATGGTGACTTCTTCACCGTTTACAAGTGCGCGAGTAACAATTTCCTCAAATGAGGCAATGAAGTCCTCAGCGAGTTTTTTTGAGATATCTAGTTTGTCTGCAAGTCGTGTTGCAAGCTCAGCTTTGTTCATATAGTAGAAGTTATTCTGCCCTAAATATAGCTAAGAAATATTGGTGAGTCAATGCTATTTAGCGAACTCAATGACACGTGTTTCGCGGATGACCATCACCTTAACTTCACCAGGATAACTAAGTTCAGCTTCGATCTTGTTCGCAATGTCTTTTGCAAGACGATACGCGGTAAGGTCGTCGATTTTTTCTGGATTGATGAAGACACGAATCTCTCGTCCGGCTTGGATTGCGTACACCTTATCAACACCGTTGAATGAGCTTGCTGTCCGCTCAAGCTCTTCCAT
>JABITQ010000022.1 GCA_018700535.1 Candidatus Uhrbacteria bacterium | reverse complement strand
CAGGTATCGGGGTTGCTGCTGTCATCCTCATGATGATTCTTGTTCTCAGACTTGGTGCGAAGACGCCTGAGTGCAAAGGGAATCCTCTTACTTGGATGAAGTTGTTTCGTGATCGAAACATTCGTGGGTATCGACTTGTGGCTTGTTTGCGCAACGATCGGATTGAATATCAAGCTGTGCGGCGGACCGATGTTGTGCTTTGTGCTGGTGGGGTGTGGAAATTCAAGACTGTGTCCATTTGCTCGCCTACAATTTTCTTCACGATCTCATATTCGCCCAAGAAGGCTTGGGGAGTTGGTTGGCAAAAAACACGCTCATTCACTGTCAAGGAATTTGATCTACAATTAGGTGACTGCTTGCTTCAAGTGACTGATGATTGCTCTGACAGACTTACGTTTTTCTTAAGTGACCTGTTGAGGGTCATGCCGAACGTCGATGGCTTTACCAAGCCAAAACATCCTCTTTCGTGGGCTAAGCATTATTGCTTCGACGCTCTAAGCTCCTGACCCACGCCTGCCGCCATCGATTAATTCATGGCGGCGTTTCTTTTTCATAAGACGTAACCCCAAGTCTTCTCTTGATCTATTTTTCAAAATACGATATCTTCTCTCTTGAATGATAAGGGCGTTTAGCTCAGTTGGTTAGAGCGGCTCGTTTACACCGAGTAGGCCGGGGGTTCGAATCCCTCAACGCCCACCAAAAGTTCCTGACTCAATGTCAGGATTTTTTGATATACTGTTTTTATATGTCACCATTTATCCGCGTCCCTCTTGGTCTACTCATCATTGTTTTTGGATTTTACATGGTGAAAAAGACAGATAAGTTTATGTCTTGGTTTGGGCGCATTCCTTTTGCTGAGGATAAGTTTGGTCAGGGAGGTTCGTATTTCTTCTATAAGTTGCTGGGAACGCTAATCGTGTTTATTGGCATCTTTACAGTGACAAACATTATCAGTGACATGCTTGGGTCGCTTGCTTGCGTTCTGTCTCATTGCAATGCCTCTTGACGCCAGGTTGGTGCGTGGGTAATCTGCAGGCGATATGACTTCATTTTTTTCACCCTCTTATTGGTTGACACTTAGTCCGCCCCAGGTAAACGGCACCATCGGCCACTTGGTCTTTGGTTTTTTCGTTCTTTGTTTTGTTGTGGGGATCGTTTCGCGCATTGTCGCGTCTAATCGCACAGAAGACAAATACATTGAGAAGATTGGTCAGCGCATTGGAACGCTATTTGTAACTATGGGGTTGCTCGGAGTTCTACTCTTCTTTTTCAGCTTTGAGCGCGTATCGCTCTTCGGTGCTCGGTTCTGGTATCCGGTGTGGTTAATCGCAACGGGTGTCTGGGCATTCTATATTGTCAGGTTTATCAGGCGTGATGTTCCTGCGATGCGATTGCGTGACATGGAAAGAAAAGCAATTTCAAAATACCTTCCTACGGGTAGAAAGAGGAAGAAACGACGTCGATAGTATGGTGCATTCTAGGAGGAAATTTGGAGATCAAGGAGAAAAATTAGCAGCTTCGTATTTAAATGATAAGGGGTTCCGTGTTGTAGATACTCAGCATCGAACACCCTATGGAGAAATCGACCTTATTTGCCGTGATGGTGAAGAGGTCGTTTTTGTTGAGGTAAAGACGCGTCGTTCACGAAGGTTTGGGTTTCCAGAAGAGTCTGTGACCGCTGCAAAAATCCTTCGCATTGTTCGTTCTGCTGAGCACATACTTCAGGAGCGGAAATGGATTGATATCCCCTGGAGAGTAGATGTGGTTTCTGTTGAGTTTGATCATGAGACGCCTGTATTTACGCATCTCAAAGGTATTGACATGCCAGAGGGCTCTTGGTAGCCTTTAGGCACCTGAACCTGTCCGCTGAGACAGGTTTATTTATTAGATAATCAGTAGTAGTAATTTTATGGCTTCACCCATTGAACAAGCAATTCGCCAAATTTGCGAAGAGAAGGGGCTTGCTTATGAGTCTGTTATCGATGCAATCCAAGCTGCGCTTGCCGCGGCATACCGCAAAGATTTTGGAGACAAAAACCAAAACATCGAAGTAGAGTTTGATACCGAGACAGCAAAGTCTAAAGTTTATGATGTAAAGACTGTTGTTGAGGATGTTGATTTGGAAGAGATGGAACGTCTTGAGGCAGAGCGTAAACAACGCACTGAAGATCTTGCAAAGCAGATCGAGGAAGCGCGTGAGAAGGGTGAGTCACTTCCTGCGATTTCAATTGATGAAGAAGTGGGTCCACGTTTTAACCCTAAGACAGAGATCATGCTTTCACAGGCGCAGATTTTGAAAATGGGATCTGTGTCCGGAGACATTATTCGTTCCGAGCTAGCTGAACCAGAAGAATTCGGACGCATGGCTGCAATGACCGCAAAGCAGGTGATTACACAAAAGCTTCGTGAGGCTGAGCGTGAGGTGGTCTTTAATGAGTACAAAGAACATGAGGGTGAAATTTTGAATGGAACGGTTCAGCGTCGTGAAGGACGTGTGATCCTTGTTGACCTTGGTCGCACAACAGGTGTGATGCGTGCTGAAGATCAAAATCCAAACGAACGATACAATCCAGGTGATCGTATTAAAGTTTTTGTAAAACAAGTTGGACTTACAACGCGTGGTCCTGAAATCTTGCTTTCTCGCACTGTTGAAGAGATGGTTTCTAAGCTCTTCATGGTTGAGATCCCTGAAGTAATGGACGGACTTGTTGAGATTAAGGGAATCGCCCGTGAGGCAGGTTCACGCTCAAAGGTTGCTGTGTTTACAGACGACGACTCAATCGATCCAATCGGAGCGTGTATTGGGCAACGTGGGTCACGTATCCAAACAATCATCGCTGAGCTTGGCGGTGAGAAGGTGGATATCGTTGAGTGGAGTGAGGAGCCAAAGGTGTTTATTACAAACTCACTTTCTCCAGCAAAAATTAATACCGTTGAAGTAGACCAAGAGCTTACTTCTGCATCTGTGGTTGTAGATAGCGACCAGCTTTCGCTCGCAATCGGAAAGGGTGGGCAGAATGTGCGTTTGGCTGCAAAGCTTACAGGGTGGAAGATTAATATTTCAGGAGCAGAGGAAGAAGTTGCTGATGAAGCAAAGGTTGATGCAGAGGCGGTTGTAGCAGAGGGGGAGGCTTCTGAGGTTGCTGAAGAGGCTGTGCCTGAGGCAGTTGAGTCTGTTGATGCTGTTGTAGATGAGAAAGAAGCTGAGGTTGTGGCAGAAAAGCGTGCAGAGGAAGCGCCAGCTGAGGTTGGGGAGCCTGCAGCAGAAGAGAAGGCTGAAGAAGCTGAATCTAAGGAATAGTCTATGGGTATCTTTCATACAGTCTTGTACCAGCCGATTTTCAACCTATTAGTATTTTTGTACGGGTTTATTCCCGGAGAAGAAATTGGGTTTGCGATCATTGCTCTTACTATCTTGATCAAGTTGCTTCTGTGGCCACTCATGAGCAAGTCACTTAAGTCGCAGAAGGCTTTGCAGAACATTCAGCCAAAGGTGGAAGAGTTGAAAGAGAAATACTCTGACGACCGTGAACGTTTGGCAAAGGAGATGATGGAGTTGTACCAGAGAGAAAAAGTGAATCCACTTTCGTCTTGTCTGCCAGTGATCGTTCAGTTGCCGATCTTGATCGCGCTATACCGCGTGCTCTTGAACGGATTTGGAACTGAGACACTTACCCAGCTTTACACATTCGTTCCCAACCCAGAGTTTATCAACTACGTATTCCTTGGTGCTATCGACTTGAGTGTGCCAAGTATCTACCTCGCTGTACTTGCTGGATACTTTCAGTTTATGCAGACGCGCATGTTGATGAGCCGTCGGCCACCAAAGCAGGTGCGTGGCAAAAAGGGTGCAAAGGATGAAGGTATGCTAGCAAGCATGAACAAATCAATGATGTACTTTATGCCTGCGATTACCGTAGTCATTGGCGCGTCACTCCCAGCAGGTCTAACTGTCTACTGGGTAACAGTAAACATCGTTTCTATCCTTCAGCAGCAGTTTGTATTTTCAAAGATCAAAAAAGATAAAGTGGAAGTCGTTGTCGCAGAATAAAAAAACATCGTCCGAAAGGACGATTTTTTTATTGAAAATCCCCACAGCCGAAGCATGCGGGGATAAGCGTGTGCCTCACATTTTGATTGTGAAGATGATGGCCATGAAGAGTCCCATAAACAGAGAGCTGAGCACAACGATCAGAATGCTGATCTTAGCACTTCTGATTACCGTGTCTCCTGTGTTCTCGGGGGGAGGATTCTTTTTGAGAGGTTGAACATCCAGAGCTTTTTCCAGATCCTTCACAGCTTTACTGAGCATCCAGAAGTTTTCGCCACTCAGCCTTGCCCACTCGATTTGTGCCGCAGCCCTGTTGCTGGTGGTTACTGGACAGATCTTTGAGTCCAGGCCACATGCAATAATTCTGCATGTCTGCATTCGAGCTGCAAGCGCGTCTAGATTTGCCTGAGTCGGCTTCATCTTACGTAGACGTGCTCGGTCTACTGTGGTCGATTCTGGGGAAATCATTCGTCCTCCAATATGTTCCCGATCGTTTCGAGAAGAAAGGAATTTAGCCTATTTTATGCTTTTTGTCAACCATCCACAGGACAAGAGCTGGGGAGTTGGTAAGATGCCTCCGTTATGCACGCAACTCCTCTTGAGCAATCTATTTTCAAGACACTTGCATGGTTTTCAATGTTTGATTATCCCATGACGCGTTTTGAGGTTTGGAAATGGATGATCAAGCCTGAGCGGTCGTTTGGTCTTGAGGAGGTGTATCGAGCGCTGGATGAAAGTGAGTGGTTGCAAAAGAAGACGCAATCAAACAATGGGTTTGTGGCTATGAAGGGGGTAGGCGATGCGGTTGATCAAGTCATAAATCGCCAAGAACGATTCTTAGATGCTGTGCGCAAGTTTCAACTTCTGCGTCGCGCGACTTATTATTTTCGAATCTTGCCGGGCGTGCGCGCCGTCTCTGCTGTAAACACACTCTCTTGGTGGCATACGACTCCTGAGAGCGATATTGATTTGTATATCATTGTAAAACCAAAGCATATTTGGTCTACACGACTTTTGTTGGTTGCACCGTTTGCTGCACTCAAGCTGCGTCCGCGTGAGGGGGCTGTCCATCCGTTTTGTTTTAGCTTTTTCGCTACAAACGATTCTCTTCAACTAGACTCTCTTCAATTGAAAGAGGATTACTATCTTGCGTTTTGGTCTAAGACACTCGTGCCTGTGCTAGATCGTGATGGTGTGTTTGAGTCGTTTGCGTCTACAAATCGGTGGGCTTCATCTGTGCTTCCAAATGCAACACGTCGTGAGCAACACCCGTACCACACAGCAAGATCAACTCCGTCGCTCCCTATTCAATCATCATTCATCGATCCAGCATGTCGCGCTCTTCAAAGGTCGAGACTTCCTAACGAGATCCAAGAGCGGGCAAATAAGGACTCGTGTGTGGTGGTGAGTGATCAGATGCTGAAGTTTCATCACAATGATAGGCGTGCAGAATACCGCGATCGTTTTAAGGAGCTTGTTGGACGCCATTTATGACAAGACGTAATACGTTTTCACAATACGCTCTTTATCTCGCAATCTTTCTCTTGCCCTGGCAGACAAGGATTATTTTTGACACGTTACTTATCGGAGGTGAGCCGAGTGAGTATGGTGTGCTTGCGATTTACGCAACAGAGGTTTTGATTGCGATTGCTTATGTGTTGCGTGGCAAGTTAGATTATTCTGATAGAGCTAGAAAGATTTTGCAGGCGCTCTATGTCGTTCTTGCTGTGGGGTTCTTCTCGATTAGTTTTACGTCGGTGACAACGATCGCCTGGTTTCACATGATTCATCTGCTTTCAGCGACGTTGTTCTTCTCATTGATTCTTGATGCGCATACAAACCTAAAGCGTCTCGTTTTGGCGTTTGTCGGAGGTCTGCTTGTTCCTGCTGTGCTCGGTGTGTATCAAGTGCTTGTCGGTTCAAGTGGTGCGTCAACAGTTCTTGGTCTTGCCGCAAAAGATGCGAGTGTGGCTGGGGTTTCTGTCATTGAGAATGGTGCAGGCAGGATGATGCGTGCTTATGGAAGTTTTCCTCATCCAAATATCTTTGGTGGATTTTTGGTTGTCGGACTGCTTTTACTTGCTTGGCTTTCGCGATTCATACAATCGCGTAGTCACACGATTGCTTTAGCGATCCCTACGGTCATTCTCTCTATCGCATTAGTCTTAACGTTCTCACGCGGAGCATGGCTTGCGATGGTGTTTGCTGGAGTCGCTCTGGTTGCTCAGATGCTTCTTGCAAGAAAGACTCCGCCTTCGCGTGCGATCCCACTTGCAACACTTGGGTTGCTTACATTGCTCATTACACTTGGTGTCTTCCATTCCGCTGTGCTTGCGCGGTTTAATCCCGATTTGCGTGTGGAGGCGATTTCAATTGAGGAGCGCACGAGCCAGTATGGAGAGTTTAATAAAGTATTTTTTTCATCAACGTTGTTGGGTGTGGGGCCGGGGGTGTACACATTCGCGCTTAGTCAGATTGATTCAGGTCGAGATGTTTGGGCTTACCAGCCTGTTCATAATGCAGGGCTTCTGCTAACTGCTGAGCTCGGACTCGCGGGGCTTCTTGTTGCACTTCGGTTTTTGTATCTACTCTTCAAACCCATTGTCACGCACAAGAAGATTGCAACACGAATCTTTGGTGTGTCGATTGGGTTATCTATTTTAACTATTGGTTTTTTTGACCACTACCTTTGGTCGCTCTGGCCAGGATTAGTGCTAATGGCACTCGTTTTTGGGGTGGTTGCAAGATGGAATGACGCTTCTTGACAGGCGCCTTTCAAATAGACACAATGACCGCGTTGACACAATTTGTCAGCGTGATTTTTTTCAATAAACAAAGCTTGCTATGAAACTAAAACCAGTATCCGACCATATTTTGGTCAAGGCAGTTTCAAAGGAGGAAACGTCTGCTGCAGGGATTATTATTCCTGATACGATTGATAAAGAGCGCCCTGAGCGCGGAGAGGTGATTGCGGTTGGTCCAGGAAAGCAGCTTGAGAATGGCGGACGATCTGAAGTGAGTGTTTTGATCGGACAAACAGTGTTGTTTAAAAAATATGCGCCAGATGAAGTAAAGGTTGATGGGCAAGACTTGCTGATGATCCGCTTTGATGACGTGATGGCAGTAATTGAAAATTAGTATGGCAAAGCAAATTGCATTTAGTGAAGATTCTCGTGCGGCGCTTAAGCGCGGTGTAGACAAGCTTGCCAACGCTGTAAAAGTAACACTTGGGCCAAAGGGGCGTAACGTTATTCTCGACAGAGGATATGGCGCACCAATGGTTACGAAGGACGGTGTAACTGTTGCAAAGGAGATTGAGCTTGAGGACAAATTTGAAAACTTGGGAGCAGAGCTTGTAAAAGAGGTTGCTAGTAAAACGAATGATGTTGCGGGTGACGGAACAACAACAGCGACAGTTCTTGCGCAAGCCATGATCCACGAAGGACTTCGTAATGTGACCGCTGGAACAAATCCACAGTCATTGCGTCGAGGGATTGAGCAGGGTGTTGAAGCGCTTGTTGCAGAGATCAAAAAGTTTGCAACACCGATCAAAGGAGATGAGATTGAAAAGATTGCGTCTATTTCAGCAAATGACAAGGAGATTGGTGGAATGATTGCTGAGGCAATGAACAAGGTTGGAAACAACGGTGTGATCACCGTTGAAGAGTCTCAGTCGTTTGGTGTGGAGGTTGAGGTGGTAGAAGGAATGCAGTTTGCAAAAGGGTACGTCTCTCCATACATGATTACAGATTCAGACCGAATGGAGGCTGAGTATCGTGATGCGTATATCTTGTTAACTGACAAGAAAATCAGTTCGATTCAGGATATTCTTCCGATTCTTGAGAAGGTGGCGACAACAGGAAAGAAAGAGTTGGTGATTATTTGTGAGGATATTGATGGTGAAGCGCTTGCAACGTTGGTTGTGAACAAGATGCGTGGAGCGTTCAATGCGCTTGCGATCACAGCTCCTGGTTTTGGAGATCGTCGCAAAGCAATGATGGAAGATATCGCCATCCTTACAGGAGGAAAGGTGATTTCAGAAGAGGTTGGTCTCAAGCTTGAGTCGGTAGAGTTGGTTGATCTTGGTAAGGCACGCAAAATTGTTTCAGATAAAGACAACACAACAATCGTTGAAGGGCGTGGTGACAAAGCTGCTATCGAAGAACGTGTGAAGCAGATTCGAGTGCAAATTGAAGCAACCAAGTCTGACTATGAGAAAGAGAAACTTGTTGAGCGCGTAGCAAAACTTTCTGGAGGTGTTGGTGTTATCAAGGTTGGTGCGGCAACAGAGACAGAGATGAAAGAGAAAAAACATCGTATTGAAGATGCTGTTGCTGCAACAAAGGCGGCAGTAGAGGAAGGGATTGTTCCTGGTGGTGGCGTGGCACTTGTGCGTGCTGCTAAAGCTTTGGATGCCGTATCGCTTGGGGGTGAGGAACAGGTGGGTATCGACATTCTTCGTCGTTCACTTGAGGAGCCTCTCCGAATGATCGCGCAGAATGCTGGAAAGGAAGGGGCTGTTGTGGCGGAGCGTGTACGTGCTGGTGAGGGAGGGTTTGGTTATAACGCTGCAAAAGATGCTTACGAGGATCTGCTCGTTGAAGGTGTGATCGACCCAGCAAAGGTAACGCGGTCTGCGCTTCAAAATGCCGCATCGATTGCGATCATGATTATTACAACAGAAGCAGCAATTACAGACTTGCCAAAGAAGGACGATGCTCCTGCAGCACCTGCGGGAATGCCGGGTGGAATGGGAATGATGTAGATTTAAAAAACAGGATCAAATGATCCTGTTTTTGTGTTACCATATCTTGTACATATGAATAAAGACTCTATCCCCGAACAGGTTGATCTGCCAGACGACCGGTTTATTGCCGCCATTGGATACCTTGGTGTGCTCTGCGTTGTTCCATTAATTTTAAAGAGAGACTCCGTATTTGCGATGCATCACGGCAAACAAGGGCTCGTATTATTGATCGCTTGGATGGCACTTTGGATCGGGAATGTGATTCCTGTCCTTGGTCAGATCGTTTGGATGCTTGGGACGATTGCTCTCATTATCTTAATGATCCTAGGTGTGATCAATGCGCTTCACGGAAGAATGTGGGAAATGCCGTTCTTAGGAAGCTTTGCAAAGCAGTTGAAATTGTAAGTAGTGATGTAGTAAGTAGTGAAGTAGAAAAGGGGGGATTATGATTCGAGAGTTTACGGATTTAATAGCTTGGCAAAAAGGACATGAGTTAGTTCTCGAAATTTATCGAGTAACAAATTCTTTTCCTGATCTTGAAAGGTTTGGATTGATTTCACAAATGCGACGATCTGCCGCTTCGATTACTGCAAACATTGCCGAAGGTTTCGGTCGCAGAGGAATGGCTGACAAGGTGCGTTTCTACGATATTTCAATGGGTTCATTATATGAGCTGCAAGATCAGTTGTTAATTTCTGTTGATGTGAAGTATCTTCAAGAAGAAGATTACCTGCTCTGCAAAAGACTTGCAGGAGACACTCAAAGATTGATTAAAGGATTGATTGGTTCAATCAGAAAATTACAAAGATAACTTCCTCTCCCTTCACTACTTCACTACATAACTACTCCTCTACTCTTAATAGCCACTTATGAAACTATTACTCAAGAAAACTCGAGTCCTCCAGGAGAAGGCTGTTGCCACCTGGGGGTTACTTTGACCTTGATGCGGTAAAGACTCAGCTAAAGACGTTGGATGTGGAGATGGGAGGATCAGATTTTTGGAATGATCAAACACATGCTCAACGTGTAAGTAAGCAAGCTGCAGATCTTAGGAAAGAAATTGACACCTGGGAGGGATTTCAAGGTGAGGTGCAAGATCTTGTAGAGCTTATCGAGATGAGTGAGGGGGATGATTCTTTGCACGACGAATTGCAAAGCAAGCTTAAAGAGCTTGATAAGCGATTTATTAAGATGGAGTTCGCGACGCTATTTTCAGGAGATTACGACAAAGACCCTGCGATTATTTCTATTCATGCGGGTTCGGGTGGAACTGAGGCGCAGGATTGGACAGCGATGTTAATGCGGATGTTTGTGCGCTTTGCTGAGGAGAAAGAGTGGGACGTAAGAGTGCTGAATGAATCTAGGGCAGAAGACGTTGGGTTGAAGAGCGTGACGTTTCAGGTGACTGGGCGTTGGGCTTATGGGTACTTTAAGTCTGAGGCAGGTGTTCATCGCTTAGTGCGCATCTCACCGTTTGATGCAGAGAAGATGCGGCATACAACGTTTGCACTTGTTGAGGTGATTCCTGAGTTAGATGATGCAGTCGAAGTCGAGCTTGATCCTAAGGATTTGCGGATCGATACATTCTTATCAAGTGGTAAGGGTGGGCAGAGTGTGAATACAACTTACTCTGCTGTACGAATCGTTCACTTGCCCACAAAGATTTCAGTCTCGTGTCAGAATGAGCGATCTCAGACGCAAAACAAAGATACGGCGATGAAGATTCTGAAATCAAAGCTGCATCAAATTCAATTAGAAGAGAAGCAGAAAGAAAAACAAGCTTTGCGCGGTGATTATCAATCCGCCGAGTGGGGGAATCAGATTCGATCGTATGTATTGCATCCGTATAAACTTGTAAAAGATCATCGATCAAAATTTGAAACATCAGACACGCAAGGTGTGCTCGATGGAGATCTGGAAGGGTTTATGGAAGCGAACTTGCGCAAGGAGCTTGGTGACTCAGATCGTTTTGAAGAAGCTAATCGTGATGACGACTAATCATATGGCAAAAAAATATAAGACAGCGTTGGTAACAGGAGGGGCTGGGTTTATTGGCTCGCACATTGTTGATGCGTTGATTCGTCGACGTATTAAGGTTTATGTGATTGATGACATGTCTTCAGGGCAAAAGAAAAACATCAATCCCAATGCACACTTTACAAAGATGTCGATTTTGAATCCGGCATTTCCAAAATTTCTCAGGCGTATCAAACCAGACGTTGTATTTCATCTCGCTGCACAGATCAACTTGCGCCAGAGTGTGATTGATCCACCAGCTGATGCACGCGTTAATATTATGGGAACGCTCACGCTTGCTCACTTGGCTGGGGAGATTGGGGTTAAGAAGATTATTTTCTCATCTTCAGGTGGAGCAATGTACCCAGACGGAGCAAAGATTCCGTATTCAGAAAAGACGCCACCAGGTCCGATCTCTCCGTATGGTATTTCAAAACGTTCAGGGGAGATGTATTTGAACTTTGCTTATCAGGTTCATGGTGTTCCTTATGTTGCTTTGCGATATTCAAATGTGTACGGGCCACGACAGAATTCAAAGGGTGAGGCCGGTGTTGTTTCAATTTTTGCTGAAGGGATGTTGAGGGGTGACGATTTGGCGATAAGTGGAACAGGTAAACAAACCCGAGATTTTGTTTTTGTTGGAGATGTTGTTCGTGCAAACATGTTGGCAATGCGAAAAAATGTTGTCGGTGAATTTAACATTGGAACTGGTAAGGAGACAAATATCAATAACTTGTTCAAGAAAATTAAAAAGATTACAGGGTACAAAATTAAGGTTGAAAAATCTCCTGCTCCATCTGGAGAGGTGATGCGTTCTGTGTTGAATAGCTCGAAGGCAAAGAAAGTTCTTGGTTGGGAACCTAAGGTGGGACTTGAGAAAGGTTTAGAAAAAACTGTACGTTGGTTTGAAAAGCGTAAGTAGGTTTTGCTATGAAAGTGAGCGATGATCAGATCAAAGAAGCGATTGAGATTCTCAAAAATGGGGGAGTGGTTGTGTTTCCCACAGAGACTGCTTATGGATTAGCGGCTGATGCAACAAATGACGAGGCGGTAGAGAGAGTTTGTTTGATAAAAGGTCGTGTTCCCGAGACTCTGCCTATTATTGCTGGAAACGTTGAGATGGCTAACTCTGTTGGGTATATGTCTCAATTAATGCGTCGCTTAGCAGATAAATATTGGCCAGGTCCATT
>JABITQ010000025.1 GCA_018700535.1 Candidatus Uhrbacteria bacterium | reverse complement strand
TGCTCTCGGCATGTTCTCTCCGGTTGGTTGTTCTGGTTTGAGGTAGCATGGTCCAGTTTAAGGACCAGGGAGACTACCATTAAAATGGGCTTGTGTCAATGCTTTGGGCTGTGTTTAGGCATAAAATAAACCCTTTTCAAGTGTTCAAACCTTGTGTATAATCGCTTGCGTTAAGTCTAAATGGAGGAGCTATGACGATTGAACAATTTTTAGCGAAAGAGCCAGGGCAGTCGGCAAGTGTTTTTAACGAGCCGTTCACTCATATCGGTCACGCGATCATCACCCTTAAGGGAGGACAAGAGATGCGTTGGTTGTATGATGATGGTGAAGAACGCATGATCTCAGTTGTTGCAGACGAAGACGAACTTGTGTTGTTTGAAAAGATCCAAGAGTTGATCGAGGCAGAAGATGAGGCAGTGCTTTATCAAAACAAAGAGTACGAGTTTACCTACGCGGATGCGGGGATGGTAACCGAGGTGGTTGGTGAATCTGTCACCGAGGTGAAGGACAAATATACGTTTACCGACTACGAGGCACAGAACGGTGAATTGATCCGAATTATCAACAATGAAAACACCGGAGAAAACAGTGCGTACTTAGGACGTGTTGTGGGTGAAGACGATTTCTCTGAGCTGTAGTAAAATAGAGCGGGATTATCCCCGCTCTATTTTTGTTTTAAACCCATGAGACAGACAAAGAAAAAATGGAAAACAACGAGAGGCTCTGATCGTGATGTGCGTCTTGAAGCGCTGCGATGGGGAGCGATTCTTTTTGCGTCCGTCATTGTCATTAAATTGTTTTGGTTGCAGGTAATCAACCATGGCTTTTACAATGCGCTTGCAAGCGGTCAGCACGAGTTATTGCAACAACTTGTTCCTGACAGAGGAACCGTCTTTGTGCACGACGAAAAAGACGAGACCTTGGTTGCGGTGGCGACAAATCATCGCCTGGCATTTGTGTATGCCGATCCAAGATTAATCGAGGAGCCAGATGAAGTTGCTGAAGCGCTTGGTGGAGTCTTTGGTTGGGATGAGGAAAAAATTGATGCGTTTGAAGAACGGATAGATCAGCCGGAAGACCCTTACGAGCCGATCATGCGAGAGGTGGGGGATGAGATGCTAGACGAAATCCTCGCGTTTGATTTTGATGGGGTTGCGTTTGTGCGCGAACCAACACGTTTGTATCCAGAGGCAGAGATGAGTGGGCACGTGCTTGGATTTTTGGGGACAAACGAAGATGGATCAGAATCTGGTAAGTATGGAATCGAAGGTCACTTTGATGAGCTGCTTTCTGGTAAGGAGGGGTCTTTATTATCTGAACGCGATATTTCAGGGAGACTTATTGCGGTGGCAGATCAATCGCTCGAGCCTGCTGTCGATGGTGCTGACATTGTCTTGTCACTAGACCGCACGATTCAATACATGGCCTGCTCATCATTGCAGGAGGCTGTTAAGCGACATGATGCCGACGGAGGGTCTGTGGTGATTATTGAGCCGGCAACAGGGCGTGTGCTCGCGATGTGTGGGGCGCCTGATTATGATCCAAATGCATATAACGAGGTAGAAAGCATTCGTGCGTTTAATAACCCAGCGATTTTTTATGCGTATGAGCCTGGGTCAATTTTTAAGCCAATCACTATGGCGGCAGCAATTGATGCCGATGCAGTGAGCCCACAGACTTTGTTTGAGGACAAAGGGTATTCAATGGTTGAGGGTTGGCCAAAACCTATTCGGAATGCCGAGAGCAAAGTGTACGGCATGGTTGATATGACAAAAGTTCTGGAAGACTCGATTAATACAGGGATGATCTTCTCGATGCGGCAGATGGGAATGGATGCGTTTGTAGATTACGTAAAAGCATTTGGGTTTGGTGTGCAGACGGGGATTGAGCTTGATACAGAATCTGCCGGGACAATCGCCTCGCTTGATATCGGTGCAGAGATTTACGCCGCGACGGCATCTTACGGACAGGGGATTACGGTGACGCCGCTTCAGATGGCAATGGCTTATGCAGCGCTTGCAAATGGAGGTGTTTTGAAAAAACCGCAGATCATCGATGAGATTCGTTATGACGATGGATCAGTGGAAGTGCATAGTTCACAAGATCTTGCACAGGTAATCCAGCCGTCGACTGCACGTACGATTGCTGCAATGCTCGTCTCAGTTATTGAGCATGGTCACGGAACACAGGCTGGTGTGCCTGGATATTATATTGCCGGTAAAACCGGAACCGCGCAGGTTGCTAGTAGCAGTGGAGGATATAGTCAGGATTCAACTATTGGGTCATTCGCAGGTTTTGGTCCGGTTGAAGATCCACGTTTTGCAATGGTAGTCCGGATCGACAATCCAAAGGACGTCTTCTGGGCTGAGTCTACGGCCGCTCCACTCTTTGGGGAGATCGCCGAGTTTCTGCTACAGTATTTTGAGATCCCTCCTGTGAGGAGTGTTGAATAACAATGATATGAAAGACTTCATCAAAAAACAGATTAAAAAGAAAGCGCAAAAGCTTATTGCCGAGCACAAACCGATTATCGTTGCTGTGACAGGGTCTGTCGGAAAGACTTCCGCCCGCAATGCAATCGCTACTGTTTTGGCTGAAAAGTACACCGTGCGATCTACCTACAAAAACTACAACAACGAGTTTGGTGTCCCGCTTACTATTTTAGGTGCACCATCTCCTGGTAAGTCCGTGCTTGGTTGGCTCAGAATTCTCTTGATGAAACCAATAAACGTGCCAGAGGTATTTGTTCTTGAATACGCTGTTGATCACCCTGGCGACATGAGCTATCTCACAGATGTGGCAAAACCTTCAGTGAGTGTGCTGACACGAATCTCTCCTGTGCACGCTGAGTACTTTCGATCTGTTGAGCAACTCGCGGAGGAAAAGGCAGAGATCCTCTCTGCGACTGACAGCGAAGGGTTGTGCGTTATGAATGCCGACGATTCGTTGGTGATGGGGTTAACAGAGCATGCATCTGCACCTGTCGTCACGTATGGATTTCAAACCAATGCTGATTTGCAGGCAACTGCTTACACATTAGATACGAGAGAAGATTTCTCATTTGAGCCTGGGGAAGTATTCTCAACACTGTCTGTCACGACAGAAGCAGAGAGTCACGACCCTCTCGTTATCCAACTAGAAAATGTTCTTGGGCGCTCCGGTGCATCATCTGTGCTTCCGGCAGTCGTCGTTGCGCGTCACCTTGGGTTGAGCAATGAGCAGATCTTGGCTGGTATTCCAGATATCACGTTCGAGCCTGGGCGCATGAACCCACTTGCTGGAATCAAAGGATCACTCATTATCGACTCAAGTTACAATGCAGCTCCAGCATCAATGAAAGCAGCACTCGATGTGCTCGCAGAATTTTCTCCAGCAGAAAGCTCACGACGCATTGCTGCGCTTGGGTACATGGCTGAGCTTGGGCAGTACACCGAGGACGAGCATCGTATGATCGGGATGTATGCCGCAGAGGTTGGTGTGGATGTGCTTGTGACCGTGGGGGAGATGGCGCAAGATTTGCGTCGTGCTGCGATTGAGGCGGGGATTCCTGAAACAGAAACGCATCATTTTACAAATTCCGTAGAGGCTGGGCGTTGGCTTGATCGAGAGATTAATAAAGGCGATGTTGTGTTGGTGAAGGGTTCACAAAGTGCTCGCATGGAGCGTGTGGTGAAGGACTTAATGGCAGAGCCATTGCGTGCTGATGATTTGCTGGTGCGACAAGGAGAAGGTTGGGAATAATAGAAAATAAAACCCTCGACATCATCGAGGGTTTTTTGTTTTGCCAGAATCTAGAACATCGACTATTATGCACCCGAATCCAAATTACGGAGAGATTCATGTGTCCGATGCGTCCGTCTGTTGAAGCTGCGATAAACATGCACCCGATTGCTCGAGTGCTCCTGGGCAAGCTTCGCGACGAGAACACTCCGAACGTTCTTTTTCGTCAGTATCTGCACCACCTCAGTATGATGATGGCAATCCAAGCGCTCGAGGGTCTTCATCTCGAGAATGGGGAAGTGACGACCCCTCTTGGGGTGCGTGCGCAGGTTCCCTTCATTCTCGAGTCTACACACGCCTTCGTTCCAATCATGCGTGCTGGCCAGGGGATGCTTGGTGCGTTTCAAGAAATGATCCCAGGTGCGCTGGTCTGGCACATGGACATGGATCGTGACGAAGAAACACACCGACCAAACTTCAGAGGCAGCAAAGTTCCCAAGGTTATCTCACGCGGAACAACCTGCTACGTACTTGATCCGATGCTGGCGACTGGAGGCTCAGCTTGCGCTGCAGTGGCGCACCTGAAAAAGCATGGTGCCAAAAGGATCATCTATGTCGCAATCATCGCTGCAAATGCAGGTGCTGCACGTTTGAACAAAGAGCACCGAGATGTGAAGATCCACGTCACAGCAATCGATCCCGAACTCAACGAAAACGCCTTCATCGTCCCAGGTCTCGGCGACGCCGGCGACCGACAGTGGCGCAAGTAGCAAGTAACGACAAGCGCACAACCTTACCGGGGTTGTGCGTATTTTGTTTGCCGAGTGAGGAGATTGACCTGTGGGAGTAGTTGTGAGAGATTAAGGTCGATCACATAGGAGAGATCAATGGGCAGTGCCAGTCAAGAGGTTTTTCAGTTCGATCCCAGAGATGACAGAATGAAGAGACTCAAGCCTGTCTTCGTGAACAAATTCGAACGTAGAGAAGGGATTAGGTTTCAAGTTGAATTCTTTGCTGGAGAAGACGGTGGTGGTGCATGTAGCATCAGGTTGCATGTCTCAGGCGATGCAGAGGAAAGGCATGAGCTCGATGATTGTGTAGACATCAAGCGTTTGCTGACTGCACAGCCGGTGAGCCTGGAATCATTTATGGGGTATGACAATTCACCCCACAGTTTTACGCGTCTTGGTACCGATGTTGCAGAAGCAATGTTTCATGTGGCAACCCATGATCCGAATCTTCCGCAGCAGTTCCGCGTGGGAGACAATCTCGAAAGTGGCGCTGAAGGGGATGAGCGTGAGTGTATGCTGACGTTCGTCTTTGACAAGTACACATCAAGGACCCTCATCCTGCCGTGGCATCTCGCACGCAGGTACTTCGACAATGTGATGGAGTGACACCGTCGTCATAGACGGACAAAGAATACGCAACGCACAGCCTTACCGGGGTTGTGCGTATTTTGTTTGAGAATATTTCTGACTTCGATAACAACCACCCCTCTTCGAGAGCCTGAGGGCTCCTCAGAGCCTCGAACGGCTAACCCCTCCTTCCTAGTTATTACAAGGCGGGGGACCGGAACAGAGATTCGAAACGTCTGCTCATATCCCCCTCCTTTTAAGTGTGGGGAAGGAGGGGTTAGGGGTGGTTGTTTCAAATTTGTTCAAAACTCCACAAACAAAATAGCAGTTGGTGTCGTACCAACTGCTATGGACCTCCTGCGTTATGCGGAGGGTGGGTCTGAAGCCTGGGCTTCAGACATGATCTTGAGTGTTGCTATTACATCAGCAAACACACCGCTATTGGCATGTGTTTCCACAGTTGCGAATGCTTCCTGGAGAAGTTCAGGGCTCATCTTTTTGTGTGCGGCAACGAGGAATTCTGGGTGATTTTCAAACTTGCTGAGTCTCCATAGAGCTGCCATCCTCATGATAGAAGTAGATTGTTTATCCAACACGATCAAATAGGATACTTGGTGATTCATCTTCTCAGCAGCTGCGATGATCACCTCGATTGGTGCGTCATCGGTAAGGAATACAGCAAGTGCTTCATGGCTTGTAATTTCCATGGTTGGTAGATGGTGTTCCAGAATGAGCAGACGTGTTTGCAGAGAGCTGCCACTGGCCTGAAGACATGTGTAGCACCTCAAGGCAAGATTCTCATCCATGCCACGCACAACGGCATTGTGAATGATTTCCGAATCTTGAAAGTCTACGACGGTTTCGATAAACCTCACCATCTCATCTTGATCTTCCACTACTGTGCGCAGGCACGCGAGAAGTGTTTTGTAGATGGGGGGCCTACCTATGAGTTCACCATCGAGTTGTTCGTAGAGTTTGATGGCTGCGTCACAAACCTCTTGTTTACTCGCGATGCCTCTCATGTCTGCAGCCAAGTCATCTACACTTGGGTCTGTCAGTACCCAAAAGCGCAGGTCTGGATCTGTGATGGCATTCAGCAGAGCAAGTGTAACCACGTCCAATACGTCGGCGATCAACACTGCTTCCATCATCTCACGATCATCCAACAGACCAGTCTTCTTGGCCAGCTTTGTGATCACGGTCGGATCTTTCAGGGTATTGAGATGAGAGCCTTTGTTGGTGAGGTGGTGAAAGAGTGTGTGCCTACTTCCTCCACTACCCATCACCCTGATGCTCATTGTTGCTCTTGGCACAGATACAAGCTGGTATTCACCATCGGAGATGATGCAGCTTACCAACGCCGACATGCTGTCGATCTCCACCACTTGTCCGAAAAAGTCGGGGTTGCCACTGGGTGAATCCCCAATGAGCACAGTGGTAGTTGCGAGTGCTGTGTATACTTCACTCATCGTTCACCTCTTGAAATGATTGTATCTTCAACATGGATAAATCCCACTAGAAGACCCGGGACCATATGTATTTTTGACGTTTTTGTCAATGGAACCACTATGCCGGAACAGCTATTCCGACTCCGAGGCCCCTCCTTTTACGTATGGGGAAGGAGGGGTTTGGGGTGGTTGTTGTAACCTTCAATAAAACTCTGCAAACAAAATAGCAGCTGGTGTCGTACCAACTGCTATGAATCCTCCTACGTTATTCGGAGGGAGGTTGTGAAGCCTGATTTTGAAACTCAACCCTGAGCTTATCCACGCCATACGCAAACACGTCGTGGTTGGCATGTGCGTCCCCGGCAGTGATTACCGCTTGGGCAACCATGGGGCTCATGACCGTTCGTAGTTCTAATAGACATCTGTCGAAGAATGCTTGTTTGCTCAAGAACAACAGGGCCGTCAGTCTCATGACAAGATTGACGCGTGCGTCACTGCTCGTCAGGAACTTGACCGCTGCATCCCGGGTCATTCCATAGCGCACCATCTGGATCACTTCAATCGGTGCATCGTCAGTGAGGATTCCGGACAGCAGTTCAGGTGTCAGCGGAACTTTACGCACCTCTTCAGTTCTCGGCAGATGAACGTCTAGAACATGGAGACGTGCTGGAAGAGAACCGCCGGTGCGCTGAAGGTAGCGGCAGTACGTGAGAGCCAGACCTGTTGTCATGCAACGCACCCAGGTATTGTGTACGTCTTCCGAGCCCGGAGCTACTGTCACGGTTGCGAAGAACCTTTCCAGCTCAGCTGGTTCGAATCTTAACGAATCCAGAAACGTATTCAGTCTTGTGAAGCAGTGGGGGTGCTGCACGTTGTCATTGACACATTCTCCGTACATCCTGATTGATGCATTGCAGAGTTCTGCCTTGCTCGCAGTTTCCGCCATGTGCAATGCCAGATCGCTCACTCGCGGGTCTATGAGTACCCAAAGGCGCAGTTCAGGATTCTTGATCTTTTCCATCAACGCAAGCGTGATCGGTCTGACAACGTCGGCAAGGATCACTGCTTCCATTTTTTCACGGTGCGTAAGGAGCTTGGTGCGTTCAGCTAACGTGACGATCACCTCTGGCCTGCTCAAAGTTGCCAGGTGCTCATCTTTGGAAGTGAGGTGATTGAAAAGGACACTTTGTGGCCCAGCACCGGGCAGCATCTGTATGCTCACCGTAGCTCTTGGCACAGAGATGTGCTCATCAGCACCGTCGCTGGCAAAACGTCGAACCATTGCCGTGTTTTGGCCCCACTCTGTCACGACTCCGAAGAATCCAGGTTTGTTGCCAGGGAAAACACCAACTCGCACAACGCTTTTAACGAATGACTCACTCATCGTTCACCTCTTGAAATGATCTTGTCTTCGACGTGGATAAAATTTCCGCTAGAAGACCCAGGACTGTATGTATTTACAGGACTATTGTCAATGGTCTTACATTGACAATCCCTTTGCTCAATGTTAGTTTTCCCCGTGTTCTTTCAATAGGCAAGTGAATCTCAAAACGTGGATCTTCCACAAGCTCGGAGTTGGTGATGAGTTCTGCTGTATTCAATCGAAATTTTGTTGTCATAATCACTGAGGGTGATAACAAGCCCTATGCAGGGATCGTGACTCCTGAACACTACAAGGCGGGAGACAGCGATCTGTTCATCAAACGGGTTGTTCGCAGCAAGTTGGTTGCGGCTCGTGTGCCTGCAGGTGCTGGTGTGGTGGCGACCAAATGGACAGGTCTTGGTGGTCTAGTCGTTGTCGCTGCCTGTGACATCAAGGCCGGTTGGCTGAATCCAAGTATTGACGATTTCGTCGACGCTGAAGCGATGGCCAGTCATGTGGCAGACGTCAGCTCTTTCATCAGCTGGCATGTTGAAGAATATTTGGAAGACTCGAATGAGCGGGTGGTTTTGAATGGGAATATGGACTTCGTGTTCATGGAGCCCTTCATCAATCGCCTTGGCGAAGGAGCGGGTGATGTCTTGCTTCGACGAATAAAAGCAAGTGTGCCGGTCAGACGAGCAGATACAAGAAAGCTCGATCAGGAGACTCGTCAATGCATGATCAGCGCGCTTTCTCAGGAAGCTGTTGTGAAGTATGCGGCAGAGCTGTTTCAAGTGAGGTATGGCATCAACGATGGGGCGCTTGACCCATATGATCTGAGGAGGTTCCTTACACTCATGTTGGAGCTGATCAAGGTCATGACGCGAAAGAGCGTCATCGAGTTCATGGACCAAATGGCAGGGCGCCTCCCTAGCGATCCTTCGCAAACGTCCGAATTGTTCAAAGCACTCTCGGAGCGTGGAGGCATGTCGGTCGAGTCGATCAGAGACGGATTGAACCTCTAGAAAAACGAACATGGGGTAAGTACACAACCCCAACGCACGCGGCCCCACCTTCTTGAAAGGTGGGGTTTTTGTTTTGAAAACGAAAACCTCCTCATCAGCGCGATGAGGAGGAGGGGAGCTAGCGCTGAGTAGCTGCAAGTGTTTCTTCTTTTGTGTTGTATCTGCGGCACAAGAGCTTCTTCGAGTTTCTATTCGAAGAAGTCGGAAAAGGGTAAGATTGCAATAGAGACAATACAATTATGCCTAACACAAAACGAACAAACATACGCTCTGGTCTTTATGTGGCAATCGTCCTAAAGGCAGATCAGCGTACAGGGAAATTAACGCAAGGGTTTGTTCAAGATATTTTGACGAGCAAACGAGATCATCCGCGTGGGATCAAGGTGCGGCTTGATACGGGGGAGGTTGGGCGTGTGCAACATATTCTTTGAGAGTGACTGTTATGAAAACTAAATTTACATTTATTTCAAACGTCTGGATGTACGATGGGCCTGCTAAGTGGTTTTTTGCAGGCTTACCAAAAGACATGAGCGCTGACATTCACGAACGATTCAAAAAGGCAAAACGCGGTTGGGGGTCGTTACCAGTTGAGGTAACTGTTGGGAGCTCTGTCTGGAACACATCAATCTTCCCAGATTCAAAAACCAAGACATTTGTTTTGCCACTCAAGGCAAAAATCAGAAAAAAAGAATCCATTCGTGATGGATCAACAATACAGATCCAAATAAAACTTCGTTTATAACGTTGACATGAGCATCTCAGGTATTGACTAAACGATCTGTGTGTATTATTTTGCTTTGTCGATGATTTCTCATTTACACCAGGAGGAACAGATGTCGGATACAGCATTTGCTGATCGACCAGAAGACGAACTTGCACGACACACCCAAATCGGGATCTTTGATTGTAAAGAGGGTAAACAGCCTGGTAATACCGCGTGGGTTATCGGGGATGTGTTTGTCTCAGGTAAGCACATTGTCATTCAGTGTGCCGATAAAGTGCGTTTGACTGGTAAGGCAGGAAGGTATGGTCGGGAGGGTAGCTACTACTTCCAAATGCATGCCCACTTCATTCAGTTTACATGTGAATTGACACGGGGGATGATCGTGAGTTTTCGCAGTTCGCTCGGGGACCCCGAGCATCTCAAAAGTGCCGGAATGCCCCTCGAATACGACAAGGCAACTCGTCGATTTGCGTTGGGTGGCAAGCGCCTGAAAGACGGTGACAGAGTTGTTGTCCAGACCGTTGACGGGGAGGTGCTGAACGCATTTGTGTGTGTGCAATCCATGAAGGTTGGGCCTGAATACCACGAGCTATTCTACGGCCAACTCACCCTTCGCGTTCCTTTCTACAGAGGAAATGCGAACCACATCATGAGGCCTCTGAATCCTGGAAGACGTCTTGCATTCGCCAAGCTGGCGGAGACAACCGACGCAGACTGAGTCACAGACTCGCTACTGATCCATCACTTGGGTCAGTATTTTTGTTTGGTATTTGTTGGGTATCAAAAAACGACACCAAGCTAGAGATGCCGTTTGAGCAGGAGTGCCGTGTGCACTAGAGCGGGAATTGTTGCGGAAGCATTGGGTGTGATGTGACAACAGCAATACTGTTGTCAATCGAGATGCTCATCACTTCTCCGCTAAAGACCCTCAGTTCCTTACCGCTTGAAGAGACTGCGATGGTATTGCATCCCAAGTGGTATTGCATATCGCGGATGACGATGTACAGATCGTGATCAGAAGGGTCTGAGATGGAAGCTGTGACGATAGCTGGGTCAGTGTCGCGTAGGAACACGGTCCAACGATCATTTTCGAGCATACCGAAGCAGATCACTTCGCTACGAACTTCCATGAATGCTGCGAGCGAGTCTTGGTAGCCAGGAAGCTCGGATGCAGGTGTATTATCGTAGTAATACGTCGCGGTCTCCTGTAGTGACTTGGGTACGTTCGCAAGCTTTGCGGATGATGGAATTTCGCTTGTGGGCGAATCTGTCGATGGCGAATCGCTGGTACATGAAGCCAGAAAAGGGATTGCGAAGATGAGATGGGTCAGCTTGTGCATGATTGCTCCGAGTGATGACGTCGAGATTCAGAGAATACAACGACTTCAGTTTTTACTTAAATATTACTTAGTTGTCAATCTATCGGTCGAAAGCTTTTTTAACTTACATTGAATCGTTCTAAACAAAAGAGCCGCCCACCAGATGGTGAACGGCCGTAGCTAGGTCAATCTTCGGGGGTGGATGGGAGCTGATCGCGCATGTCATGAAGACTCATGCCAAAGCGCAATTCCATCTGGGCGAGAATCTCTATCATCTCGTTCTTCGACTTTTTGCCAAAGTCTGGAATTTTCAATGCCTCTGATTCAGTCATCTGTGCCAACTGCCAGACATAGACCAGATTGGCGCGCTTGAATTCTGCCAGACATTTGAGTGTACGTGGAGTGATCTCCAGTTGATCAAGTCGTTTTGAGAGAGACTGGATAAGCTCGGTATCTTCAGAGCTGGTCTCGTCGGGCTTTGGTGTGATGTAGAACCCATTGTGTTCGTGGTCAAAGGGCTTGCAGGCAACCTCGACACGTACGGCTTCGAGGTCGCTCGGGGGCTTGTCATCAAGTCTGCAGCGGATCTCGCGGACGGCTATCTCAAGCTTCTCACCAAGCTCCTTTGAGAACTGATGGCGTCGCTCGGATGATCTACCGTCTTTGTTGAACAACAGCTCGACGGTGAAGGTTGCAACGGCGCCAGGGGGCACTGATGGGTCGTGCGCAAAGAAGCAGGTCACGTCGTCGGTCTTGAGTCCCCAAAACCACATGGTGAACTTTTCGATCACGTCACCTAACGCTGTTCGCCACTCGACCTCAGCAGAATCATGAATGTTCATGCCAACAATAAGGGGCATGTGCGCCTCCAGCCTCAGCTAACCTCAGCTAAGCGGGTCAAATGAAATGACAAGTCAAACTAGCATTGATGTGATGTTGGGTCAATCATTCTTGGTCTACATGGGTTGACAAAACGCTTTCGCGAGTATATTTTCTAAGTCCAATTGGAGGCATTCATGAGTGTTCAAGGTCGAATTGGAATGTTCAACGAAAGAGCTTGTCGAGCGGCGGTTCGAGAACGCGACGGCGTGATTCATTTATTTGAGGTGGTTGATGGCAAGGTTGAAACAGCACCTTCCACCAGAGACAATGCATATGTTCGAATGTGGCTTCAACCTGCCGATACCATCACAGTGGATGAGCCTGGCGAGCATCCCTACGATCCACTCAAGTATTTGATGCTGAAGCATTATCACCAGAGAACCTTCCTCATCTTCTTTGTAGGGGCCATCGATCCAGATTACCCAATGGAGCTTCGAGCTAGGAATGCAAGGAGACTCGAGGAGATGTTCATCACTCTTCCAAGAGAAGTCACTGAGCAGTTTGAGCAAAGGTTCCTCCGCGCTCGGCTTCCTGACAACGTGTCGACACGCGATGCACCAATGCTTGAGAAGGGGGAAGCATTTCTAGCCAAGGTGGTTGAGCGTTGGGGGCATCGTTCTCACACAACAGGTGACTAGGTCAGAACCAGGCTCCACAATAAAGCAACGACCCCTGTACGAGGGTGTCCGTTGCTCACATTGTGGAGTTTTTTGATTGTGACAAAGTATGGCATTAATCATTGACAAAATGGGAAAAAGCTGTTAAATTTTTACACTTAGTTTATCAATTTTGTGTTAGAATCGTTTCAAATTAACTTGCTGTATTATGATGTTGATCAACCACACAGTGTCTCGCCTAAGTTTATTCGTTGTTATCCCGATCCTTTTACTTGGATCTTTTATTTTTGCCCAGGGAGTAAGTGCGGCAACGTATGAGGTGACGATGTATCAAGATCAACTGTGGCCCTGTAATTTGAATGGGTGCACACTTAGGTCTGCGATTCGGGAAGCGAATGCAAACCCAGGTGATGACATTATTACGTTTAAACACGATGGATTGTATCGTGTGCTCTTAACAAGTGGTGCGACAGATGAAGAGTATAAAGATTTTGATATTACGGATACAACGGGGTCACTACGTATTGTTGGTAACGGATCTAGGAACGTGGCGATCGATGCGTCATATTTAGACAGAGCATTTGAAGTGCATCCAGGTGCGTCGTTGATTCTTCAGGACATGACAATTCAAAACGGACGTACTGAATTTGGTGCAGGTGTTTTGAACAACGGAGATCTCGTTCTTGATTCAGTTGTCGTGGCGCGAAACATGGCCATGTGGTCAGCTGGAGTTCCTGGTGTGGGTGGAGGTGTTGCGAACACAGGTAACCTTTCAGTCAGCAATTCGATGTTTGAATATAATTCTGCTTATGGAGATGGGGGAGCTATCTTTAACAATGGTGGTGTCGTTGATATTGTTGCAAGTCAATTTGAGTTTAATAATGCGTCTGATGATGGTGGAGCGATCCGAGGAGATTTTGGATCGATCACAATCACGCAGACAGATTTTACAAGCAACAATGCAACTGGTTCTGGTGGGGCTGTTTACAACGAAGACGCCACGCTTGATGTTGCATATAGCGGATTCAGAATGAACTCCGCAGGTGGAGGTGGAGGTTTGCGTGTAGGTCGTGGAGGAGTCGATGTTCGGGATTCATTCTTTCAGGACAATGTGTCGAGGTTGGGTTCTGGAGCTGCGATCACACTGATGTCCTCGTCATCTGTTGGAAATTTTGAGCGCGTGTATTTTGATCGAAACATTTCTGTGGCTAAAGGAGGAGCAATCTTTTCTGCTGCCGAGTTAAATATCGACAATTCTGTATTCGCTCACAACGAGTCACTTAATGGTGGAGCGATTTATCAAGACATCTTTAATCAGATGCAGGTATTCAACTCTGAATTTAGAGACAATGTGGCAGCAGGGCCTATTGGTGGTGGAGCAATTTCAAGCGCATCCACCGGCTCAATTCGAGATACCATGTTTAAAGGAAACCAATCTGTTGGTCCTGGGGGAGGGATTTTGCTCGCAGGTTCAGGGAGAACTGTTTTGGAACGTTTGGTATTTGATGCAAATCGTTCGCGCGGTGGTGGAGGAGTGCAAAGCGGAGCGTACTCTTCTGTGCGAATCGTAGACTCAGTCTTTGTCGGAAACTCAGCAACGTCTTCAGGTGGAGGTGCAGCGCTTAGTGGTTTGTCAGAAGTTGAGAACTCAGATTTTTCAGGAAATGTATCTGGGTATTATGGTGGGGGACTTGCCCTTGGGAACGGAACACATTCGCTTTCTGACGTAACCATTGGTGGCAACATTGCTGCTGTGAGTGGTGGTGGAGTATCTACTTCAAGTCTGGCGTATGTAACAATTGATACAGCGGCGATTTTTGGAAATAACGCTGTTAGTAATTACGGAGGTGGGGTATACAATAAAAACGAATTAAGTATTACCAACTCTGAGATCAGTCACAATGCATCGGGGCAATTTGGTGGTGGTGTGCACAGTGATGTTCAGCTTGTTGCCTTGAACACAACAATTAGCGGCAACACAGCAGGTAAACTTGGGGGCGGGATCTATAATGGTTCTAACGCCACACTCTCGTTTGTAACAATTGCTGAGAACGAGTCGAACCTGTTGGGAATATATAGTGGAGGAAGTGGAGGAGGATATTTTGGACACAGAACTTCAAACGTAGACCTCAAAGCAGTGGTTATGGATCAAAACCGTGACGGAGGCACAGGAATGGCTGATTGCTATGCATCATCTGGAGTTGTGAATACGTTGGGGTACTCGATTATTAATGAGTATGCCGGTTGTAATGTCAGTGTCGTAAACGGAGATTTGTTTGGTGTAAGTGCAAACATGAAGTCACTCGGACACAACGGTGGCCCAACCAAAACTCACGCACTTCGACGCAGTTCAGCGGCAGTTGATATGATCCCAGCGGCGGATTGCACGGATGTAAGTGGAGTAGTGGTAACTGCTGACCAGCGATCTTTTGGGCGGTTTGGGGTGTGTGATGCTGGGGCGTTTGAGCTATAGGTTGAAGAAAAATAGATAGAATGAAAACCCTCAAAACGAGGGTTTTTTAGTTTCGATACATTGACAAAGATCAATAATAATGCTATTTTTTGCCGTACTCTTTTCGGTAAGGTAGTACACTTGGTGCAAGTAGCACCATCACTCAAACAAGGGAATTCGGGATGTATCAACCTATTCAGCACGGCGTGGATCAGCTTCTTCAGCATCCATGGGTCTTGGTCATTTTTGCGTGTGCACTAATCGGCATGGCTCTCGTGGAGCGTGCCGAGACACGCGCGCGGAAGATTGCAAATCGCAAACTGGCAAAATCGCCATCACCGCCAGGGCACACTCGGTCATCGATACTCTCGATGCTCAGGTGGCACTAGTCACGGGCGAGTCGAATGCACACATTCGACTCGCCGTTCTCTACTTGTGTCTAAGTAAGCTTGGAGACAAATAGAGAAGCAATGTGAATCTCAAAAACTCAAATCGTGGAACAGTCCACAAGCTCGAGGTGTCGTTATGGGTAGTGAAGGATTTCGTGCAGTGGTGTTTGGTCAAAATAGCGTTGTGGTTGTCGGGGCTGAAACGCCCTATGCCGCAATTGTGTACGGCCGTGATCATCGTGTGGGGGATGTCGACTTGTACGTCCGTGAAAGGATTGATGGTGACCTGCGGGAAGTTCGTGTATCTGCAGGGTTGCGCGTGACTAGTCAGAGTGGTCGCAACGAGAGCGGACTCGTTCTCGCTGAGGCTTGTGTGACACATCCTGAGTGGATGAAATCATCAGACGATGATTTCAGGCTCGCCACGTTGGCGATTCACGGATCATACATTTTGCAAGATGATGCCAGTGTCGAAGCGGTGATTGCTGGTGGAAGCATGCACTTTGAACTCATGAAGCAGTTTGTCGATGTGTGTGCCTCGAGCTCGGTCATGCTCAAGCGGATCAACACCGGCAACCTCGACGACGAGACTCGCAGGTACATGATCAGCAGGCTTGAGTCTGATGATGTGCTTGATTACGCGTCCGAGCTTTTCAGGGAAACTTTCACTGGACTTGTATCTTACGAAGATGCTGAGCGTGATGGCGCCATAATCGTTGAGTTGATCAATGTGATGCGTGCGGAGCAGGTTGACCAGTTTGTTCAGCAGATGATGAGCATGAAGGTGAAAGACAGATCGTGTCAGATCGGGATCCTTGAGGTGCTTACAAACAGAAATATTGAACACACCTGGACTTTGTTTCAGTGGGCAGTTTCTAGCTCAGCGCGAGAAAAGCATCCGTGGTTGCTTGATACCTTGCGAAGGATCAGGGATTTGTTGGTGGGTGATTGGTCTGATCGCTTGGAGGCTCTGGTTGCTGATGGGGTGAGCATTGTTGTCTTTCGTTGTATGGCCAGCTCGTTTCGTGCCGGATCTCCCGAGCTCTCAGCGAGGTTTGATCGATTGCTGGCCAAACAGGTGCAAGGAGACGAAGAACACTAGAGGTCAAACGCAGGCCTCAACGCACGACCCCCCGAAGCTTTGGCGACGGGGGGTCTTTTGTTTGTGTAACAAAAGACCCCCATCAAGCAGACGGGGGCAGGGCCGGGAGATCAGGTAGCAGGCTTTTGATGATACATGGTTTTCTACGGACCACGCACTCAGAAGGAAGTCCTGGATACCTTTCCTCGAGATCTTCTGTGCCGGTGAGAAGAACGAACGGTCTCCCACTCAGGATCGGTTGAACCTCGTGGAACACTTGAATGCCGTTTCGAGTTGATGCCATGTCGAAATCAGACAAGATACCAGAGAACTCCGGGTTCTCTTCGATGTATAGAAGAGCATCATCTGGATTGTCGAATGCATGGACATCGAATCCGCATCGCGCAAGTATGCGACTTACTGCTTTGCGAAGTTGATCGTCGTCGTCGATGATGACCAGTACCGGTTTGTTCAAAAGAAACTCCACTTTGAAGACCGGGACAATATAGTCGACAGAGAGGTTTCTGTCAATGTATATGTTGAGACGCTCTAGGTTTCCACCACGAATGGAGACAGGGCTTCTATGAGTTCATCTTTTCCTCTGCCGTGATCACTCCATTCAATGTCGTAGTCTCTGACAGGGCTTGGGTGCATGATGTGTCCGTTGTAGAAGATTGGAATACCGAGAGCAGCGCATGTGCGAACAACGACACCCATCCAATCTGGTTTGGGGTTGCCCCTAAAGTTGGAGCGCTCTTCTGGGTTCATGTAGTTGCTTGCTCGGACAACGAATTGATCGCCCCTGCGGAACGCTTTGATGAGCGCATCAATACGACCATCCCATTGCACTTCGAAAAGTTCGATGTCTTCGGCATCAAGCCACTCAAACAAAGTCGGCTCTCTGCGCTGTCGAGTTCTACGGAGCCAGTTCTCTGTGGGGTAAGCGGCCAGAATAAATACTGTGAGCTTTTTCATGCTTCCTCCTAACATGAGCCTAGCATTAGTTTTCTGCAACATCAATTGACCGGCATCCTGATCCCTGATAGTTTTTTTGAACCAAGGGCTCTCCTTGGCAACATGTGTGACCAGCCGGTAATCTGAAAGGATACACGGAGATATGGCACAATAGGAGAAGACATGGGCGAGATGTTCCCACGCGGAAAAGTGTTCTACAGGCTAGATCCCAAGCATCTGTTCAGTGAGGGTGAGTCTGTCTTTGAGCTGATCAAGACAATGATTGAAGGAAGTATGGGCAGAGATGCGGTGCGTAGTCAGGTGACTGGAATTGTCGATTCAAGTCCAGCTCTGAGGATGATGAAACGTGATGAAGTCGTTGTTGATCTCTCGTCGCCGTGGCCGATTGGTATCAGAAGTCGGCTCAACGCTTCAAGGGACAAGGATGGTTGGACAATGCACCTTGACCAACGCATTCTTCGTCCAGCTGAGATGATCGCTGAGATTTCGGTCGATGTCGAATTTGGAACAATCTGCCAGTTCGAATGGACGAGAGCTGTCTGGAAAGATGACCATGCTCATCATCTCGTCAAGACAGGGGGTATGAGCTACAAGTTCATCGGTCGAGACCCTGAAATCCTGATGGCAATGATGATTGCCGTCTTTGAAGATGTGAAGAATCCCAAGGGGCTTGTGCGCCACGCGTAACACGAATGCCTGTCCAGATGCTTCTGGGCGGGCTGTTTTGTTTAAACTAAAAAACCCCAGAGGCAACATGTCATCAGCGCGATGCTTGTGTTGTCTCAGGGGCTTGGCGTAGTTGCTGATCAAGTGTAGGAAATTTCTGTATTCTTTGGATTGGGTAGATGTTGCTCCCAATAATTTCCCACTCGAGAGTTTCTCTGCTCATGGACGATGTCATAAGGACGTGTCCATCAGCGCCAGCTTTGAGGTCTACGTGCAATGAGCATGGGTTCGCTGGATTGCAATCGAGTGTGTAAGCACCTTGGAAGAAAACGGTTTCCTTGTGATTGTAGAATCCATGAACGTAAACTAGGTGTTCTCCGTTGAGTTGTTCATGTCGAGAGAAAAGCTTGATGATCTCTTCTAGTTCTTCATCTTGAGGGTACTCAGTTGTGATGTAAGCAATGCATACTCGCGCATCGCTCGGCATTGGGCACTGCTGTGCTACCAAAATCAGAAACGAAAACTCTGCACCTGTAATCGGTGACGATTCATGATGCACAGAGATGTCTGAATCAATCTGTGCAACTGGACTGGTCACCACGCTCGGAGTCGCATGAATACATGCAAGCATCAGCAGAAACAACATTGACTACTCCTTGGAAAGAACAATCTGACCTTAGGTAAAATATTGAAAGTGGTCAATAAGTTTGTTGAACACAAAAAGTTTTAACAAAACAAAAAACACACCCTTCACGTGACCGGTAGCGAAAAAGTCACAGGTGTGTTCTCCTGGGTTTCCCCACGGGGAATATGTCGGATTGTGTGGGGTGTGTCAAATGTGGGGAGTTTAGATCTTGCCACGCAAAAGCCATCATGTTATTATCTCGACGCAACAAAAATAGGCCGAAAGGCCCCATCGTCTAACGGTTAGGACGCCAGGTTCTCATCCTGGAAATCGGGGTTCGATTCCCCGTGGGGTCACCATAAAACCACCTAGCAATTCGCTAGGTGGTTTTATTGTTACCCCAGAATAAATGGTAAACCCCAACGAATATTCCATTGACTCAGCAATAGTTCCTCGCTACGATATCGTCGACCTACACAAGAGGTGGTCATGTCTTCTGCTTACACTGCTGAGCAAGTCAGTTCCCTCAACGCGGGGCGCAAATGGACCTTTCAGTTTACCTTGGGGATGTATCTGGTTATAGCCATCACTTTTCTGATGCTGTATGCAGATGGTCACAATTTCAACATCCCTGATCGGGTCTTCAGCGTCGTTCTGTTGCAGTTCATGCTTTGCATCTTCTTGAATATGCAGGGTATATCGAGCACTGCTGAAAGGTTCCTTCACGGAGATTCATACATAGCCCCTCCGATCTTTCTTTGGAACGAAGTCTTCGTTCGCAAAGGACAGCTCTTGTTTCGACTAGTGATCGGAGTTGGGTTCATCGTTCCACTTACCCTCGCGACGTTCTTGAGGGCTATCTGGTGGGCAGTGAGCAAGTGCATCATTTCTCCCATCAAACGTCTCACAAGCTAGACACACGCAAGACGCCCCGATATACATCGAGGCGTCTCTTCTTTTTTAAGCGCCCACCTCCATCCATTGACAAAAAGGCTGTTTTCGTGATAGATTCTCCAGTCATTTTGACAACCCTGCGGCAGTTACAATCGATTACAAAAGAGAGGTGTCATGAAGCTTTATCGTCTTACCAAACGCTTTTCCGGCCCTGATGTTGATGAGGTAATGACTCTCGGTTACGTTGTGGCTAGTACTGCTGCTGAAGTAGCTGACCATCTCAACATCGCAGAACACTATGGCGCTTGGTATGGTTACGCACTGGACCAAGTGCCTCTTGCTCAGCAACCGCAGGCTGCGGCTGCGAAGAGGGTGGAGTACATCGAGAGGCAGGGTGATTTTCATGAGCCTTATGGAGGTGGAACCTGTGACAAGAAGTGGGGATGGGAAGAAGTTGGCCCTATCACAGAGGCAGAGGCTGCTGTTCTCCGAAGTTTCGGAATCACTCAAGAGCTGCAGAAACCCGAGGTTGAGTCCTAGCTTGCGCACTCACGTCAGCAGAAACACGCATTTGCGTAAACGTCTGCTGATCGTGGGTGCGTTGTTTCTTTTTCCAAAAATCAAAAACCGCATCTCTGAGCAGTGAGACGCAAGGCGCTCTCTGCGGGGTGCGGTTGAGGGTGTTTAGGGTCTGAAGCGGTAGATGCCCCATACCAATCTATTGACAGAGTCCTAATCCTATGTCATCTTGCAATGTCTCAACGGAGACTTCACACCCTCTTGCTGGAGCAAGTCATGGTCGTACTTCTTGGTATTTTCGCTTGTAGCACCGCCATTGATGCAGTCAGTGCCATCTACTCTGGCTTTGTCATCATGATGCTTTGGAACTGGTTCATCTTCACGACATTCCATATCCAGACGATTGGATTTCTCCAGGCAATGGGGCTTGGAGTCGTTGTTGCATTCCTGACCAGCAAATACATTCCAGATCCAGAGGATTTTTTTGACTCGGTGACAGGCCGTATTTTTTACGCGTTTGCGGCACCAACGAGCGCCCTGGTCATCGGTGGGATCATCCACGCACTCATGTAGACGCACGCTCAACCCCGCAGTCAGCAAGAAACACCTTACGGGTGGTTCGCTGTCGGTGGGGTTGTTTCTTTTTCAAAATGACACCTAAACGGTTGACATGAGCTTTGATTATTGCTACCTTCGCTGGTCCTGATGATGAGCATCGGTACACCAGCACCAATAGGGATATCTTATGAGAAGCCTCGAAGTTGTCATGGAAAATGGTCAAAAGAGAGTCGATGTTGAGCTCGATAAGTCACACGATTCTAGTGGCAAGGTCACGGGGCAAGAGATCGTCTCTATTTGGGGCGAGCATTTTCCAGGCGAGGGCATGGAACGAATGGCGGTCGAATTCAAGACGTTCGACACCACTCCGTGTAGTTGTGGTCAATGTCGCGGAGAACAGTACGAGATCACAGCCACCTTCTATCTGATGGAAGAGTCTGGTACCAAGGCCTAGCTAGCCCTTGGGCAAACAACGAACCCCGTATGAAGTTCGAGAATTCACTCGTAGCTTCGGCGGGGTGTTTTTATTTTCTCACGTTGATAATCTGTCCAAATATAAACGATAAGTACCAACTCACCACGACTACGATTGGATGGAACGGCTCTGACCCAACACTGACCACACACCTAACGCGGCGCGAGTAATCAATTTACTTGCGCCTTTTTTGTTTGGGTAAACAAAAACCGCCCGCACGAGAGTGGTGTCGTAGATCCACCGTGATAGGTGGTGACTTACTCGTGGGGCGGTTGGTTGTGGTTTACGAACGCCAGGCGGCGTAGTGACCACATTCGTTGCAGACCAAGTAACTAGAGTCGTTACCAGTTTTGTGATGTGTTGTGTTGGGGCAGCGGCAAATGGGGCAGGAGAATTCCGGAATGGAATCTTCGATTTCGACTACAGTATCATCGAACAAAGCTAGGCATTCCGCGCTGACATTCTCTGCCACTTCGCGCGCTTCGGTGGTGTTGATCTCGCCAATCATGATGACGACAAGGAGTCCCACCACCAGGTCTCCTTCGGCGCTGAGGCCAGAGGGAACGATGAACAATTTCTTGTTCTTGATCCGCAGACCGCCACCGTAGAGATCTTCGTCGGGGTTTGCGCCCTCAAAAGATGTGACGGCATCAGGGTTGGCTATAAGGTACGCCAGCTTGAGGCTTGCATACCGTATGCAATGCACGGCCCAAGCGAGGTCTTCACCAAATAGCCCAGAGAGGATTCCTCGATTTGCTTCGCCACCTACAAGCAAGGTAACAATCGCCTGTTTGTGATCATCAGCACGTGCACACATCAGGCAGATGCTTCGACGCTCTTGTGTTGGGTCAGCTCCCAGGACTACATTGAGCGCACGGGTGGTGACAGCGAACAGATTTGACGGTACGCCGTCAATGATAGATCTCATTGGATTCTCCAAAGACCATGGTTGGTCTGCGGGAGTTCAACATATTTTGTTGGTTTTGTAAATGCATGCACCTGCTTCTGACCCTCAATACATTGACAAAAAGGCAATTTAATGCTATCTTAATCTGTCAGCAATTCACCTTTCACCCGTTGACTAGGAGAGAAATCATGTGTGCATGGACAGATTTAAGCGACGACGGTATCAAGAGAGCTATTCGTGAAATTGTCAAAACTTCGCGAACTGATGATGAGATCAAGAGTCGTGTTGCAGAAGAGTTGGGGTGTCCCTACGGACTCGCGATTACCTCACTCGTACCGACCGACTCGGTTGGTCGTAGTGCACGAACTATCGTACGTGGTTTGGGTGGCATGATCCGTCAGGACGGTGCCATGGTAATGATCATGATTCACGGTCCTCGTGGCAACACAATCTCACCCTGAACAACAATCCCATACGCAAGCTGGCCCCATCGTCAGCGAGAAACCCCTACTGGAATCTCGTTGATCGGTGGGGTGTTTCTTTTTCAAAAATTCGTCTTTATGGCGAAATTGTAAAACAAGAGCCGCCCACCAGAGATGAGCGACCCGTTTGGTCCTCGTTGGTGGACGGCTGTGCCTAGGGCAGGAAGTATTGGTAGGTGAAGTCTCCAGCACCTTCGTAGCCTGGGGTGAATCCATCCTCTACCGAAAGGGGTTCGAGCGCACGTGCTTGCTTGAGAACGCAGGCAAGAAGATCGTCGTCGGTGCTGGTACCGATGATGGTGAAGACCACAACCTTCGGGTCCACCAGCTGCCCCTTCTCATCCACTTTGGCTCGCAGACTGAAGCCTGTGTGACTGGTCGATCTGCGTAACTCGCAGCGCTCAGTCCAAGGGGTCTGCCTCAGTGATTGCTCGATCGAGGCGGTGTCGTTGATCCAATGAGATGTGAACATGTGACGGCCGGGGTAGTCAGCTGCTTGAGCTGTCCCCATCAATCCGATCGCAAGACAAAGAAGGAATCGCATCAAATGCTCCATGTGCAAGAATCAGCTTTCCCAAAATGGGCACCCGCTGAATGGGGTAGTCGTGGTGACCGCGGAGAATACGCCAATTGTTGGTTATTGTCAATGTATGAGTGTGAGTGCTTTCTTCTATATATAAACAAAAAAGACCCAAGTATTCACTCGGGTCAACGTATCGTGGGCTACATCAGCACGTAGCAACCTTCTAACATTGCTCCATCGTCCATTACTACAACCCCGCTCACTTCCTCTCCGCCGTGGAATGTGGGGGATCCGTCCGTGGGGCACATGTACCAGGTTTGGATCTCGGTGTAGTCGATGTAGGTATAGGGGAGGATGTCCTCGCCTTCGTCGCAAAACTCGCTACCTCCACCACAGGTGGTGGTTTGATCGAGTTCAATCGTTTCTGCAACACCTGTGTCAGCGTAGTCATCTTTACCGAACACGATAATGCTTGCGTCCTCTGAGTGATCGCTGGGGTCGTCGGTTGCCTGTGTGTTTGTCGCGCACATGCCGCCACCAAAAGGACCAACAATCGAGTTGCACACATTTGTCGGCGACGAGCATGCGGTCATTAGGCTAAGCAGAAGGAAGGGAAGTATCTTTTGCATTGTAGTCTCCAAACCAGAGATGTTCATTGAGCAATCCAAAAACTATAAGGTTTTTAGGATTTAGTCAATGGAAACAATCACATTTCTATTTATCAAAAAAACAAAAAGACCCCACGCCACGAACCCATTTAAGAATGTTTCGTTGCATGGAGTCAGTGCTGTTCAGAGACCTGAATTGTCTTTGTTGCACGACTTGTGCCTCGGCCAGTAAATCGCCAAGAGGTTGTTGTCCGTTTTGACTCCGTTGCTCCAGTCGCCAATTCCTCGCTCGCTCTGCTGCGACTTTGGAGTGAAGGGTCTTACCTCGATGTGTCCATTGACATCGTACATCGCAGAGCGTTTATCCCACTTCTGGGGTGCTGCAAGAACAGCCGCTTGGAACTCCTCAAGGTTCGAAAGGTCAATTAGATCAACCCATCCCTCAGGCAAAGACATGTTGTCTCCTAACCAGTGCAACATTCCCAGTTGCGTTGGGTCACTAAGTATAAGTAGCTCAGTGAGATGTAAAAATATCAGCGGCACGTAACGATGTCAATTCGTTAACGCAACCCCTCCTCATGCTCGTGTGTGGCTTGCTCGGCGTCATTAGATTCAGGAGTGATTACAAACGCTGTTACAAAGAGGGAAAGGATTATAAGGACTAAGGCCGCTCGGGCCTTTTTTGATTTTGGCATGAATGTTCGCGGGTCTTTTGCAGTAATTTCTTCGCGCTGCATGCGCTTGATGTCCTTAAGTCCATCGATGCGTTCTTGCTTAGTGCGTTCGTTGCTGCGTTCAAGCTCGATCGTTAAGTGGTCGATTTCATGCTCAAACACTTTGTGCTTCACCTCGTTTTTTACAGAAAACAACTTCTCGCCCTTTACACCAGACTCCACACCCACATGCGCACTAAACACATTGTGCTCACCGTCGAGAGACCAGAGGTTCATGTCGTACAAACCCTCCACACCTTTTACTCCCAAGATGTCTTTAGCAATCTCACCAATCTTCAAATCCGTCGGCACGCCCTGGAGGAAGATTTTGATTGTGTCGCGCAAAGACTTAAGAACGTTCAAGAGAATATAGAGAGTGATTCCAATCGAGAGCAGAGGGTCGATAACGTGAATGTCCTTGATCATAATCAACAGACCAGCCGCCAGGACAACGACCCATCCATACAAATCTTCAAGCATGTGCAACGACACACTCTTCTCGTTCATCGATTTTCCTTTACGCAACTTAAACGCAGCAAAACCGTTGATCGCAATTCCAAACACAGCCAGCACAAGCATTCCCGCACCGTTGCTGTGGTGTGGATCAGAAAGCTTTGGGATAACCTGCCACAAGATAAACGTCGAACCGATTAAAAGAACTAGGTTGTTGATTAGTGCAGACAGAAGAGAGAAGCGACGGTAACCAAACGAGAACGTACTCGTCTTACCCCTTTTAGAAACCCGCTCAAGATACCAAGCAACCCCCAAGCTCATCGTGTCACCAAAGTCATGGAGCGCATCACTCAAGATGGCGAAAGAGTTCGTCAGCAGTCCACCGATGATTTCGAGGACAACAAAAAAGAGGTTAAGCGCCAGTGCGGACGCAATGTTCTTGTGGCTTGAGTGTTCGTGCGAGTGTGCCATATGAATCTTATTATAGACGAATAAGAAGAGAGGGAACTGTGGAAAACAAAAAAGCCCGCTACCAAGTACGGTTGCGGGCGAGGGGGAGCGGGTCAGAATATGTGCTTGAAGTGCATGAGCGCTCCGCCCCAAGCCATATAGAGTGCGTTGTGGACCATGATCTTCAGCTGGTGAGTGTCGCCGTGATAGACACCGAGCAAGTGATCAGCGAACGAGGTGAACATATGACCACCAACGATTGCTATGGCAATGAATGAGCCAGTAGTTATCATCATGGCAAGGCCAGCTGTGTCGAAGTGTTTGAACTTCATGATCAACAGAACGGCTGCAACCGTGACACCGAGTTCGACCCAGAGGTACGAAGGTATAGAGTCAAAGATGTTCAGAAGAGACATTGTTTCTCCAGCGGTTCAGGCTACTGCGGTGATGTGTTTTTCCGTGGTCGCACAAATAGCAACCACATCATAACACTTTCGATGAATAGGAATGTGAGGGGTTGGGCGGAGTCTTCTGGTGCCCATGACTCTGCTGCGATGGTCGCTGCGATGCATGAGAGCCAGAACAAGGTCCAGCCAAGCTTGTCTTCTTTCTCTGGTGTTTTCCAGCCGCTTTCGAATGTTGGGATTGCGGCGATGATGGTTGCGATCAGTGATGTGACAAGTCCAACGGTTGGGCTGTCGAACATCTTCCAGAGTCCGATCGCGAGAGCTGCACCAATCACTGACAATGTGTCGATCTTGGTCCATCCATTCTTGCCGAACTTGATTGAAAGTATCGAGATCGCGAGGGCTCCGAGAACGGCCACACGAATGTGTCCGTTTACCGAGTCTGCCGCCACCATCCCAGAATAGGTAATCAAGTCGAGTAGCAACCAGATAAACCATGAGGTTCGTTTTGGTTGCGCACCGTCTTTGACGATCGCTTTTATGTAAGGGGCAAAACCCAAAGCCATCAAAATGACTGAGAGCCAGTAAAAGATCGTGTGCACTTTGCACTCCTATTTCTTCTAACGCATAAATGCGCAAGGCAGAAACATAGTGTTTTTTATCCATTTTGTCAAGATAGATCTCCAAATGAAAGACACTCATCTCCAGTTGGAAATGAGTGTCGCGTCAGTACTAAGGCTTTGGCGTCGGTGCCATACTTTTTGCCTTTTCCTTTTCTTTGCTCCGCGCTTCTTCCTCGCGCTTGTGGGCACGATAGACACACTCCAACTTGTCGAGTGGTCGAAGGTGCTCGATCTTCATGGTTGTCTTCAGGTTGAGCTCGACCAAATTGAGCTCGCTCTTGATGACCGAAATCTGCTTGTCCAAAGTTGCGATTCGGCCGCGGAGCTCTTCCATGATGCTCATGCGGATGGCCGCTTGTTCGGCGTCTTCTGGTTTTGTTTCCCAAACGGCGAGTAGGTTGCTCTCTAGTGAAGTGCGTTTGATTTGGAGCTTCACAATTTGCGCGATGAACTCACAGCGCTCAATGTCGGCTGTTTGTTCGATTGTGACAGCTGCGTCGCCAGTGGGGTTTGCGAATGCCGTTTGGGCTGTGATCAGAAGGATGAGCAAAAGGTGCACAGGTCTCCATGCTCTAGGTTAAAGACTCTTCGATCGTATGTGATCAAAAATGGGTTGTCAATTGATCCATAACAATAAAACCCCTCTATCCGTACGATAAAGGGGTGTGTCTAGCGAGTGTGATTTCCATAGGTTCTCTCGACTGGGTGTATTGCCTTACGAAAATCGCGGTCGTTGCCAATGGCGTCTTGTGCAAGCTGAATATTTGCCAGATGAGCACCCCGATCATTTCCTGTGTCACTCAGTACACGTTCGCGCAGCACGTCGAGTCTTGCTTGGTGCCTTGCGCGCGTCTGCGCAACGTTGATCGTTGCACGGATCTGCGCGAGTTCTGTCAGGGGAGTGTTCCAGTCAATGGATGATTCAACACCTAGACGCTTCGCTTCCTCAATCAGATTGATTCGCTCCGAACGATCTTGAAGCATTTGAACAGCATCATCGAACCGGCTTTGCCTCAGATGGTCAGAGAAAATTTTGCGTTCCTCACCACTGAAAAGTGATGCGCTTTTGGCCAGCTCTGAGAGCTGCTTGTATTTGCGAAAGTGTGCATTTGCTTGCTCTTGCGACATCGCAACTGCTTGCTCAGCAACCATTGTGATCTTACTCTCGCTCACATCAGGTAGGATCTTTCTCGCACGATGCTTGAGTCGCTCCATCTTCTGCTTCAGCAATTGCTGCGCTTCAATGCGTTCGAGCTCGGCCTTTCGTTCGAGTGTCTGAATGCTCTGCTTTTCATCAGCAAGAACGTTCACAAGCTCGCTGTATGATTCTTGAGCGACCCACGAAGACTCCCAAAGTATTGCGAGCGCATCTCGAAACGAGTCAGTCTCTTGAATCGTGACGTGCAAGACATAGAATTGCTCAACGATCAGCTTGAAACCGAGGAGAAGGCAAAGCCTCGACAGAAATTTTGTAGTGTCGCTCAATGGGTGGTCGAACCCCACATCTGCAACGATCAGTCCTATGCTAGTCAGTAGAAGTAAAAAGCGCACATGACGCTCAGAACCTTTCATATTCCAGCTTTGAACAATCTTTGTGAATACGGAATTCATCTCTGCTCCTTTTGAACCAGGAAGTGAATTTATGGCAATTAATAGGTTTTGTCAATAATAAAATGAGGACCCGCGTTTTTAGGTCCCCATGATGCTATTGCAGTGTGTGGTCGCGCAATTTGCGCACGCACTGTTTGTAAGCTTCAGGCATGTCGACACGTATGAGTGCGTCGCTAAGAGTGAATTGCTGAAGCTCGGTGTATTCCTTGGTGGCGATGATGCGAGCTGCTTCTTCTGGTGTAATACGCAGCTCAATCATGATGGTCAGGTAGTGGGCATGTGGCCACTGAGCACTGACGACACCAATGGGGTCGAAGCGCGTTTCAGGCAGTTGAAGTCCAAGTCGAGACATGATGATGATCGCACGAGTTTGTGGTTCTTCGTCACCACGGAACATGCGTTCACCAAAAGGTGTCCATCGACCCTTGTTCTCTCCATCGCTTGAGAGCCCCATCAGAATTTCGAGCTTTTCTTTGGTTTCGACGGTTACCAGCACGTCGACTGTCGCTGGAACAAATGAGGTCAAACCAAGTCTGTAAGCCAGCTCCTCGAGCTTGTTTGCAGCCTTTACCAATGCAGAGGGATGCATGTGTGAGCGGAGCCATGTGCTCCATCGGCGTTCCCGTGGAAAAATCGATCTGCTCATAAGTCTCCTTTTTGGCTGAGACTATCCCCATTCGACTATATGTTTAGATGTGTGTCAAATGGTATACTGTTTTCACTTATGTTATTGGAGGAACTTTTTTTTCAAATTGGAATTGTTCTTATCATCGCGGCTGCGATTTCGATGCTGATGTATCGATTTAAGCAACCGCTTATTTTGGCTTACATAATCACAGGAATGATCGCCGGGCCTTCTGTGCTCGCGCTCACACATGGCTCAGAAGTGTTTGATGTCATGAGCGAAATCGGTGTTGCGTTTTTGTTGTTTACTGTCGGGCTTGGGCTCAACTGGCGCAATGTAAAAGATGTTGGTGGGATTGCAGCGGCGACAGGGTTGGGGCAAGTGCTGTTTACATCTATTGCTGGGTTCATCATCGCAACGCTATTAGGTTTTGAGCCTGTCACCGCGATTTACCTCTCAATCGCGTTCGCATTCTCCTCTACCATTATCATCATCAAGTTGTTGATGGACAAAGAGGATCTTGACTCGTTGTACGGTCGTATCAGTGTCGGGTTCCTGTTGGTTCAAGATTTTATCGCAATGATAATCTTGCTAGCCCTCGGTGGGTTTTCAAGTGGTGCAACACTCGATCAAGTATTGGTAGGAACGATGGCAAAGGCAATCGTGCTCGTCCCACTGCTTTGGTTTATCTCTGCCAAAATCGTTCCACGACTATTGCGCTACGTGGCAAAGTCTCAAGAGTTGCTACTTATCTTCTCAATCGCTTGGTGCTTTTTGATCGCTGGTGGGTTGGTCGCACTTGGTTTCGGTATCGAGCTCGGAGCACTCATTGCGGGTGTCACGCTTTCAAGCTCAATGTACTACCGCGAGATCAACGCACGTATCAGACCGTTGCGAGATTTCTTCCTTATCATCTTCTTTATCGTTCTGGGTACACAACTAAGCTTTGAAAGCTTTGCCGCAACGATTATCCCAACCGCACTCTTTAGCGCATTCGTCCTAATTGGAAACCCGCTCATCGTCATGTTGATCATGCGTGGGCTTGGTTATCATCCGCGCACAGGGTTTCTCTCTGGTACCACAGTCGCGCAGATTTCTGAGTTCTCATTTATCGTTATCGCAGCAGGGATCGCAGCAGGACATCTTGGCGAGCCTGCACTTGCGCTTACAACGGCGGTAGGGTTGGTGACGATTGCTGGCAGTTCGTTTTTGATCGAGCACAACGAAGTCATTTACGAAAAGATTAAATGGATGTTCAAGTGGCTCGAGCCTGACAATATGTTGGCGATAGAGCGACTTAGATCACACAAAGCGAGCTCTGTCCTTTTGTTCGGATATCACTACACAGGTAAGCAGTTGCTCAAGACAATACGCACACTCAAAAAGCCTTACACGATTATCGATTTTGATCCTCAGGTAATCCGCAAACTTTCTGAAGCAGGGGAGCCGTCTGTGTATGGCGACGCTGGAGATGAAAACTTTTTGGAAGAACTAAAGGCCGACCACGCCAAGCTAATCGTCTCAACAATTCCAGACTTGGTGATTAGCATGTCTTTGTTAACATTCTTGAAGAGTCGAAAGTTCAAAGGAGTGTCTATTGTCTCTGTGCATACGTTTGAAGACGCAGAGAAGTGTTACAAGCTTGGTGCAACATATGTGATCGTGCCAAGCGCGCTTAGTGGAAAGAAATTCTCTGAGATTTTAAGAAAGAAGAAAACAGGAAAGCGAGAATGGAATGCGCTAAAGAAGATTATGGAAGGCGTCTAATGAGACGCCTTTTTTGTTTGTCGTGAAGTTGTTTAGGTTGACTATATTGAATAAACGTCTTAATGTCGCTGCTCAAGAGAGGTGAGTATGTCGCTTGTTCCTGGAAGACGAAGGCTTCATTATTTATCAGATAATCCAAGGTTTATCGAGCGTGTACTCAGTCGCATCGAGGGTTACGCGCCTGCTGGGAGCGCGTCAACGCTGAGAATCAAGACGCACCTACCTGCTGCCTACTTCAGAACGCAAACAACTGTTGTAGCGACAACGGCTCACAGAAGACACCTTGAGGGACTTGTTGTCAGATCTGAATATGCTGACGATCCAGGTTTCATCAATCTGACTGTGGCGCGCATGTCTCCACGGCAATGGAGTGAAGAGTTGCTTCCCATGAGTGCGATTGGTTTGCATCTCGTATTTCACAAGGTTTCAGTAAGACTTACTCCAAGTAGCGAACGGCAACTTGAGAGTCAACACGCAACGCTGTCTGCATAAGACGGCGTTTTTGTTATAATGAATTCATTATGTTGGACGTCGCAAGAAAACAACCATCTGTTCATGATCGTGCACCTGCACCTGAGTCGCGCGAGGCGCTGATGAATGTCGGGGAAGATCCTATTACAGGAAGAATTCGGAGAGGGTCTGAGGTGCGCAAACAAGCATGCGAAGACGCGAAAGTTAATAATCCTGAAAGGGGATTGTTTGTTGTTGCTGATGGTGTCGGAGGGCTTGAGGCTGGAGACATGGCCTCTCGTGTAACAGCCGAAGTCTTGTTTGAAGATCTGGGTGAGGAGTTAGATTTGAAAATTGAGAGCATTGTAAAATCAAGAGCGCCAGAGGATCGAAAGAAAGCTTTGGTTGATCAGCTTGTGCGCGACCAAATCCAAAACGCTGTTCGTCGTGCGCATTCGCTCGTTAAGCAAAAGGCGGGGGAGCTAAAAGGAAAGATGGCAGCAACAACGTTGTCAGCAACAAAACTTGTCGAGCTTCCAGGAGGCGGACAGCGATTATATGTGGCGAATGTGGGAGACAGTCGTGTGTACTTGGTTGCAAATAAACGACTGCATAGGTTAACCGTTGATGATTCTGAGTTAGTTAAAGGGTTTAAGGATGGTCAGATTACAAAGGAAGAAATGCGGATGCTTGATCAGCACCCAGGAGGCAAAGGGGATTTTGATCACGACTCAAGACTCAAGCAATACTTTCGGTCATCAGTTGTGACTGAGGCTGTGGGGTATACAAAAAAGCCTGAGCAAGTATCTGTCGATGCATACGATGTGAATCCTGGCGATCGCGTTGTGATTACTGGTGATGGTGTGCACGACACGTTATTAGACTCCGAGATTTTAGAGCACATGACATCTGATCAATCAGCACTGCAGACCGAGCGCAATATCCAAAACAGCACAGATGCATTGATTGGAAGGCCGGCTGGTCGACGTCGTGTAAAGGCTGATGATGTCTCCGCTGTCGTTGTGGATATTGGGGAGAGTGGGCCTGACCGCGAATATTTGAAGCATCTACCAAAGCCTGAGGTGGTGACGGAGTTTACGCTTGCAGACGCACGTTCTGACTTGGAGACTGCGCGGGGTGCTCTTTCAGAGTTTGAGCAAACATCTACACCTAGTGATCGATCGGAGCAGTCTGAACATCAGGCACGTGGTCTGGACTTAGAGGCCGCTGAGAAGCGTGCGGAGATCATGGTCGCTAAGATGGCGCTTAGCGAGCTTGAACAGAATTATCCAGCAAGGTTCAAGGGTGGTGATGGCGTGCGCGTGTGGCGCGATGATTTTGCTGATCCGTCATACGATCCAAAACTCTGGACAGTAGATTTGTACAATCCGCGAACGCAGGAGTATCAGCTATCACAGTTTGGTTCGCGGGCGATGCGCAAGGTTGATCGGTTTACGGTTGAGCGTGAGCAGGCGGATACGATTTTGTCAGAAGGGGATCAGATTAATGTTGATGGTGAGTACGCACTTGTGACCAGGATTGGAAAAGAGGTGAAACTTGAACGACAAGAGGGTGAATCATCTGTAACTATTACCATCCGTCCGTCAGATGCAGAATTGTTCGTTGGTGAGATGTTGATGGATGGGCAGAGATTGCTAAGAGAAATAAAAGATAAGGAGAGGATTGCGGGGGAGTTGTCTGCGTCGGCAAAGAATCTTCGTGCAAATAGAGACAGGATTCAGCAAAGGGCGTTAGAGGAAAAGGCGCGAAGTGCGGCTACTGGATAATGCGTTTTTGAAACGCTGGTCGTTTCATGTTTGCAGTGTGAATATTTGATCATATGGAATTAGAGCAACAAGTCGATAAAATCCTTACCGTTGTAATCGACAATCAGTCTAAGCTTGATACCATGGCAAGTAAGTCTGATTTAACTGCGGTAGAAGACAGAGTGAGTACTCAACTAGATCAACAGTCAGTAATTCTTAAACGTTTAGATGAAGAGCGTCACTTCACTGTCGAATGTGTTCGTACGATTGAAGCTGATGTTGAAAGAATCAAGACGCATTTACAGATCGCGTAAACCAAATATTCAAGCACACAAAAGACATCGGCTAGCTGGTGTTTTTTGTTTGACCACGAAGGCATTGAAGTAAAAAAATACACCTCGCCAGACAAAGTCTTCCAGGCGGAAGTGTATTGTTTGGTGAGGTGAAGCGTCGTTACGCTGGGTGGTCCTCGAGATATTTCAGGATACGAGCTCTGACAGCTTTGCTCATTGGAAGCCTTTCATGCTTCACTCTGTTGAAATGCTCAGGAGAAAGCCCGA
>JABITQ010000049.1 GCA_018700535.1 Candidatus Uhrbacteria bacterium | reverse complement strand
TGTCTCTTGATCTCAAGGACATCATCATCGCAGCATGGAATAGTATCAAGAGGTGATACAGGTCTTCTTGCGTTCATGGCACAAGCAGCATGCTTTAGGCACGAACTTCTTTCGGATGATTGGAGACAACGCTTCAATTTTTGCGAGCCTATGCCCCTTACATCGATCTGATGTGGGGGTTTTTGAAATGCAGTGCAATGGGTTGACAAAAAGCCTTCTTCAAGGCAACCTCGCTTTGTCTTGTTGGAAACTATACAGGGGAGAATCAATGAACACAGGTCTCTTGTTGGTCTTTTTGATCATCGTTGGTTTTGGTGGTTGGCCGTTGCTCGCAGCGCCGTCTGGAGCCAATCAGTTTTGGAAAGGCTTTTACGTCATGTTCGTGACGGGGCTTGTGCCAGCGGTTTACTACCACCGTACTGCCGTCGAGCTACCCAACCTCAAAGGGTTTGGTCTGCTGACACTGGGAGCGCTTCTCAATGGCGTTGCCATTATCGCGTACAACAAGATCTTTGCTGATCCTCAGTACGGAACCAAATACATCGCCGTGGCCATGGTTGGGATGCTTGCACTTCTTACGATTGGTGGGGGGCTTGTTCTCAACGAACCTTTGCCTTGGACCAAGTTTGTTGGGCTGGCTCTTGCATGCACCGGCATCTGGTTCATGATGAAGTAAAGAAACGCTTATTGACCCGCCTGCTACGTGCAGATGCTGGGTCTTTTTTGTTTAAGATGTTTTCTTGACAATATGACTGGATTTTACTATTATCTCTTCGAACTTAAGATTTACCGCAGAAAACGGGCAGCTTACGCATAGGCCCCGTCGAGGTGAGATCAAGTGTATTGTGCACTTTGACCTTTGCTGCGGAAGTAAATCCGCGGTTTTTTTATTAAAGGTCGAACGCACATCAGGAATTTATTCCTACACAAAAAGTAACTATGCCGAAAACACGACAAGAAAAAGAGGTGATTGTCGCTGAGCTTTCTGAGAAGCTATCTCGCATGAAGTCTGCTGTGTTTACATCCGTTAGCGGATACACAATGGAAGATGCGAATGATCTTCGTGAGAAAGGTCGCGCACAAGGTGTGGAGCTCCTCATCGCAAAAAAGACCCTTTTGGTCCGTGCGCTTGAGAAGAGTGGGTTCAGCGTTGGCAAAGAAGCCCTCGATGGATCTATCCTTACAACGATCGGTTTTGAAGACGAGGTCGGAGCTGCAAAGCTCATGGCTGAGTACGCAAAGGATCGCGAAGGAATCACACTTGCTGGCGGAATCTTAGAAGGGGAGTTTGTTGGACACGATGCAATCATGCAGCTTTCAACATTGCCAAGCCGCGAAGAGCTCTTGGCCAAGTTGGTTGGTTCAATCAACGCACCTGTTTCAGGATTCGTTAACGCCCTCGCAGGCAACCTGCGAAACATTGTTTACGTGCTTAATGCCGTAAAAGAGTCAAAGGCTTAAACTAATTGATACAACGATTATGTCAGAAGAGACAACAACCGCAGAGACTCCTGTAGAGGAAGTTGCTGCAACAGAGGCTCCAGCTGCTGAGGCTGCAGAGGAGACTGTAGAGGTTCCTGCAAAGTTTGCAGATCTCGTTTCAAAGATCGAAGAGATGTCTGTACTAGACCTTGCTGATCTTGTGAAGGTTCTTGAGAAGAAGTTTGGTGTGAGCGCTGCTGCACCTGCAATGATGATGGCTGGTGGCGCTGCTGCTGGTGGAGAGGCTGCTGCAGAACAGACTGAATTCGATGTCGAGCTCACAGAAGTGGGTGGAAACAAAATCGGTGTGATCAAGGCTGTCCGTGCAATCACTGGTCTTGGTCTTAAAGAGGCTAAGGGTGTTGTAGACGCATGTCCTTCAAACGTGAAGGAAGGTGTATCTAAGGAGCAGGCTGAGGACATCAAGAAGCAGATTGAAGAAGCTGGTGGTACAGTTACCGTCAAGTAATCAATTTACTCGAATTAAAAAAGACGAGCATTACGCTCGTCTTTTTTGTTATTCAACTCGGTTAAGTTGAACGCCTTCTATAAAGATGATGTTTGGGTCGTCTACAGTCAGAACCATCATGTCGTATGTTTTCTCGCCGTCGTAAAAGACTTTGTGAACGATGATTGATCCGTCCTCATAGCGCTCGTTGATTGAGTATGAGCCTTTTTCTTCGTAGTCAGTTCCGGTTTCAAGCTCGTAGCGTCCTGCTCCAAACTCGTACTCCATGTACCAATCTAGTCCAGCTGCGTTTGTTCCACCCGCTCTCCAAGAGCCAGTAAGCTCGTCGGGTGAAGACACGGAGCCTACTGAAAAGACAAAGATTCCGATAATGAGGATGAAGATTGCGGCAACAATTCCGCCGATGTGATGATGTTTCATAGGTTATTCAATGTGACTTGCTGCGATTGAGTAAAGTTTTGATCCAGCCAAAAGATAAATGCTGTAGCCGTCTTCGTCAACAATAAAGTCTGTAAGGTCTGTAAATGCGTCTGAGCGGTACTGTACTAGGAACTCACCGCTCTCTTTGCTGAAGACTACAATGCGTTTTGTATCTGGCTCAAGCACGTAGACATAGTCGCTATTGCTGTCTGTCCAGATTTTGCTTGCGACAGTCATTGGTGGGTCGACAACTCCAGGGTTCCAGCCGACTTCTGATCCGCTTGCAAATCGTGTGATCTCACCATCTTTACTTAGAACAAAGATTGTTCCGTCGATGGTAAGAGAGACAGCTTTTGAAAGATCTGTTGTGCGTTGCGTAATCCACTCAGTCGGATCGCCAAAGGTTGATCCAGTAAGACCAGCTCGCAAAATCTGTCCCTGTACAGTGTCTGTTGAAGGGCGCAAGAGGTAAATGCGGTTGGCGTAGGCGATAACATCGACGTAAGTATCTGAGCTTTGGAGCGCAGAAATAACTGTTGCGTCATCGAGGTTTACACTATAGACGTTGTTGCTTTGTGTTAGAGCATACATATTGCCATCTTCTTCTGCGGCAGCTGTTATAGCGATTGATCCCTCGCTTTCTGCGGCGACAGAAAGGCGTTTGGTTGATCGGTCGAGTTGGTAGACGGCACCGTCTGTTCCAAAGAGGTAGATAACTTCATTTGATTGCACTAGCGCTGCACCGAACACTCCGTCGGTAACCGTTGCCAAGTCTCCAAGAAGTGGTGGGTTTGGAACGGTGACTAGATGTCGAATTTCATCAAGAGATGATTGAATGTCTTTGAGAAGTTCTGTTGCCTGAGCTTCTCGTTCAGGTGTGTTGGTTTGGAGATCTTCTACAAGAGTAAGTGCGTTTCCAAACAAGCTGCGCGCCTGATCCTCATCTTTATAAATAACAGCACCAGCACCGCGTTCAACAATGTCTTCAATCTGAACGATCTGTTCATCAAATGCTTCTTGTTCAGCGGACTGAGCTTTTGATTTGGAGAGTGTTGAGATCCCAAGACTTAGTACGACAACCGCTAGGATAAGTCCTCCAGCAAGATATTTGGTTGAGCGGGGGACACGGTTGCTTGATTCCGCAAGGCTTTGAAAGATCGACTCTGTTCGCCCTCTTAAGGCTTTAACGTTTCGCACAGTCTCTTTGCGACCCTCTGTTGTTGAGAGTTTTTTTGCTTTTTTGATACTGGTTTGTGCAATGGTTCGTGCGTATTTGGACCCTACCTTTACTGCTGTGCGTGAAAATCGTTTTGTTGCAGCACTTAGGTGTGTGTGTTGTGAATAGGCAGAATCTTTACTTGTTATCTTGTCCATGACTCTCTGAACGATCTTGTTCCCCATAGATGTAAAGCTTGGACTTTGATCTTCCAATAGCTTTTCAGTTTCATCTTCAGTGTCTACAAGCTCTGATACAGATAGTTTTGATCGGTGAGTGGATTCAAAAGATTGAATGTCTTCTGAGTTGTTGAGGTGCGCTTTTAACACAATCAGTGATAACGACTCTTTGTGAGAAAAGTATTGGCGAATTTTTTCTACAGCACCAATGGGAGGAAGTGTCGAAAGGATGCTGTTGAGTTCGTCTGGTTGGATCTCGCGTTGCAGTTCTTTTTCTGTGACACAAAAGACATCGCCTTCATGTAGGTCTCCATCGAGCACAACAGCGAATGGTTTCTCCCATGTAGGTAAAGATTTTTCTGTTTGGATCGATCGAAACAAATTAAATACCTGGTAGCGCTGAGACGGTTTTCTGTGAAGGAAAAGTGAAGTGAGTTCACCGGCTCCAGAGAGATACATTTGTGTCCCGCTCGCGATTCCAACAATGGCATGGAAGTCTTCGATTGGTACGCGCCATCGGCCTTCGCGAACTTGCTCGGCAAGTGTCTCGTTGAGTGCGCCAAGAAATTGTTCAAAGCGATGTTGTGCGTTCGCTTCTTTTCCAAACGATTCAGCGAGTCGATGTACATGGTCTGACAGAACCTGAAACAACATTTCAGTATCTGCGTTTTCGTTGTTTGCGTGTGCAAGCAAAAAAACAAATCCCCCTCTATCTTGCAATGGAATTAATTGCGAAGTACCAGCAATTTTTTCCATTGGTGACTGTGGTCGGTAGACCGCTGCTTTTATCTGTAGAGTCATAAAGAGTTGCCGTAAAAAACCTATTTGTGTACATTATACCTTGATGGGAAGGGGGCGCAACTGACTGCACCAATATGATGACTATGCCCAAAAAAACCTTTAAACTTGAACAGATGTTTGGTTCAAAGACTCGTGCCAGACTCATGGGGCTGTTTCTTCAGCATCCAGATGAGGCTTTTTTTGTTCGAGAGCTTACGCGCCGCATCGATGCACAGCTAAACTCTGTGCGCCGCGAGCTGAAGAACCTTATGGAAATTGGTCTAATTTCCGAAAAAGCAGGAGATAATAGGGTGAAAAGCAAGGCGCTTGCCGATAAGAAGAAGTATTACAATGTAAATAAGGACTTCATCCTTTTTGATGATCTGCGGTCTTTGTTTAAGAAAGTTCAGATTTTGCTCAAACAAAATTTGGTCAATGAAATCGATGAAAAGGGGGATATTAGTTATTTTGTGTTCACTGGTCGCTTTGTGGACAACCCAGAAATTCCAACAGACATTTTGATTGTTGGTACTGTAAAACAGACAGATCTAGAGAAAGTGATTGCTAAATTTGAGTCAGAAATTCCGTATGAGATTAACTATACGGTCATGCCAAAAGATGAATTTTTAGATCGACGTCAGGTTGCAGATCGATTTTTGACCTCTATTATTGGGGGAGAGAAGGTCGTGATGATCGATCGAATGAGCTAATATGCAATTATTCTTGTTAGGACAAGAAATTAAAGAAATCGAGATTGGGTTGATTGTGGATAAAAAGATTGTGCAAAGCGCAAAGCTTACAGCCTCTCCTGAGGAGTATCTTCAGTCTTTATCGAAACAATTGGCTAAATGGGAAGTATCCCTCGATGACCTCGAGGGTATTTTTGTTGTGAGTGGACCTGGTTCGTTTACAGCAAGTCGAGTAAGTATTGTGATCGCAAATACGATTGCATTTACAAAAAAGATTCCTATGTTTGCCGTACCGAATCCAAAGCGGCTGTTGCTAGCAGAGCTTTACGATTCAATTGATGTTACGAAAATAAAAGAAGTCGAATCTGTGTTGCCGCATTATGATCGTCCGGCAACGATCACATAGAACTCACTTGGGGATAACGCGTTGGATGCATTGCTATGAGGATGGTACCTTTAATGCATTGAATTACGTTCATTTGAATGTAATTTGTTCGACTTTATTCGTAAACACACCAAACATTATGGAGTTCAACTACGAAATCCTCCAGGAGCCTCTCTTGGAACTCTGGGGTACATTGGTGGCATACCTTCCGAACTTGCTCGGAGCCATTATTGTGTTCTTGCTCGGTGTTATCGTTGCGCTTGTTTTAAGAAGCGTGGTGGTAAAAGTTGTCGGCATTTTGCGCATTGATGAAATTGCGCGACGTCTCGATATCAGCGCACAATTTGAGCGCGCAGGAGTCCGCTTGCACATCGGCCAGTTACTTGGTTGGATCGTCAAGTGGTTTTTTATTGTCATCGCACTTATTGCAGCCACAGACATTCTTGGCTGGGACCAGGTGACAAATTATTTGGAGCAAGTCGTCTTGTTTATTCCAAATGTGATCATTGCAGTTATTATCCTTCTTGCAGGTATCTTACTTGCAAACTTTGTTCAATCTGTGGTGAAGTCCGCCGTGGACGCAGCTCAGTTGTCTTCTTCAGGGTTCCTTTCTGGAATTTCTAAGTGGTCAATCTTGATCTTCTCGTTCATGGCAGCACTTGTTCAGCTTCAAATCGCACCTGAGCTCATTCGCGTCCTGTTTACAGGCCTCGTTGCAATGTTGGCTCTCTCTGGAGGTTTAGCCTTCGGACTCGGTGGAAAGGAGCATGCTGCTAAGTTCTTAACACGACTTAAAAAAGACATTTCATCCGATAAGTAGATGCAAGAGCGTTACAGATACGGCAATATGCGTTTCTGGGAAATGTTCCCCGGCCTTCTGGCTTGGGGAACTTTTTTGCTTGCGATTATCCTCACCTTTGTGCAGCCGCTGTGGGTAATCATCTTTATTATCATCTTTGATTTGTTGTGGTTGTTTCGCGTGATCTACTTTAATGTCTTTGTCATGCTTTCATGGAAAAAGTATCGCGATGCTGATCAGGTGGACTGGCAAGCAAAGCTTGCAGAGGTTCCGCACACAGATGACGTGCATCACTTAATTTTTCTTCCGACTTATAAAGAAGGTTACGATATTATTCGCGCCACACTTAAGTCGCTCCGTGCAAACAGCACCCCAAACAATAAGATGATTATTGTGCTAGGTGGTGAAGAGGCGGATAAAGAATTGTTTCAAAAGAATGTTCGTCGTGCTGAGCAAGATTTTGGTCGCACCTTTAAGCGACTGTTTGTAACACTTCATCCAAAAGGTTTGCCAGATGAGATCCCTGGAAAGGGATCGAACTTAAATTGGATGGGGAACAAGGTAAAGGGGTTGCTCGCAAATGAGTTTCCAGAGCTTAAAGAAGACAAGCTTGTTGTCTCTGCGTTTGATGTAGACACAATTGCGCACAAACAATACTTTTCTTATCTTACGTACTTGTTCTGCACAGTGAGGGATCCATTGCGCGCCTCCTACCAACCGATCGCTTTGTTTTCAAATAACATCTGGACATCGTCTGCGCCTGTGCGTATTGGTGCATTTGGTACAACCTTCTGGCTCTTTGGTGAGCTAGCGCGTCCAGAGCGTTTGTGGACCTTCTCGAGCCACTCTATGCCATGGAAGATGCTGACTGATGTAGGTTTTTGGCAGAAAGATATTGTGAGTGAGGATTCACGCATCTTTATGCAGGGGTTCCTTCATTATCATGGTGACTATCGCGTTGAGCCAATGTTCTTGCCAGTATCGATGGATGCGGTGAGTGGGGCGACGTATCGAGAATCGCTGCGTGCGCTGTATATACAAATGCGTCGATGGGCGTGGGGAGTGGAGCATTTGCCGTTTATTATCGACGGATTCAAGCGCGACAAAACAATTCCATTGCGCAAAAAGATGCAGTACGTCTTTAATCACATCGAAGGGATGTTCACATGGGCGACGGCACCAATCATCATGTTCGTCCTCGGTTGGTTGCCACTCTTACTTGCGCGAGATCAAACAACAGCACTCATTCAAGCTGCACCTTTCACACTCCAACAGCTTATGCAGCTTGCCATGATCGGAATTCTTGTCTCTGCCATCATGTCTCTCATGCTGCTTCCTCGACGTCCAGAGAAAATCAAAAAGCACACTTGGATCGTAATGTTTTTTCAATGGGCGTTGTTGCCAATCACATTCATTCTGTTTGGCTCGTTCCCAGCCATCGATGCACAGACGCGTTTGATGACAGGGAGGTATCTGGGGTTTGATGTGACTAAGAAGGGGAGGAAATAAAACACCGCTCAAGTGAGCGGTTTTTTTTATATCGTTATTTACCAAGTTTGTTCATCTCGACCCCAGCGCCATTTCATTTGGCCCCTTGTCTTTGATTGCATTGCGAGCAAGAAGATTGAGGATAGGACGAAGATGTCTAGGTAGAATCGTGCTATCTGAGTGTATGCAGGGCCGGTCTCTGATAGGAAATTGTTTGAGTATGCAGAGAGGACGATGAGTGCGACTAACCCAAGTGTTGCAAGCCAGCCCTGCCAACTTGTTGGTGTTAATCCGTACCCATAGCGTTTTTGTTTAAACCAATGGTTGTGTTCGTGCTCGTGATTGCTTACCATAGCCATACTTATGGATTTATCAATAAATATTGTTACTTGGAACTCGATGGAGTTCTTGCCGGATCTGCTTAAGACCATTATGTCTCAGACGTACAAGGATTTCAATGTTCTTGTCGTTGACAATGGGTCTAATGATGGTATAGAAGCGTTTTTACGCGAGGAATACCCTTCGGTGACTCTTTTGCGTAATCCGCGCAACCAGGGGTTTTCAGCGGCGCACAATCAGGGGATTCGTTATAACTTGGATCATTGGGATGCTGCTGAGCATGGTCAGAAGTTTGTCTTGGTTTGTAACCCAGACATTTTGATGCACGATCGGTTTTTGGAGAACCTCATGAGGGTTGCAAAGAGCGACGATAAGGCTGGGTCGTTTGGAGGAAAGTTGCTCCGAGCATTTGGTGAGAATCTTGGCGATGAAGTGTTGCGTGAGACAGTTCGGTCACAGATCATTGATTCAGTTGCGCTCAATGCACATCGCAATCGCACAGTGTCTGATATGGGGGCTGGTGAGAAAGATGAAGGGCAGTATGACGATTTGGATGAAGTGTTTGGTGTGACTGGTGCGATGGTTTTGTATCGAGCGTCTGCGTTAAGTGGCGTTCGTTACAAAGATGAGTTTTTTGATCATGACTTTTTTGCTTACAAAGAGGATGTAGATATGGCGTGGCGACTGCAGCGTGCGGGGTGGACTTGTCGTGTTGTTCCGAAAGCGATTGCGTATCACTATCGAGGGATGTACGGAAAAGAGGCAAGTGGTTTGTGGGATCGCGTGAAGAATCGTAGAAAGAAATCTTCGATGCGAAATTATTACTCAACGCGCAACCACTGGTTGATGCTGCTTAAAAATCTCAGTTTTACAAATGGGCTCCTTGGGCTTCCGTGGATTTTGACATACGAGTTTTCACGCTTCGTTTACTTGATTCTGTTTGAGCCTTCAAATCTAAAAGCTGTAGCAGATCTATTTAAGCTTGTTCACAAGATGCATAAAAAGCGGTCGCAGATAATGAGTAGCACTGATGTATCTAATCGTCGCATTAATGGATTTTTCTTATGAAGGATGTTTCGATTTTGATTGTTCACTACAACACTCCAGGGCTTTTGCGCCAGACGCTTAAAGGAATTGTTCGAGCTGGAGTTAAAGTTAGCTACGAGGTGATTGTGGTGGATAATAACCCTTTGATGCGGATTGATGAGATGGTGCGCAAAGAGTTTCCTGAGGTGAGGTTGATCATGAGTGATCGTAATCTCGGATTTGGTGTGGGAATGAACAAAGCGATTGAGCAAGCGAACGGAAGGTATTTGTTTGTGTTTAATCCCGATATTATTTTGACGCCAGGATCTGTGGAGGGATTGATGGATTACATGGAGACACATCCAAAGGTTGGAATGGTTGGGCCCGAGCTTAGGAACCCAGATGGCTCGCATCAAAACAGTTGTTATCGATTTTCAAAACTAAGTACGATTATTTACAGGCGCGTTCCTTTTTTGCGATCGCTTAAAAAAGCCAAGGCAGAGATACAAGAATACTTAATGGCAGATACTGATCATGCTGTTACACAAGAGGTTGATTATATTCTTGGAGCAGCGATGTTTGTTCGTCGCCAGGCTTACGAGCAGGTTGGAGGTTTTGACCCTGAGTTTTTTGTCTACTTTGAGGACCAAGATTGGTGTCGGCGTTTTTGGCAGGCGGGGTGGAAGGTTGTGTATCATCCTGCGGTTCATTTGATTCATTATCATCGACGTGAGACTGCTGAAGGGGGATTTATCAAACAGCTGTTGAATCCACTTACAAGAATTCAGATCAAGAGTGCGGTATACTATTATAAGAAATATAAGGAGGACTCTCCGCGTTAGTCATGTCTCATTCCGAGAATTACTTGCATACGATGGAGCCAAACAAGGAAAAGGCTCGCAAGAATCTTTGGCGAAAGCTAAGGAAGGTTTTTGCGTTCGTCTTTGTTCTTGCTGTTATGTACGTGGTTATTGTTTCACTTGTGCTTGGGCAACTTGTTGCTGATGTGTTTGATGGAAGAGATTCTTTGTTTGGTGCGCGCAAGGCTGCGCTTGCATTCGAGTTTGATTCTGCAAAAGAACAGCTCGAATCAGCACATGAGTCCTTTGCTTCTGCGGACAAGCGCATGAACTGGCTGCGTCCAACTGGGTTTCTGCCTTTTGTAGGCTCGACGATTCGTACCAGCGGAGGTTTGCTCTCATCTGCTTCAGAGGTTACAGATTCGCTTGGTGAACTACTTGTGATTGGCGAGGATTTGTTGCAGCTTTCTGGGTTGAGCGAGTCTTATTTTGAAGATGTAAAAGAAGGACTTGAACCATCTGTAACATATGAAGATCTTCCTGCTGACACCAAACTTGCAATCTTAGAGCGAATCTCGGCATCTGCTGATGAGCTTGAGTTGTTGATTGCGCGTCTCAATATTGCTGAGGATGAACTTAAGCTTGCGGCCTCTGATCAGTTCCTTGGTCCGTTAGTTTCTGTGACAGAGTCCTTGTATACAGATCTTGTTCAATCAAAAGAATACTTAACAAGCATTGCAGTGGCAGCGCGTGTATTGCCTGAGATGGGAGGTGTTCGTGGTGAGAAGACGCAACTGTTTCTATTTTTAAACAATAACGAGCTGAGGCCTGGTGGAGGATTTATTGGATCTTATGGAGTGTTGCGTTTAGAGGGTGGAGATATCTCAGAGTTTGAGACCGCGGACGTCTACACGCTAGATGATGCCGCGGAGGCATCAGTGACCATCGAGGCTCCGGCAGCAATCCAGGCTTACAACGCAACGACCAAATGGTTTTTTCGCGACAGTAATTGGTCACCAGATTTTGCAACAAGTTCTGTGGTTGCAACGAGTAGGTTTCTTGAGGAAGTAAATTCTTTGAGCCAAGAACAAAGGGAAGAGATCCCAACCGCGCTTCGAGTAGATGGAGTGATTGGTATGACACCAACATTTGTTGCAGACCTACTTTCAATTTTGGGAAACATTACAGTGTCTGGACAAACCTTTACTTCTGACAACGTTGCAGATCTTCTTGAGTACCAGGTTGAGCGTGGGTATCTTGCTAGTGGGCTTCCACCCGAGCAGCGCAAAGAAATTCTTGCTGACTTAGTTAACAAAGTGAAGTCAGAGTTGTTTGCGCTTCCGCTTTCAGGGTGGGGAGAGGTTATTGATTCTGTTGAAAAAGCTTTGATTCACAAGCATCTTGTGTTTTATAGCAGTGATCAAGTGCTAGAAGATACGTTGACGAAGATTGGTTGGGGTGGGCGTGTGTTACCTGAGACAGTTGATGTGCAGATGGTTGTGGATGCAAACTTGGCTAGCTTAAAATCTGATCCAGTTGTTGATCGCTCAATCAAGTATGAGATCGGTCGAAATCAGTCTGGTGATTTTGTTGGACGCACAACGATTACATACGACCACACAGGGGCGTTTGATTGGAAGACGAGTCGGTATAGAACATATGCGCGCTTGTATACACCTGCTGGGACAAAGTTGATTCGTGGGGAAGGGATGCTTTTAAATGATCTTGTGCAAAATCCTTCTGGTGCTGTGGGGGTGGTGGATGTATCTGAAGAACTTGGATTGAGTGTCTTTGGTGCGTTTACATCTGTTGAGCCAGGACATACCAAAGAGTTGGTGTTTGAGTACGAGCTCGCAAAAACTGTTGTAAAGGCAATTAAGAAAGGAGGCTACGATTTAACAGTCTATAAGCAGATCGGGGCCCTTGACCGTACGTTGACTCTCGACCTCGATTTTGATAAAAATGTGACACATGCTACACCCGCTGAGTCTTCTGGTGAGTGGGGAGACGATACGTATTTGGTGAACACTATTTTAGATCAAGACCTGTTGTTTGGTGTGGAGCTCTAGATTCCAGTAGTAATTCAGAATTATGTTTCAGAAAAAAGTTGGTATTGATCTTGGAACCACTACGGTTCTTGTTTATCTTCCTAAGCGAGGGATTATTATTCATGAGCCGTCCGTGGTAGCTATTTCTTATATTGATAAAAAAGTTCTTGCTGTGGGTAAGGAGGCAAAGGATATGCTTGGGCGCACGCCTGATACTATCGTTGCGCGTCGTCCACTCAAAGATGGAGTGATCGCAGACTATAGGACAACTGAGGCGATGATTCGTTATTTTATTAACAAAGCTCTTGGAGGGATTAGAATTTTTAGACCAGAGGTAATGGTGGCGGTGCCGGGTGGAATCACATCGACTGAGCGTCGAGCGGTGATTGATGCAACGCTAGCGGCTGGAGCCAAGGCTGCATACATTATTAGTGAGCCTATTGTGGCGGCAATTGGCGCGAACATTCCGATTGGTTCGCCGTCTGGTCACATGATTATCGATATCGGTGGAGGGACCTCAGAGATGGCGGTGATTTCCCTTGGGGGAATTGTGGCGTCAGAGTCTGTGCGTATTGGTGGTGTAAAGTTTGATGCGTCGATTTCTGAATATATTCGTCGCAAGTACGGACTCGCGATTGGTGAGCGAACGAGTGAAGACATTAAGATCCAGATTGGTGCGGCTATGTACCTACCGGACAAGTTGTCGATGGAGGTGAAGGGGCGCGATATGGTTACTGGACTTCCAAAGGTGATTGAGGTGACATCAGACGATGTAACTGCCGCAATCCAGGACGAACTTGAAGGAATCATCAATACAGTAAAAGAAGTGCTTCACAAAACTCCACCAGAACTTTCAGCGGACGTGATGGACAAAGGAATTGTTCTTTCAGGTGGCTCCTCACAACTTCGAAACCTCGACACTCTTATCGCAGAAGCAACAGGTGTTCCAACGTTCTTGGCAGAGGACCCACAGCAATGTGTGGCAAAGGGCACAGGAATCGCACTTGAAAACTTGGATGCGTACAAGCGTTCTATCTTTACGAGTTAAACCACATTATGCCTACATTTGGAATCGATGCATCCTCGGCGAATAAACTTAAGCGCACAGGCGTTGAGAATTATTCTAGGAATTTGATTCAGGCAATGAAGACACACGCACTCTTAGAGGGAGAGCGTGTGTTTTTGTATTCCAACAAACCTCTTGAGGGTGACTTGGCTAAGTTGGGAGAGGGATGGGAGAGCAAGGTGCTTGGATGGCCGCTCGGGGGTGGTTGGATGAAATTGCGTATGAGCTGGGAGATGTTGCGGCGCGCACCAGACGTATTGTTTGTGCCAGGGCAAGCTCCTCCGATCAAGTCGTCAAAAAATCTTGTAACAACCGTGCATGATATTGGTTTTGCTCGAAGGCCTGATCTGTATGATTCGTCTGTGCGTAAACGACTCGTGCGTTCAACAAAGTCTGCGATTAAAAAAGCAGCAAAGATTCTCGTGCCATCAGAGTTTACAAAGCAAGAGTTGATGGAGGTGTATCGTGTGGCAGCAGATAGGATGAGTGTAACACTTGAGGCGCCAACGGCAATTGATCCTTCTGTAACAAGTGATGCGTTGCAGCGTCATCGTCTTGGGTCGCATTACTTTTTGTATGTGGGGCGTTTAGAAAAAAAGAAAAATGTCACCACGCTTTTGCGTGCATTTGAATTGTTTAAAAATACACGTGGGGTGGGGGATCCGTTTGAGCTGGTGTTGGTTGGATCGCCTGGGTTTGGTGCAAGAGAGCTAACTCAGTATTTAAAAGTTTCAAAGCATAAGGACCAGATTAAGCTTCTTGGTTACCGTCCAGATAATGAGGTTCAGACATTGATAAAGTCCGCGACGGCATTCTTGTTTCCATCAAACTACGAAGGGTTCGGTATTCCAAACCTCGATGCGATGCGCGCAGGCACACCACTGATCACCTCAGATATTCCACCGCACCGAGAAGTGTGTGGAGATGCTGCATTGTACGCATCACCGAACGAACCGAATGCTTGGGCGCGTGCGATGGCGCATATTGCGCAGGATGCAACGCTTCGAGAAGGGTTGGTAGCAAAAGGACTTGAGCGCGTAAAAATGTTTTCGTGGGATAACACCGCCGCAAAGACTTGGGAGGTGTTGCGCTCTCTAGTATAATGTCAGTACTTATCAACAACCCTATGAATGAAACAAATCCATTAACAGCAGATCTTAAACATCTCGGTCTCTCTGACAAAGAGTCCGCTGTATATTTAGCATCCCTTGAGCTTGGCCCTGCTAGTGTTCAGGATATTTCGCACAAATCAAAAGTGAACCGTGCAACGACTTACGTCATGATCGAGTCGCTTAGTGGACGTGGGCTTATGTCGGCGTTTACCAAGGGAAAGAAAAAGTTGTACGCACCAGAGAGTCCGGAGCGTTTGATGAGCATCATCGACCATGAGCGCAAAGCACTTGATTCAAGAGCGGGGGAGTTGAGTCGTATCTTGCCAATGCTTGGTACTCTTTATAATGCTGAGGGAGCAAAGCCATCGGTTCGATATCTGGAAGGGGTTGAGGGGCTTGAGACATCACGACTTTCTTTTGAAAAGTTGGACGGTGATTTCATTCAGATCGTTCCTGTTGATCAAGTTCATGCAATGGAAGAGATTCTTCATGATCGTGATGAACACATTAAACGAATGGTGAAGCGTGGTGTAAAAGGACGTGTGCTGGCGATTATGGACAAGCCTGATCGATCTCAACTTCCAGAAGCACCTGGTGTAGAGATGCGTATAATCTCTGCGGCAAAGTTTCCGATTCATGGAGAGCTGTCAGTGAGAGGGGATCACATTTATCTTTTCTCGCACAAGTCGTCAGTGATCTCTGCGATCTTGATTAGCAAAGAAATTGCTGATGTAGTACGCGCACTGTTTGAAATGGCTTGGGTTGGTTCAGAACAGTTCGCAGAATAATTTAGGAATAATAATAGCCCCCAGTGAAAATTGGGGGCTTTCGCGTTGTGCATTTGCACATGTTGCTCGTGCGTGTGAGAGCAACGTAATTGTCGTAGGAGAATGTCTTAGTGTCTTTTAATTTTCTTTTCTGTTGCTAACCGCCGCCGAGGAAACAGCAAGTTGTTCCTTTGAACATGTGATTTGTGAAACGAAAGTCGTGGTTGTCCTGGTTTTGACCTAGGATCATTTCGACTTGGTTGTTTCCGTGTTGATCACTGCTGATTCTCATGATGCTCTCCGAATTGACGGAGAGTTTTTGGTTTGCTGAAAAGACACAATATTCTCCGTCTGACTGGCGCCAGATAACCTCTGGCGGGGTGTCCCGAGTTTCGAGACTAGAGCAAAGACTATCATGGATTGTGGATGATGTCAAGATTTGCTGACAGAGCAGGGGTCTAATTAATATGGGAATATCATTGAATTAGTTTTAGTTGTTAAGTAATACAAACAAAAAACCACCCGATAGGGTGATTTTTTAGGGAGAGATTGGGTTGAAACCCTCTGAGAGCACGAGATGCTCATGAGCTCAGAGGGTTTGGTCGTGCACGTTGCTACACGACCAGTTGAGAGGGAGGCTAGTTGCGACTACGACGACGTCCGTCTCGGTTGGTGTCTTCGCGACGCCCGCCGAAGTTGATGTTGACGTTGAACGTACTGCCTTTACCGCCCTTCTTCTTCCCGTTCTTCTTCGAGCCTGATTTGCTGAAGGCGAACTTCCCGAGGGAAAAGAAGAGGAGTTTGCCAGCTTTCCATGCCAGGGTCAGTGGGCCGAGGAGGCACCACTTGAACCAGATGGATCCAAGCTTGCCCCACAAGTCCTGACCAAACATCATGCAAAAGAGGCAGATGGTGACCAGGATGAGGGCAGTGCTTGAAAGCCACGCTCCGTACCAATGGACGATGTGGCCCAGAACCATGTTGAGCCAAAGCTCCATGTTGAATCCTTTGGCCCATGGTGGACCGGGGTTGGTTTAGCTCAGCAGGATCTTGATAGGGACCATGCTGATCAAGAGGGGGAGAATCATTCCCGCTGCTTCCAGCGGGTTTGTGCCCTGATCTTGGCAGAAGGTCTCGATGATCGAGATGATTGGATCCATTGCGGGGCTCCAGAGGTTGTGAACTGACAGGAGAGAGTTGTCAGTGTTGATCGAAGTTCGATCGTTAGAGAGCAGGAGTAACTCCTGCGCTTTAATGATCGGGTCTCATACGTATTATGAGACCAGGCCCGGTCGGTGAGTTGGCGGAGTGCCATCTCGAACCGACCGGG
>JABITQ010000026.1 GCA_018700535.1 Candidatus Uhrbacteria bacterium | reverse complement strand
GGTGGCGTTTTCTTCGATGCTGACATGGTTTCGACTATCTCTGCACCGGCTAGAGCTCGCCTATGTTGCATACCAGCTTTTGCTGAGTCACTGCCTCGTCTCTCATCCCCCCTGAGAGGGAGAAATACCCTTTGGTTCATTACAGATTAAGTGGCTCATGTCGAGCTGCTTACCCAATCCAAACAGCAGGAGGGCACCATGCCCAGTTCAGATCTTTCCGCACGGTTTACGTGCAACAGTTGTGGTCAGTCGTTCGGAGTTCAGAGTCGTACCGGCGATGAGCATGGCAACTTGCCGTGGCTCGTGGTCGTCGATGGCGATGATGTGACGGACTACGACGAAGTGCTTGCAAGAGTGAGCTGCCAGGAATGTCTGCCCACGCCCTACTCGGGGAGTGAGAAAGACTCGCTGATGGCCAAGTTGGCAGTGATCGCACCAGAGGGTGTTGTCCCTGCCAAGGTGTCCTCGGTGCCTGGTCGCGCGCCTGTCGGTATCTCGATGGCAATGATGCCTGGCAACGTGTCTCGAGCGAGTGGTTTCACGATGGCGGGCATTTCGTGTGCTCCGCCGCCGAAAGATGCCCCGCCCGGTGTTGGTGTCGTCGTGGTTGCACCCAAAGAGAGTGCAATGCCGTCGCCCGCATTCGCTGCGGCAGTGTTTGCTGGAACACAGAGGCGTTCAGATGTTGGCATTGTGATGATCGGACAAACTGCTCCACCTCCATCGTCACAGGTGGGAGTGATGGCAATCTCGATGCCGCTCATTCCAGCGCCACCACGCCACTCGACCCCTCGAAGGCGCAGTGGTCGGTATGACCCAGGGGGCAGTGCTACTATTGGTGATGCTGTCTGCGCCAGTCTTGATGTGGTTGAAGCTCGTAGGAGCCAGACGCTTCGGGGCCGAATGGATGCAGATCAAGCGCGTGCCGATGCCGGACAACTTGCGAATCAGCTTGGTGTCAGTCATCCGCTTGGTGATCGAGCGAGAGAAGCAGATGAAGCTGCTCTGCGCGAGAAGCAAGAAAGGTTCGATGAGCGCCTTCCGGTTCTCGCTGGGTTGATCAAACGTCTCAAGCGAACGTCGAACGATCGGCTCGCTGGCAAGATTGCTGTGCGACTCGCTGAAATTGACAGTCAGCTGTGCAGGGTGCACGCAACCGATCCAGAGGAGCGCTCACATCGAGCAATCCTCGAGCTCGCCGGCGCAACGCAGGTGTGGCTTCAGAATCGGTTCCGTGATCGTCTGATCTATGAGTGTGAGGACGCTGAGGTTACGGAAATGAGTGAAGATGTGCTCAGTGCCTTCTTGCTTATGGAGCTCGATCCGGAAATCCTGTCAATTCGCAAGCTTCATCGGGTGTTTTCATCAGCTGAAGAAGGTGGGGGAGGAAATTCGGAAGGCGATCTTGAATTCAGGTTGCAATGCACTGAAGGTGAGGATGTTGCCACGGTGACACTTTCTCCTGCAGAGCATGCTCGTGTTTGTAGAGAGCTTCTGCGCGAAGAAGTGGGCTCGACAGCAACGATCGTAGATGGTCAAGTTGCGAAACCTCGTAAACATGTCGAGTTCATTCACATCAAACCTCTTGCTAGCAATTGTGTTCGTGCTTGTGTGAAGAGAGCTGATAAAGAAGCTGCTCTGGAGCCTTTGCCGACCATCCCAGAAGGAGCATCGGTAGGACTCTCATCTGAGCCCTCTGTCTCTGGTGATCAGATCGTGCTCTCCGAGGGTGTGCGTGAGCTTCTTGCGTGCCACGAAAGCATCAGGTTCCTCCACGAGTTGCTTACTTCGAAAGATCACGTTGAGAGTGATATGGCATTGTACTTGGAATGCCTGACTGCTCTCAAGGAAGCGATCGAGGTCTACTTCGAGAGAAGATTCCAGTGGGAAACCGCTGATGAGTCCCAGCAGACAGAAGTAGCGCCAAAGGCTCTCGAGCCCGAAGCCGATCTTCACGTCTGACGCGCTAGGGTTGGTCCGTGATTGCAAGTTTTCTTGCAATCACGGGCCGCCCTGTCTACAAACTGGCTCAGCTATACGTGCTGGGCCTCGGTTACTTGCCCATAAGCGAAGGCTTGTGTGCAAATACCCTGTACCAGAATCAATCGCCTCTGTTACAATCTAGCTGCTCCTCTCTATGGGGCTGCAAAGCAGATACGGTCCTGCTAAATCAAAATCGCGAGCATTGTTCGGCTTTTGTCGAATAAAATCTCTCTCCTCATGCTCAAACACTTTGACTTAGCTTCTCTTGGCCAACTCTCTTTGCAGCCTTATAAAGAGGAGTTTTTGTTTATTGGTATCAATACGTTGTGGATAAGCAACGAGGCTTAGCCCAAAAATGCACATTGGATGCGCATTAATTCGCTAAGGTTAGTAATTTTGAGGATTTGCTTGACAATCCACTCTTCATCCACTTCTGCGCTATTGACTGAAGGTGATCTGAATGCTATTATCCCCCTGCACTTCTGAAGACTCCGCTAAATTTAGCGAAAGTTGACAGGATTTACCTCGTTTGCGGCTGAATTGTCTACCGGGTAAAAGCACCTAAAGAGACGTTTCTGGACCTCTCGTTTAACACCCTCCGCGCACCCAATCGAGTTAAACTCGATGAGCGGATAAACGTGACTCCGGATAATACCCAAGTTCTCAATGGCGCTCAAAGACTCGCAAACGAATAGCTAACGACGTCGTTTCATAATGGAACGAGGTTTTTTTGTTGAAAAAATTTAAAAAGGAATAACGAATCAGGAATAAGGAATTAAGAATATTCCTTATTCCCAATTCGTTATTCCAAATTCACCTAAATTATGCCCACATACCGCCGTACCCCAGTTACCACGCGTGAGCGAATGACCTTCGATGCTGTCGAGGATGCTATGGAGCTCCCAGACCTTATTGAGGTTCAACGTCGCTCATACCGCTGGTTCTTTGAAGAAGGAATCCGCGACCTCATGGCTGAAATTACTCCAGTGAAAGATTTCATTGGTCGTGATCTCGAGCTGTACTTTGATGATTACTACCTCGACGAGCCAAAGTTCGACGAGAAAACATCTCGTTTGAAGAACGTGACGTTTGAAGCGCCAATGCGTGTAAAGACTCGTTTGGTGAACGTTCGTACAAAGGAGGTAAAGGAACAAGAGATCTACCTTGGTGACCTACCAATCATGACTCCTCGTGGAACATTCGTTATTAACGGTGTTGAGCGTGTAGTTGTTTCTCAGCTTGTTCGTTCTGCTGGAGCATTCTTTACTGCAGATGTTTACCGTGGTCGTCGTTACTACGGTGCAAAGATCATCCCTAACCGTGGGGCATGGCTCGAGTTTGAGACAGATCCAAAAAATGTTATCTGGGTAAAGATCGACCGAAAACGCAAAGTACCTGTTACTGCGTTGCTTCGTGCGTTCGGAATGCCAGATGATGCAGATATTTTGAAAACCTTTGAGGATATCGATACTCACCCAACAAACCACTACCTCGAGGCAACAATTGCCAAAGATATTTCAACCAACGAAGAAGAAGGATTGATCGAGGTTTACAAGCGTATTCGACCGGGTGATCGTGCGACTGCAGACAACGCTCGTGGATTGATCCACTCAATGTTCTTCAATTTTGATCGTTACGACCTCGGGAAAGTTGGACGTTACAAGTTCAATCTTCGTTTTGGTGATGACATCGATGAAGAGCTCGTTGCAAAGGAAGAAAATCGCATTATTGGAAAAGAAGATCTCATCAAGATTATTCATGAGATCATTCGTTTGAATATTGTTCAGGACGAACCAGACGATGTTGACCATCTTGGTAACCGTCGTGTGCGTGCTGTTGGTGAGCTTATCCAGGGGCGTTTCCGTGTTGGTATGGCACGTATGGAGCGCATCATTAAGGATAGAATGAGTACCCGCGACATCGACACACTTACACCTGGACGTCTTATTAACGCCCGTCCTGTTATCGGTGCGATCCGTGAGTTCTTCATGTCTTCACAGCTCTCACAGTTCATGGACCAGACAAACCCACTGGCTGAGCTTGAGCACAAACGTCGTCTTTCAGCGATGGGGCCTGGTGGACTTTCTCGTGAGCGTGCTGGGTTTGAGGTGCGAGATGTGCATCCGACTCACTACGGTCGTATTTGTCCGATTGCTACACCTGAGGGACCAAACATTGGTTTGATTGGTCACCTTGCGTCTTACTCGATTATTAACGATTACGGATTTATCGAGACACCTTACCGAAAGGTGGTAAAGGAAAAGAAGGGTGGAAAGACAGTTGCGCGTGTTACTGATGAGATTGAATACATCAACGCGTTTAAAGAAGAACGTTCAGTGACAGTGCCTGCAACGATTGCTATTGATGACAAGGGATATTTTGTAGAAGATTTTGTGGGTGGTCGTAAGTATGGTGAACCAAAGATTGTTGGACAAGAGGATATCGACTACATGGACGTCTCTTCTCGTCAGATCGTTTCAATTGGTACTGCGCTTATTCCATTCCTCGAGCATGATGATGCAACACGTGCGCTCATGGGAACAAACATGCAACGCCAGGCTGTACCTACCGTAAAGCCTGATGCGCCTATTTGTGGAACTGGTGTTGAAAAACGTGCAGCGCGTGACTCAGGTCACGTTGTTGTTGCTGAAGCAACCGGAAAGATCACAACAGTTGATGGTGCACAGATCAAAATTACAGATGAAAAGAAAAATGTTCATGAGTACGAGCTCAAAAAGTTTTTGCGCTCAAACAACTCAACTTCAATTAACCAACGTCCAGTTGTAGATATTGGTCAGGATGTTGTGAAGGGAGATGTGATTGCTGACTCTTCAGCGGTAGACCACGGAGAGCTTGCTCTCGGACAAAACTGTCTGATTGGGTTTATGGCTTGGGATGGTTACAACTATGAGGACGCGGTTATTATTTCAGAGCGTGTGGTGCAGGATGATCGTTTTACTTCTGTGCATATTGAGCACTACACCATCGACGTACGTGACACCAAGCTTGGACCTGAGGTTGTTACTTCAGACATTCCTAACGTTTCAGAAGAGAAATTGAAAAACTTGGATGTAGAAGGGGTGATTCGTGTGGGAGCAGAGGTAAAGTCTGGAGATATTCTCGTTGGAAAAATCACACCTAAGGGTGAGACCGAGCTTTCTGCTGAAGAAAAGTTGCTTCGCGCAATCTTTGGTGAAAAGGCACGCGACGTGCGTGATTCCTCTTTGTATCTTGAGCATGGTGAGCATGGAAAGGTTGTGGATGTAACTGTGTTTTCTCGTGAGGATGGCGACAAGCTTTCACCAGGAGTCATCAAGTCAATTCAGGTAACTATTGCCGACCTTCGAAAGATGCAGGTGGGTGATAAGGTTGCTGGACGTCATGGTAACAAGGGAGTTGTCTCTCGTGTGGTTTCTGTTGCAGACATGCCGTTTACAGATGACGGAACACCAATCGACATCATGTTGACTCCACTTGGAATTGTGTCTCGTATGAACCTCGGACAGATTCTTGAGGTGCACATGGGGCTTGCTGCGAACGCACTTGGATATAACGTAAATACACCAGTGCTTAACGGAATTTCTGAAGAGCACATTCGCTCAGAGCTTAAGCGTGCAGGACTTCCTGAATCCGGACAGCTTGATTTGTACGATGGACGTACAGGTGAAAAGTTTGAGAATCCTGTGACGGTTGGATACATGTACATCTTGAAACTTGCTCACATGGTTGAGGACAAGATGCACCAACGCTCTATTGGTCCATACTCACTTATTACCCAGCAGCCGCTTGGTGGTAAGGCGCAGTTTGGTGGACAGCGTTTTGGAGAAATGGAAGTTTGGGCGCTCGAAGCGTATGGAGCAGCTCACACATTGCAAGAAATTTTGACGATCAAATCTGATGACGTGCCTGGACGTTCCAAGGCTTACGAGTCGATCATCAAGGGTACCCCGATCAAAAAGATGAACATTCCAGAGTCGTTTAACGTGCTCGTTCGTGAGCTCAAGGGACTGTGTATGGATGTTGAGCTTTTGAAGGACGGGACAAAAGTAACTCTCGCAGGTGAGAAGAAGGGTAAATAGACATCTATGTTTAAACGACAAGAAACACTCAAATCAACAGACTTCGACTCAATCCGCCTACGTCTTGCCTCACCTGAGGTAATCCGTGGTTGGTCTTTTGGAGAGGTAACAAAGCCGGAGACAATCAACTACCGAACTCAGAAACCTGAAAAGACAGGACTGTTTGCGGAAGAAATTTTTGGACCTAGTAAGGACTGGGAATGTTACTGTGGTAAGTACAAAAAAATTCGTTACAAGGGAATCATTTGTGACAAGTGTGGTGTGGAAGTTACCCACTCAATCGTGCGTCGTGAACGCATGG
>JABITQ010000029.1 GCA_018700535.1 Candidatus Uhrbacteria bacterium | reverse complement strand
AGAATGGAAAATTTGTCAATAGCTGCACCGGGTCCTGGGTATCGTTATGAATAGGGAATATCGGTAATAATTGCGTCAATTCATCTTTGACAAGATTCCTTATTTTGTATAGATTTTTGCTGTCATAGTGACAAAAAGTTCTTTCAATCCAAAGGGGTGTGAAGTCATGATCAACAAAGTACAAGCCGATCTTCAGCGTGATATCGCTCAGGTTATCAGTGGTGATGCGGAGGGGGTAATTACCGCAGACGTGCTCAGAGCCGCTCTGGAGTTTCTTGAAGGAGACGTCTTGGCAATGGGTGAGCATGATGTGATGGCAATTCCAATCGCTCATGAAGTGAGGCAGCTCTCAATCAGCTTTGGGCCATCAGATATTCCTCAGCTCACCGCATTGGTGATTGATCTTTCTGGTGATGCACCAACTACATGCTTGATGAGACGTACGTCTGAGGATCAGCCTTCCTGGGTTGTATGTTCTGATCCTGGGGTTCAGGAATTCAGGCTTATCGAAGGAGAGGATCCAGCGTGTCTGCATTTCGGTGAAACTGGATGGGTTATTCGTTGGGGAATCCTGGAGCTTGGGGCTTATGCAAACATTGACTGGAGGATCTCCATGTCAGATGCAGTTGAGCCCAAGAGAGTGATCGACTTGCTTTCTGGAGACATGCTCCTGACTATTCAAGGGTGTGAGATTGCACCTACTGAATTCGATACCTCAAGTATTGTTCCTCGGTGGAATGCCAAGAACCCTCAAAGGGGAATGGTGTGCCGTGATGCTGATGGAACTCCTTGGCTTCAATACACTGCTCGAGATCCACAGAGACTCGGAGATGCACACACACAAGTTTTCGATTCTGGCGGTGAGATCTTCACTGTCAAACAACTAAAACCAGATTACATTGGTTGGCATGTTGTGAAGTCAGTTGGTCTTCCTGACGAAGTGTCGACTGGTGAAGAGCGTATTCGAGTGCTTGACCTTGAAGCTACAGGAAAGCACTTGATGGTTGGATTTGATCTCAATTCGAGTGGGACGTCTGATTCAGTTCGAAAGAATCATCGCAGGGTCATGATTCTCAATCGAGATGGAAGTGATCGCATTGATCAAGACTCTGAGCGCGCTCTGGCTGGTTGGCGTACCAGCCCAAGCTTTTACCAAACTGGAGTCGCAACGTTCGAATGTATCGATTATGGACCAATCGTATTGGTTGAAATGGGGCGTTGTGCCGAGGGTGATCATCGATGGGATGCTGAGGTGTTTGAGCGTGGTTTCATGGTTTTCACCGACGAAGGTGAAGCTTTCTACCCATTGCGTGGTGTCGACTTCAGAAACCTTCAGGTGGTCGATGGGGCCGTCTGGGGCTGGCGTCTTACTCCAGGTGGAATCATCTTGAGCCGCTACCCAACTCCACACTGACCGATACGCGGTCAATAAAAAGTGCACGAACGAGTGCACTTTTCTGTTTGAAAAATTTAATTTCTAAGAAGATTGTGGTTACCCATCAAGTTCGTCTCTTAATTGATCAATGCCTTCCTGATCATTAAGCCAATCTTTCTCAAGATCATCTAAAAGAGTATTAAGCTCAGCAAGACGTGTGGCTTTTGCAGGAGCGTAGTCCGTAGGGTTTTCAAAAAAGTATGCGAGGATCTCGCTTTTTTCTTTATCGAGTTTTGTTACCTGCTTATCGATTCGTTGTTGTGAGCGCTGGTGTTCTTTTACTCGTGTATGGATCTCTGAACGTTGATCGGTAGAAAGCGAGCTGGATGTTGATTGTGTGCCATCTAGCTGCTCAACAACAGAGGCTTCCATAAGTTCAACAAGATCATCGACGTAATCTACGTAAGAGCCCATGTGACGTCTGAGGGATCCGCTGCGGATTTCAAATACTTTGTCTACAAGTGTGTTGATGAATGTTCGGGCGTGGGAAATAACGATCACTGTCCCTTTGTACTCTTTGAGCGCGAGAGCGAGCGCCTCGGTTGTTTCAACGTCGAGGTGGTTGGTGGGCTCATCGAGGAGAAGAACGTTGTGCTCGTGCAATAGCACTCCAGCGAGACAGAGTCGCGCTCGCTCACCTCCACTTAACACGCTTACAGATTTGTCTAAATCGTCATTACGAAACAAAAAGTTTCCGGCCATCATAAGTAGGCGTTCGCTTGATGCGTCTATGGGCGCCATACGTGTGAGGTATTTTAAAACTGTATCTGTGCTTTTGAGAGTCGCCTCGGTTTTTTGGTCGTAGTAACCAATGTTTGCGCGGTGCCACCATTTAAATGTTCCACCGAGCGAGGGGATGCGTCCGGCGATTGTTTTGAGTAGCGTTGATTTACCACGACCGTTTTCACCCGCGATTACAACCTTCTCACCACGAACAATTTCAAAATCGATCTTGCTTGCAACCTCAAAATCTCCGTAGCCGATCTTTAGATCATCTGTGTGCAAAGCTGTCCCTGCAACAAAGTGAGGGGAGGGGATAGTTATTTTTGTGGTGGCGAGGGCGGTATTGATGGCTGCGACTTTGGTGCGGAGTTTTGCGATGTGCTTCACTTTGCTTTGTGCTCGTGAGGCAAGGCTTGCTTTGAATCGAAAGCGATCAACAAACTTTTGTTGATGTGCAATTTGTTTTGATAGCTTTTTGTTGTGACGGATTTCAAAATCAAGTTGTTCTTGTTTGAACTCAAGATACTCTTGAACAGATCCTTTGTAGCTAGTGAGTTTGCCGCGTTCAATTTCAAACGTGTGCGTACAAGTGTTTTGTAAAAAAGTTCTGTCGTGCGCAGCGAGCAGGAAGGCACCTCTGTAATTTTGTAAAAAGCGTTCGAGTAGGATCAGTGTTTGGAGATCGAGATAGTTTACAGGTTCGTCGAGAATCAAAAAGTTTGGATCTGTTAAAAGCATTGCAACGAGCTTAATGCGCATCTGGTAGCCTCCTGATAGGTGTGCGGGGGGTTTTGCGAGATGATCTGCGTGCAATCCGAACGTGGCGGCAAGTTTGCGAATTTCCCATTCAGGCTTGTCCTCCTTTTGCTCGAGGAATTCAAGAGTTGTGACATCTTCTGGTAGCACAGCATGCTGCTCGACAATCCCAACGCGGGCGAGCGGATAAAACTGACTCTCACCTCCATCTGCCTGCTCAGCCCCGGTAAGGATTTTAATCAACGTTGATTTCCCAGCACCATTCCTACCAATCAAAGCAATCTTCTGCTTTTCGCTAACTAAAAAAGACAGGTCATCGAGGACGACCTGTAATCCATAGGCTTTGCGCAGTTTGCGACCTTCTACAAGTGGATGAGGCATAGTGGGTGACTACGTGCGTGGTAGCGGTTTCAACTTGTCTTTCTTTTTCTTAGGTTTCTTCTTCTCTTTTCGAGAGTCTAATCCTTTGGCCATATATTCGTTTAGTTACTAATTGTTTTGAAGTTTAAATCACTGTCGGTAAGTATACATCAATACGTGATCTCTTTTGCTATCACTGTCTTTATATTGTTGGTATTATGTATGTATTGAGAGTTTTTATTCTGCGTTTAACAACATAAGATTTTTTTATGAGATCAAATTTCTCATCTCGTTCTCTTTCAGTTGCACTTGTTATTATCATCATCGCCTTTGGAGCAAAGGCTGGAATCAATATTTGGGATGGTGTAAATGAGCTTACACAAAGACACACTCCAACGCTAACGATTCTCCAGACAATGGAGAGTGATGTGCTTGAAGGGATTGAAGAAGCGTTTGCATACACCGTGCTAAACAACGAGCTTGAGAAGCAGGAATTTGAAGAGCGTATGGCTGACTTTGATGTGTCCGCTGCTGCATTTCAGGCTATAGCTGGTTCGCAAGACGAGGAGGTTGCTGAAGAGCTTGATACGTACACATCTATTGTTCAAGCTAAGGAGGATCTTGTTGAGGCTGCAAATTTGATGTTTGTCGATTTTGAAAACCTTGGCACAACTTCAAGTCGATCGGTTGGGGCGTTTGAGACAAATGTTGAACAGATCGCTGCTGCCTTTGAGGAGTTGGTAGAGATCGAGCGGGTGGAGCTTGAAGAGCATGTTGTTGGTCTTGAGAGAACGGTCTTGATCGAGATTGGTTTGCTCTT
>JABITQ010000031.1 GCA_018700535.1 Candidatus Uhrbacteria bacterium | reverse complement strand
CAAACATGACGTAAAAGCCTTTCCAAAATTGATTTGCTCCAGACGGCGCTGCGAGCAACGGCCATCCACCAAAACCAACGATGATCAAAAAGGCCAACAAGAGACCTGTGTTCATTGATTCTCCCCTGTATAGTTTCCCACAAGACAAAGCGAGGTTGCCTTGAAGAAGGCTTTTTGTCAACCCTATTACACTGCATTTCAAAAACCCCCACATCAGATCGATGTAAGGGGCATGGGCTCGCAAAACCGGAAGCGTTGTCTCCAGTCATCCGAAAGAAGTTCGTGCCTAAAGCATGCTGCTTGTGCCATGAACGCAAGAAGACCTGTATCACCTCTTGATACTATTCCATGCTGCGATGATGATGTCCTTGAGATCAAGAGACAGTCTCGCGTAAACAACTCTGCACCAGCGCGCATGTGTTGCTCGAGCATGTCTTGTTCATCAACCCTCATGACAAGTGTCGCTCCCCCACGAACTGGAGGAATGTGTTGCCAACCATCCCACTCAAGGGACTCTGGATCTGATTTTTGACGTCTGTAACGCTGGCATCTATAGAACTCTGGCACAAGACGACACATCTGCCTTGTCACAAGTTCATTATAATGACCCGTATGCAGAAGCGCCCTTTCGACCTCTCTGAGATCGATCGATGGCATATTGCTAATTGCTGCATGCCATATCTCCAGGAGAGTCTCCTGAATTCGTACCTGATGCAGTGGATCACAAGGATCATTGAAACCACCAACACCATTCCGTGCGATCCTGCTCAAAAAGTAATCGACATAGCACCTTGCTGCCGTCTCGTTAACAGAGCTCGTAAACAAAATCCCTGAAATATCATTCACCAAAGCTCTTTGGGCTTCCAGGGCAATACTGGTGGGAAACCCCCTGAGAGAGCTGTCTCTGTCAGCAGCTAGACCAGCCAGAAATTCAACGAGGATCATTAGGTCTGCATCCCGATCTCTCCGCCTGTCATCAAATACCAGCTTTGACATTTGGATCAGAGCCCTGAGCTGAGCATTGCTGATACCTGGCTGTGAAGCTTGTTCAACAAGCTCACTGACCGTACGCGGCCTCACTGAATCCAGAATAAGAACTTGTGTCATCTTAACCTCCGGTTATTCGCTAGGAATACGAACACTTAAAGATTATGTGCAAGCTCAACCATTGTCAACAATCCAATAGAAAATAAAAGAACAGCGCCTAGAAGACACCGCTCGCGTAACCTACCCTGGCACAACGCGGAAGAGAAGAATGGTCACATCGTCGAACTGACCCCGCTTCTTAATCCGCTTTACCACCTCGCGCATCACATCTTGCAACGGAACACCTATATCCCACGAGCTCATGTCGACAAACAGCGACTGAACAATCTGGTTCCCTCCATCTGTGCAGAGAGCAAAAATCGTTCCGGGCTCAAAATCTGACAGTGCAAACTGGAGCACTTCGGGCGCATGAGTCAGCATGGGTTGATAATGCTGCCAATTACCAAATCCTCGCGTGACAGCAATGCTTCCAGGCCAGTAACCATCTGACTGCCGATAATGGAGTCGCGGCTTCCTCCTGCGATCCAGTTGGAATCTGAGCCTGTGATCCAGATCAAGCGCAGCAAGTCGCACTACTTCAGACGGATTCTTTCCGTTGTGATCCATCGTCAAAAGACGATATCCACGACCAGGATCATTGGATGCATAAAGGCGGCAATCACCGGCATGAGCCAAATGAATCGCGTCCTCTGTGACAGAAACACAGCTTACCACCGCCCCTACTGACTGAAGCTCCTGGCCTTCTGCATCCACTTCCCCAATCATGGGCTTGAATTGCGCATCAACCTTTTTGGCAACACGATCAAACAACGCAGGCAACCTCTGCACGTAAGGATTTGCGTCAAACCCCTCAACAAGCAATGTTGCCACAGCATTTGAGAACAGTTGAATACGAGCATCTTTTTTCGCTTTCGTTCCATCTGATTTCCACTTGGTTCCATGGCCGTCAACAAGAGCGACAAAGAACCCATCATCTGACACAGCAAACGCGTCTTCGTTTACCAAGTCGGGATGCAACGGAACACTGATCGCCTCAAATTCGACAACCATCTCTTCCTCCAGGTTCCTGACAGTGAAACGATAGGAGAAAATAGATCGTGCGTCAATCAAAACAAAAAGAAACACCCCACCGATCAATGAGATTCCAGCAAGGGTTTCTCGTTGATCGATGGGGTCACGTTCTACGGACCACCAATCTCAT
>JABITQ010000032.1 GCA_018700535.1 Candidatus Uhrbacteria bacterium | reverse complement strand
GCAGAAAAAGGCCGCTACGCTGTAGGGGCTTTTAATATTAACAACCTCGAAATTCTGCAGGCTGTTATGGATGCAGCCGAGGCTGAAAAGTCTCCAGTGATTATCTCGACCAGTGAAGGAGCGATTAACTATGCTGGAATGGATGAGCTTGCAGCACTTGTGCACCTAGCAGCAAAGCGAACAAAACTTCCTGTTGTGTTCCATTTGGATCATGGGAAAAATTACGACTTGGTTGTTCGCGCGATAAAAAGCGGGCTCTACACATCTGTGATGTTTGATGGGTCATCTCATCCGTTCAAAAAGAATGTGCGACTCACAAAAAAGATCGTTGCCTTAGCGCATAAGCGTGGTATTTCCGTCGAGGCTGAACTAGGTGCCATTGCGGGGATTGAGGACTTTGTGAGTGTAAAGGAGAAAGATGCGCATCTCACAAGTCCGGAGCAAGCAAAAGACTTTGTTAAACAAACGGGATGCGACGCATTGGCTATTGCAGTCGGAACAAGCCATGGAGCCTTTAAGTTTTCTGGAAAGTCTACACTCGAGTTTAAGCGACTGGCAGAAATCAAAAAGAATGTTGGTGTGCCTCTCGTGCTACATGGAGCTTCAGGAGTTCCATCAAACATCAAAAAACTTTGTACAAAGTACGGGTGCGAAATTGATAAAGCAAAAGGAGTAAGCGATGGAAACATTAAAAAAGCCATATCGCTAGGAGTTAATAAAATCAACATCGATTCTGATCTACGCATTGCATTTACGGCTGGTACACGACAATACATGGATCAGCACCCAGAAGTATTCGACCCTCGCAAATACATCAGCAACGCAAAGGAGGTAATGACCAAGGTGGTTGTGCAGAAAATGCGGATGCTCGGAAGCTCAAACAAAGGATAAATTTATTGACCTTGCCTATGTACGACGTTCTATCAATCGGCTCTGCTACACGTGATGTATTCTTGGTCTCTGATCAATTTATCGCGATCAAATCGAAGAAATTCCAAACAGGTATGGGCGAGTGCGTCTCGCTTGGATCAAAAGTTGAGGTAGACGACATGGTACTGAGCACAGGTGGAGGTGCAACAAATGCCTCAGCTACGTTTAGCTCGCTAGGGCTCAACTCAGCGATCATGACCCGTATTGGAAATGACGCTTCTGGAAAAGATGTTATTGCTGAACTGAATCACTTTGGTGTTAGCACGCATTTAGTACGTGTTGTGAAGAAAGGGCAAACGGGATTCTCTACACTTTTAACCATGAATGATGGTGAGCGAACCGTGCTTGTTTACAGAGGAGTTAGCTCATCGTTTAGTTGGTCAGACATCAAGCAAGGTGAGTTTAAAAAGACGAAGTGGGTGTACCTAACCTCACTTGGTGGAAACATCGCCTTATCAAAACGCATTATCCGCGAGGCACACAAAGCAGGTGCAAAGGTCATGTGGAACCCAGGGAGTCGTGAGCTTAAGGCGGGCATGAATGTACTCTCCCCTGTTCTCGAGATGGTAGATGTCTTAAACATGAACAAAGAAGAAGCTCAGATTTTGACGAAGAAGAAAACCATCAAAACAATCATGAAGGCCATGCAGTCTGGTGAAAATGTTCGATTGATCACAGACGGTATCGCGGGCTCATATGCAGGGAGAGGCAAAGAAATTGTGCACGCCGGAACCACAGATGCAAAAAGTATCTCACGCACTGGTGCTGGAGATGCATTTGGATCTGGATTCCTTTCTGGGTTTATCAAAACAGATAACTTGGATGATGCACTTGCGATCGGAACACTGAATGCAGAGTCGGTGATTCAAAAGCATGGAGCAAAAAATGGTATTTTGACCAAGTGGCCATCAAGGAGCAACAAACGAAAAATTTCAATCACCCAGGTATGAAACGCCACTCAGAAAAGAGATCTCCAGCTATAGAATTGCAAGCAGAACAAGAACCCAATACCGAGGCTCGCATACGTGCTATTCAAGAAACAGTTGCCGACTGGATGCGCGAACTTGTTGCAAAACCACCTGAAGCGATTGAGCGATTGAATCTCTCTGAAAATCGGCAACTCGGAGCCATGACCGTTCCAGTAGTGATGTTCTCCATATTAACTGGCTGCTACAGACAAGAGTTGGTTGAGTGCACAAAATCCGAAAATGGAACCTTGAGTGCTACCAAAGATTGGATGTTAGAGAATCCGGATAAAATCCAAGACCAGATGGATCAGCTTTGGCCAAACACCGACGTCACAGCCGAGCAAATGATCGGGGCGCTCAATGACGCATCTATTGAATGCGGAATATCTTCAGGAAAAGATGAGTCAATCGAGGCTACAGCAAGAAGAAGGAAGAACATGATCATTGTTGGAGTGGACTCAGACACCTTTAAGGCATCTGTTGCTAACTTCGAGACTGGGGGTTGGACCGAAGACTATCCATTAGAAGAACTCCTTGATATGTATGTTGAAGATATTGAGGAGGATGAAAATAATCACTCTGTCCAGAATGCCCGATCAAGCTATGCAATGGCGATCACCGGAATGACTGACTTCCTTGCACATGAAGCTATTCACCTTCTTGAAAAAGAGCACAGTAAAGAAGTGAGACAGACAACAAAAGAACTTACAGAAGATGGTAAACCAATGGGAGAAGAAGCAGCGTATCTTGATCCGATCTATGGATGGGGTGCTGCAGCACGCAATGCAGCATCTCAATGGAGAGACTGGGAATTGGATCGTTTTATTGATACCTATCATAATAATAGCTAAATCCCCTATATGAAAAAACTCAACGTATTCCTAACACGCACGATCCCAGACGAAGGGATCAAGATGCTTAAAAAGAACAAGGACATTAAACTAAGTATTTACGAAGAAGACAAAAAGATCCCTCGTAGCGTTTTGAAGAAACGCGTAAAGGGAGCTGATGTTATCCTCTCAATCCTTACTGAAAAAATGGATGCGGAAATCATGGACGCTGCAGGACCTCAGCTTAAGATGATCGCAAACTATGCCGTAGGGTTTAACAACATCGACTTGGATGCAGCAAAGGAGCGAGGGATCGTGGTTACGAATGCACCAAACGATGAAATCTCTACCTCCGTAGCAGAGCACACCATCGCGCTCATGTTCGCTCTTTCAAAACGTATTGTGGAGTCAGACAAGTTTACTCGTGCTG
>JABITQ010000047.1 GCA_018700535.1 Candidatus Uhrbacteria bacterium | reverse complement strand
TTATTACATGTTGGCTCGATAGCTCAACTGGATAGAGCAGGAGTGTTCTAAACTCAAGGTTGCAGGTTCAAGTCCTGCTCGGGCCACCATGTAATGTATAAATTTCCAGCTCAATCCCGACGCCCAATCAGAGTTGGGGTCGGGACCCCGACCTCGGATAAACTCTACCGAGCGTCGGGGCTGGATAGAGCAGGAGTGTTCTAAATCTAAAAGCCGCTCTCGACGTTGCTCGAGGGCGGCTTTTGCGTGGTGGTCCGTATATGTAAAATTACAGACCGTCAGGATTTCTAAAATGGAGAAGATCACCTGTAGAGTATTCCTCAGCTTCAATATATGCCCAGGTGCTTAATCGGTCGAAATAATCAAAGTGCGCACGACGACACCTCAAGCGTGTGCGTTCAGTCACTCCTCGGGCATGCATATCTAGGTGAAAACGCAGATCCCTATCATTGATCCGCTCTATCGACTTGATGAAACAAAACAATGTTTGCATCTCGTCTACATCTGATCCAGCGAGCCTCACTCTAAAACTCTGACCTTCAAAGAACATTCTTTTGAGTCCGGCTATTGATGGCATCCTGAAGTCGTTGCTGCTTTCTGTGTTGCTTTGCTCATCTGACACGTTCGCTTGTTCTGTCATTTTAATGCTCCTTGCTTTGATTGGAGTTGCTCTTCAGCACAAGACCTGCAATTGGATAGAACTTGAAAGCTACTGAATCATACATTTATTCATGTGTCTACTTCTCTATCTCCCTACAGTGTTTAATTATTGACAATAGCTTGGCCCCTCGTCTAATGTCATGATCACACAAAGAGAAACAGGAGTTTCAAATGGTTCCCGATAATAAAACGGTGCCCGTCGGTGTTTGTCTTGATGGTCTTGGTCCTGACGATGACCAGTTCAAGGATGACCCGGGAACGTTCAAGTTCGTTGTTTATCCATACAGTCCGTCAGCTGACCCCGATGACATTTTAGGGATGGTGAACAGCGGAATTCAGAAAGTCTTCGACGGCAAGAATTGCCCATCGGTCGATACTTGCACAGCGCACTCTATGGACGCGATCGTCTCATCTCGCGAACTGACTCCAGCTGAGCTTGAAGCAGCCATGAGGTTACGATCAGAGTCCGAGGATTCTGAGGAAGAGGGCAGAGTCTTCCGCTATGTCACTCCTCAGGTCTTCCGCGACGTCTAAGCGCCTAGCACCCAACCTCGTCACAACAAGGGTTCACCTTGTCGGCTGGCGAGGTTTTTGTTTTGAATAAATTTTCCTCTTTACCCCCTCACTGGTAAACTCTAGCCATATGAAATTTCAACATGTAGCCATGACCATCGTGCTTATCCTTGCTGTTGGGGCTGGGGTGTATTTTGTTGCTGAGTACCAGCCGGGGAGCTCGCCTAATGATTATATTAAAGAGGTGTTGGAGGATGGGGATGTAGATGATGTGGAGGTTGAGGAAATTGCAGAAGAAGAGGTTGTAGAAGAGATTGCGCGCATTGTGCGTGATGAGAGTAATTTGGAGATTGTTGTGGGAGATGGATTTATTTTGAATGTTCCTGAGAGTTGGGTTGTGGAGCCTGCAAGTATTGATCGATTAAATGCAGGGTCGTACTTGTACGGGGTTGTTTCTAGTGGTGAAGCTGAGGGAGTTTACGGAGACCCGAATGTTGTGACGGTGATAATTGAGGATGTAGAAGCTGGTGGGTTAACGTTTGAAGAGGTGGTTGCTGAGCGCGGGTATGCACTTGCAACGCCGCAAGATTTGGTTGATAGCATGAGGATAAACGCGAACGCTCCGTACAACGAAATTACACTCGATGATATTTCTGTGAGTCACGAAGATGTAAATTTAAATGGGCTTACTGCGGTCGCGCATGAATTAATTTGCGAGAAGAATTGTTGGCTTGAAGGACAGCCACCGGTAATCAGAAAGTACTTCGTGAATGGTGGTGAGTTGGTTTATGTAGTGACCGTAAGAACTGTTTGGTCAGAGGGTGCTATGGAATTGCTTGATGTGGGTGATGCGGTGGCACAGACGTTTCAGTTGGTGCAGTAGAGGGTTGGTAGATTGGAAATTAAAACGAAGGTCTGTGATGACCTTCGTTTTTTGTTTGAATGTAGTATTTTATCGCAGCTCACAAATTGAAAACAACATTTGGGCAAATAGACGGAGATGCGTATCGCTATCCATCAGCCCAATAGATCTGATAAATTTTCAAAAGGCGCCTGTCTAAAGGGTGCATCTCCAGGCGTAGCTTCTTTGAGTATCTTAAGAAATTTTTTGTTCGATTGGCGAACTTTTTTCATTCTGTTTAGCAGTCGTTCGCTTGCACTGATTAAATTCCTGTCAGCGTGTAAAGAAAGTCTTTTATTTATTTCTCGTACAACCTTTGGATTTGCTGTTTTGATTGTAATCCCATTAAAATTAAAACCTTTCTCCAGTAGCAGGCATGCTTGTGGGCCAATTGGGATTATTGTTTCTGTTCTAATTCCCTTGGAAGACATGCCAGAAATAGTAACAAGGGGATTATCTGTGCAAATAAACTGACGATTTTTTGGTGCTTGTATTAAGGTCCATTTTCTTTTCCAAAATTCTTTTCCCATTAGATTTCCAACAACCATCATCATAGATAGATTGTGATCATTGTTCATAACCTTCCATGTAATCGAGTCGCCCGTGACAGCTTCATTGAGTTTTTGAATTGTAGGAAAATCTTTATTTGGATACTTCTTTTTCCACTCAACACGAAACTTTCTTAGTTTTACTGGATCATCAAGAGTCTCAAGTGCATTTTTTTGATGCAATTTTATTGCTAATTTGTTCATCTTCTGATGCGTGAATGGGGTTCTGCTAGCCAAATATCCAAAGTATACACAGAGATTATCAATATCTTCTGGAGTCAATGGGTCTAAAAGTCCATCTGCTAATCCCAACATAGGCTTCGCTGCTGGTCCTTCTATTTCTTCAGCTAACACTTCTTCAATTGAATACGGCAGCTCAATATCTGCTTCAAATTCATGGTAATCCCGTCTCACGCAGATATTTTTTGTGTTTGTACAAAATAATTTGCTGGTATTCAGGTCCAAAGCCCAAACTTGTCCATCTTCATTTGCCCATTGACGCAGATGTAAGTCGGATACAACATGCTGTCTTCTTGTATTGTTCATATTAATTACTTTGAATGAACGATTTCATTTCGTCAGTATGAATTACCAACGCTCCTTTTTGATCAACAATCTTTTTCACGTGAGCAATCCGCTCATTAAAATCATTATTTCCTAATAGTTTAGAATCCTTGCAATCAGTGTCCCATTTATGAAGAAGTAGGATTCCAGTTCCTTGGATAATCTCTCTGATATCTTCAGGAGAAAGAAAGATGGCTTTGTGTTCCAGTTGCTTTTCTAGGGCTCGTGCATTTATAGCTAGTTTCGGGTGGATAGTCTGAATCTTATTTGTTACTGAGAAGAAATGTGTCAACAGATTTCTTAAAAACTTTAAATCCCTCGCATTGATTTTTGATGCACGTTCTGGATTTTGCGAAACCCAGCAATTTGACGCACTCAGACAAAAATCATTTATAAATTTGTCTATGTTTTTCATTGACAACACTCTGATGGTGTCTGGATTTGATTCTTTGTGTTCGTAAGCAGTGTGTAAACAGCACATTGTTTCTAGGTAGGCAAATAGCGCAATTATCTCAGAGCGGATAGGTCGATGGTATTTTAGTTTGTGCAACAAGGTTTCTGGATGCTCTTGTAGTTTCAATTCAATTTGAATTGAATTATTTTTCAGTTTTTCAGCAAGCTGATGAATAGCATCATAAGCTTCTTCGCATTGGCGACGGATCAATTCAAGTTGCTGTTCAATGCACAGAAAACTTTCTATTTCCTTATCTATCTCAATGAAAAAAACCGCTGTGGATTTTAAGTCTGATGAAATTGATAGCATTTTTTCTTCAAAAAGTATTTGTATTGTACTCATATAATTTCACTATAGTTGAAGTTGGTTCAGCAAAGAAGCTTCTGGGTTTTTGTCATTAGTGTATTTGGAGGGGGTGAATGGTAGATAATTAGAAAGATTAGGATCATTAGAGCGGCTAACGGGAATATGGGCTCGGAGCCCATATTGCGTTCGTTCGCTCGGGGAAAAGAAAGAGAGCTGATAATGTATCAGCTCTCTTTCTTTTCCCACTCGCTCACTCTCGCATCGAACCAGACGTCTTGTCATCCGTGTTAGCCGCCCCACATAAAAACCCCTCCGTTAAGGAGGGGTTTTTATGTGGGGCGGCTAACGGGAATCGAACCCGTAATACAGGCACCACAAGCCCGTGTGATAACCGTTTCACCATAGCCGCCATAATGAATGGACATGCAGGAGGATAGCAAATAGAGGGGATTGGATCAACCCCCTGCCTTGCTAGCCGAATGTGATGGCGTAGATTTGGAGGCCTGGCTGTAGGGTTTCGATTTCTAGTAGGTGCTCGCCAGGTGTGCCTGAGATGAGTTCGTAGAGGTCTGAGAATTCTACTTGTGTGAATGTCGATCCGGTTAGCTCGTCTTTTACAATGTGCGCACCGAGCATTTCTTGGTCTACCTCTTTACCATCTAGGTACACAACAATATCTTGCAGTTTCCCGCCATCGATTGCCATGACAAGGTTGGCGACGCCTGCGCTATAGCGAAATTGAAAGCGTGCGCCTGCTTGGAGGGCTTGTGCGTGTTGGTATTGAATGGACCATTCTCCTTCGAGTGCCCATTCGTTTAAGTCGAGCTCGGCTGGAAGTGTGAACGTTGTTGCGGTGTCTTTTGTAATGCCTTCAGGGCTCTTGAAGTTTTCTGAGCGCCAGTAGCCGAAGTAAGTTTCGGGAGAATTTACTTGAGAGCGGTCTTGTTGCGTGATCTCTGTCATGTCTTTAGAGACCGCGAGGAGTTCTTGGATGGCGGCTTCGGTCTTGTCGTAACTTCCCTCTCCATAATGGTAGTAACGCAGGTTACCCTCTTGATCGAACAAGTATTTTGCTGGCCAAAAGCGATTCTCAAAATTTCTCCAGGTTGTGAAGTTGTTGTCTTGTGCAATCGGGTATGTGATGCCGTGTTGTTTTGCAGTAGCGACAACGTTCTCGTAAATTTTTTCAAAACCAAACTCTGGTGCGTGTACACCAAGGATAACTAGACCGTCGTCTTCGTACTTGTCCCACCAGTCGGTTATATAAGGGAGGGTGCGGATGCAGTTGATGCAGCTGTATGTCCAAAAATCAACGAGGACGACTTTGCCTTTAAGATCTTCTGTTGTGAGCGGGCCAGAATTGATCCAATCATCTATCCCCTCGATTTGTGGGAATGATCCTAGGAAAGGAAGTAATGAGTCGTTGGTATCAGATCCAGTATCGATTACCTCAATTGATGATGTAGTTGTATCGACTGAAGGTCTTAGTTGGATGGCAGCAAAGAACAAACCAACAAACAAAACCGCAATACCAAAAAGGACAAGAAGATCTTTCATATATCTTTAGTATAGACGAAAGTTCAATTTATGCACGATTGCGATGTTTGAATCGCTTTACCTAGAAAAACCGAATTCTTTACTAACCTTAGTAACAAATAGTTATCCCCGCCCCAATCTCTTGACACACCAGATCACCTGGGCTAGTATCCTTTTCGTTCGTCGCGCCTTGCGACTATAACACCGTCTCCGATGCGGTTCCTTTCGTCGGTAAGCGCCTGTAAGAAGGCAATCTGGAGTCCCCTTGAACATTCGCAACCGTTCCATTGTGCTGACCGCAGCCCTGCTCTCTCTCCCCACTGATCTCGACGCCGCGACCATCAAGGAGATCGATGAGACCACGCCCGACAAGATCACGCGCTTCGCGACCGACAAGGTCACCGGCGAAATGGTGCTCAGTCGCAACGAAGGTCCGCAGACCGACGGCAAGCTCGAAGGCATCGACTGCATCGAGATCGACTTCGACACTGCCCAGTTCGACGACGTGAATCGTGCCATCGTCCACCGGATCCAGTCGACCCGTGGTCTCGACAGTCGTCTCGCTCGGTACATCCACGTCAACAGCACGGCCTACTTGGACAAGCATGATGCCAAGCAGTTCGCCAACGGCGCCATCCGCGACATGAAGAAGGGTGGTGACCTGAACGGCAAGTGGTACACGATCGTCACGGTCGAGTACAACGATGGTCGCATCGAGTTCTCGAACCTCCGCTTCGTCAGCATCCAGAAGAAGATCGACGGCGGCTACGTGATGCAGAACAAGCGTCGTGTCGCCGTGACCGACGGAAACCAGGTCCTCAAGGCCGTCCTCGACAACACCGTGCAGAAGATCCTCGTCGACGTCGACTTCAAGCTTCCCAAGGGAGCCGGCAAGAGCTTCTTGGTGCGGACTCTCGGCGCCGGTACCTTCACCGTGGTCACGGACAACAAGCAGTATGTCTACGGTCCCAGCGACTCCGACAAGGTCTACGAGGTCATTGCCGAGGGCAATGTCGGCGAGACCATGTACATGGGCGCCATCGACCCGAAGGGCAATCCGATCCTCGAGATGGCCCAGGGCGTGACCGGCAGCGGCAACAAGTGGGGCTTCGTCACCACCGATGTGGACAAGACCGACTTCGCCGCGACCAACCAGTCGTCGACCTAGGTCGAAGACACGCACAACAGTTCTGCTTTCCTCGACAGCTCTCTGAGTTGATCGACTGAAGTACACGGCCCCGCTATCACACTGTGATAGCGGGGCTCTTCTTTTACAAAATCAATTGTTTGCTCTGTGGACGTAGACTCAGATGCCGATTCAGAATAAACTGGGCGTACATGAAAAAAGATACATTTCTCGTTCTCGATGGGAACGCACTTTTACATCGCGCTTGGCACGCCATTCCCCCACTCACAACCAAGGATGGGTTGGTGGTAAATGCTGCTTATGGTTTTGCGATGATCGTCGAAAAAATGCTTGAGCGTTTTAAACCAGACTACATGGCGGTTGCTTGGGATTTGCCAGGTGGGACATTTCGCAACGAGCTTTATAAGGAGTACAAGGCTGGGCGTGCAGAGAAAGAGCAGGAGCTTTATGATCAAATTGATCTTATACAAGAGATTCTAGAAGCATTTGGAATCCCGTCTGTAGACGCTGCTGGGTTTGAGGCTGATGACATCATCGGAACATTCTCTAGGCAATCGAGCGAGAAGGGTTTGATGACTCTTATTGTGACAGGCGACTTGGACGCACTTCAGTTAGTGACTGACGATGTCCATGTGGTCTTTTTTGTTAAGGGAGTCAGTGAGACTAAGACGTATGATGTTGATGCAGTGAAAGATCGCTACGGACTTTCGCCCGATCAGGTGATCGACTACAAGGCTTTGCGCGGAGACTCGAGCGACAATATCCCAGGTCTTAAAGGTGTGGGAGATAAGACGGCTACATTGCTACTCCAAGAGCACAAGACGATTGAAGGGATTTACAAAGCGATCAAGGCCGATGAGGTTCCAGAGAAATTTGCAAAGAAGTTTCGTGGGTTTGAGGCGGATGTTGAGCTGGCAAAAGAGTTGGTGACGATTGTGCTTGATGTGAAGACAGGGTTTAAGTTTGAATCAGCAAAGTTGAAAGATCCTGATTGGGATGCCTTGATCAAGATTTATCGCAATCTAGAATTTCAGAATTTGCTGCGCAAACACAAGGTGCATGCGGAGACCAAGCCAATACCTAAGAAAGCTTCAAAGAAAGCTGCGGGCGTTGTAAAGATTGTAAACAATGGAAAGGAGCTTGGGTCTGCACTAACGGAGCTTGATCCAAAAATGCTCGGGGTTATTTTGAACGAGCAAGCACCTGACTTATTTGGGGCAACACTCTCTGCTGTGTGTCTTTCTGATGGAGGGCTTAGTGTGGTGGTACCAAACCCGAACAAGAAGTCACTCGAGCTTGTAAGCGATACGATTGGGCGCGCAAAGATCGTTGTCGGACATGACATCAAAGCGTTGATGCATGCATCAGGTTGGGAGATGGAGAATGGTTTTGACGTGATGATCGCTTCTTACCTTCTACACTCAGGAACACGAGCACATGATTTGGTATCGATCGCGCACAAACATATCGAAGTGTCTCTTCCAGAATTACCAGACAGCTTTGCAAAAGAGGCTGACTACAAAAAACTCGCTGCGCACACATCAGTTCTCGCTCCACTAGCGATTAAGATGCGAAAGGAATTAAAGGAGTCAGGAACAGAGCAGGTGTTTGATGAAATCGAGTCCCCGCTTATTTCTGTGCTCTATGACATGGAGCTTGATGGGATCGAGCTGGATGTTGAGGGGCTTGCGAGTTTCTCGAAAAAACTAAAGAAGAAGATTGATACGCTCCGAAGTAAAATCACGGCGTTTGCTGACGAAGACTTAAACGTAAACTCCCCTTCTCAGTTGGCAGTTGTGTTGTTTGAAAAGCTTGAGTTGCCGACGAAAGGAATTAAAAAAACAAAGACTGGATACTCGACAGCAGCGAGTGAGTTGGAGAAGTTGTGGGATGCGCACGAGATTGTCCCGTTGATCGCTGAGTATCGTGAGCTCGCAAAGTTACAGTCGACGTATGTCGAAGCCTTGCCGAAGCTAGTTGGAAGCGACGGGCGTGTGCACACAACTTACAATCAGGCTGTTGCTGCGACTGGGCGATTGTCATCATCAGATCCAAATCTACAAAACATTCCGATCAAGACAGAGCTTGGTCGTGAAATCAGAAAAGCGTTTGTTGTTCCACGTGGAAAACGTTTAATCGCTGCCGACTATTCTCAGATCGAGTTGCGTCTAGCGGCAGTTATTTCAAAAGACAAGTCGTTTACAACCGCGTTTAAGGAAGGGGCGGATATTCATACACGAACAGCTGCTGAGGTGTGGGAGATCGATGAGGACAAGGTGACAAAGGATCAGCGACGTGC
>JABITQ010000072.1 GCA_018700535.1 Candidatus Uhrbacteria bacterium | reverse complement strand
TCAATAGACTTTCGTAAGCGCTCAACATTCGTCACCAAGAAATCATCACCAACGAGTGTTACTTTTGATCCCATGCGCTTGTTAAGCTCTACCCATCCATCCCAATCGTCTTGATCGAGTCCATCCTCAATAGAAATAATCGGATACTTCTTAAGCCACTTCTCCCACATCGTAATCATCTGCTCGCTTGTGAGATCTTTTTTGTCTACACGAAGTTTGTACTTCTTGCTCTTTGCGTCATACACCTCAGACACCGCTGGGTCCATCGCCAAAAAGACATCCTTCCCCGCTGTATACCCAGCCCCCTTAATCGCAAGCATGATTAGCTTAAACGCATCCTCGTTCTTTTTTAACGGAGCGGCATAACCACCCTCATCACCTTTTAGTGTTGAGTACCCGCGCTTTGCAAGAAGCTTTCCAAGAACATGAAAAATCTCAGCACCACATCTCACACGTTCTTTAAACTTTCTCTGTGTCGGCACGACCATGAACTCCTGGAAATCTAAAATCCAACCAGCATGCGCTCCCCCATTCAAAACATTCATCGTTGGAATCGGCAGGCGGTACTTTGTTTCTTGAATATCGTAAGCCCATCGCAGGTACGCGTAGAGCGGCATCTTTTTGGCACGAGCAGCAGCGTGTGCACACGCAAGCGAAACACCAAGGATGGCATTTGCTCCAAGCTTGGCTTTGTTTGATGTGCCATCTAGGTCAATCATCATCTCATCAATCTCTCGCTGACGCGTAACATTTTGACCATGCAACAACTTGTTAATTTTTCCATTAACATTCTTTGCAGCCTTCAGCACACCCTTACCGTGATAGCGATTCTTGTCACCATCACGAAGCTCAAGAGCCTCATGCGTTCCAGTAGATGCACCACTCGGTACAGATGCAGATCCGGTCACACCATTTTTTAAAAGAACCGTCACGTTCAACGTTGGATTTCCACGTGAATCCAAAATTTCGTGTGCGTGAATTGATTCGATTTTCATATCTATTGCTTAAGAGCTTCTAATCCAGGGAGTTTTTTGCCAGCCATAAACTCAAGCATTGCACCTCCTCCAGTGGATAAATGAGTAAATTTATCTGCGATACCTAACGACTCAAGCACGGGGCCAGTGTCTCCTCCACCAACAATTGTTGTGGCTTTTCCAGTACGGTCTGCAATTGCACGCGCAATTGCTTCTGTTGCCTTACAAAACGCAGGCACCTCGCAATAACCAATCGGCCCATTCCAAACAATCGTCTTCGCCTCTCGAATAAGACTGATGTAATGCTGAACGGTGCGTGGCCCGATATCAACAATGCGATCTGATTTAGAAACCTGCTCACGCAAAAGCACGTGATGTCTCGCATCTTTTCGAAGTGATTTTGAAACAACTACATCACCAGGTAGAAGCAGTTTCTCTTTCATGAGCTCTAACTCCTTTGTCGCAAGATCGATCAGGTGATCATCATGCGCTGAACGACCAACCTCATGACCGAGCGCAGAAAAAAATGTTGTAGACAACGCACCGGCAATCAAGACATGATCAACCTCATTATAAAAACGCTGAATCACAGGAAGCTTCGTCTCCATCTTTAAACCTCCCATAATCAACACAAAAGGACGCTTCACATTCTGATCAAGTTTAGACAACCCGTTTTCTTCAGCAATAACCAAAGGACCCGCATACGACGGAAGAAATTTTGTGATGGCATCAATGGATGCGTGCGCACGATGGCAAACTGAAAATGCATCGTTAACATAAAGGTCACCCAGCGCAGCAAGCTCTTCTGCAAACACAGGATCGTTTTCTCTCTCACGACGATCAAAACGAACATTCTCAAGCAAAAGCAACTCTCCGTCTTTTAGTCGCCCAACCGCCTGTGTCACCTCAGGACCAACAACCTTACGTGTTGTCCGCACTTTAAAACGCAACAAACCTGAAAGCCGCTTGGCAACAGGTTTTAATGATAACGACGTGCTGCGTCTGCCATTTGGACGGCCTAAGTGTGTAAGCACAATAACGCGTGCACCGCGTTGCAATAGCCAATCCAAATGCACTGCTGATCGAGCGATGCGTCCATGAGGACCATCTACTGCACGACCGTTTTTAATAGGAACATTTGCGTCGATTCGAACAATCACTCGCTTGCCCCTTAATTTCATGTCTGACCTTAGCTTTCGAAGCTTCATAACTTTTTCATCCTACCATGTTCCCCCTTTAAAAACGTCCACAGGCCTACTATCCAAACAGCGCACGCATCCACTTCTTTTTGTTTGGAATATGTCGCTCAATTACACTGTCCAACCCCCAAATATGACCGAAGCCACCAAAGATAAACAAAGCGAATACAAACGCATAAACAATATGCTCATCAATGTATCCATGAGCAATGTTCGACTCAAATGCAGCAAAGTAATATAGAAGCATCAAAACAATTCCAAGACCGGACGCTGTGCGAACTAACAATCCCAAAATAAGTGCGGCACCAATCAACAATAATCCCCAAGCGTTCAACTGATCAACAAACACATTGCCGGCCAACGATTGAAACCAGCTCGCAAACGGACCAGTCGCATGCTCTAAATAACCAGCAGCACTCCAATCAGTTGTAACCTTAACCCACCCAGCCAAAAACATCAGCGCACCAACAACAACTCTCAACAAAAAAGCGATGATTGAAAATCCAGTTGGGTACGATGCTTTGTTGAATTGATCGAACGGTGTTTTTCTTCTCATAATGAAATTGTTAAGAGATTAATTTCTGGTGGATTGAATAGTCGAGCACGCGGCCCAGTCTCTCCAACACCTGATGTAATAAATAACTGCTGATCGTTATAGCTGAACAACCCTTTATCAAACGCATTCCCAAGCTCGGTCGGAATCTGCGGAACAGCACCGATAACCGGCAATCGAATTTGCCCACCATGTGTGTGCCCTGCTATCACAAGATCGGCTCGGTCTGCAGTCTTGTGCAAAACTGCATCTGGATTGTGTGAGATAAGCAAAACCACCTCTTCACCTTCAAGACCAACCAACGTGCGCTCAACATCACCCTCGTACCAAATGTCAGAGACACCAGCAATAACAACCTCGCTCTCCCCCACAGCAATACGCTCACGCTCGTTCTCAAGTACTACCACTCCATAACTCTCAAGTGTTTCAACAACAACGCGCGATGCATCATCCTCGTAATCATGGTTTCCTGTCACAGCCCAGACACCAAAGGGTGCACTGAGGTCTTTAATCGGAGCAAGCATCTCAACTTCATCTTTGATTCTAAAAATAAAATCACCAGGCATGATAATTAGGTCGGCCTCAAGAGCCATCACTCGATCAACAACTTGCCGCACCCAGCGTTCACCTTTGTATGGACCCACATGAAAATCAGCCACCACAGCAACACGAAGCTGCTCCGTTGGTTCGCTTGAGAGCTCAATCGCACTTTCTCGCACCACAAGAATCTTTGGCTCAATAAATGATCCATAAAAAACAGTAAGCCAACCTAAACCCAAAATGATGGCGATTGCCATCATAGTCTTTTTGTATTTTTGTTTTCCCCACCCCGAATGCAACTCGATCAAAAAAACTGCAACGGTGATAAGAAAGAAAAACGTAAGGACATCAAAAATCCACCACATACCTAGAGTTTAGCTACATACTCAGCCAAAGAAAGTAATTGCTGCGTATACCCCCACTCGTTGTCGTACCACGAGAGGACTTTTACAAGATCACCATCGACAACACGTGTCATACCAAGGTCCACCATCGCACCATAAGGACTACCAATCATGTCTGATGAAACCAATGGCTCATCAGTGACACCAAGAATTCCTTTCCAACGACCACTCTTCGCAGACTTTGAAAACAACGCATTAATCTCTTCACGCGTAGTCTTCTTTTTTAAGACAAACGTAAAGTCAGTTAACGACACATCAATGGATGGCACACGCACAGCAATCCCATCAAACTTATTTTTAAGCTGCGGCATAGCCTGCGTTGTTGCTACAGCTGCACCTGTTGTTGTAGGGATCATGTTGATGAGTGCTGAACGACCACGTCTCAAATCTTTTCCACGAGGCAATCCATCAACAATGTTCTGTTGTGCAGTTACGGAGTGAATCGTTGTCAGCATCGCTTTTTTAATTCCAAAAGCTTCGTCAAGGATTTGTGCGACCGGTGCAACCGAGTTGGTTGTACACGATGCATTACTTACAACATTCTGATTACGCTTACACACCTTGTGGTTTACCCCCATCAAAAACGTTGGCGCGTCTTCAGACGGAGCAGAGATAACAACCTTTCGCGCACCAGCATCAATGTGCTTTTGCGCATCCGCCTCCTTGCGGAAAAATCCTGTTGACTCAATAACGACATCAACCTTGTGCTTTGCCCACGGAAGCTTCGATGGATCTTTTTCAGAATAAACAGGGATCTTCTGTTTCCCAACCTGGATAAAATCTTTTCCAGCCTTCACAGACACACCAAGCGTACGAAAGACAGAATCGTGCTTTAACAAGTAAGCAAGCGACTTGGGATCACTCAAATCATTAATCGCAACAAAGCGAATCCCCTTGCGCCCAAGACCTGCGCGTAAAGTTGTGCGGCCTATGCGGCCAAACCCGTTAATAGCAACTCGTATCATAGGTCTGTATTTTACCACCAAACCAAAAGACAGGCACGTGGCCTGTCTTTTTTAAACTCTAGATATTGAATCGTGCAAAGCGCCGAAGTTGCATGTTCTCTCCAAGAGAAGCAATCTTGCGCTGAACAAAATCTGCGATCGTGAGATCTTCGTCCTTGATAAAGCGTTGCTCCATCAAACAAATTTCTCCGTACCACTTGTTCATTTTACCCTCGACAATCTTCTCGATAACGTCTGCAGGTTTTCCTTGTGCTTCCATCTCGCGAACAAACAATCCCTTTTCTTTCTCAACCATGTCTGCTGGGACATCCTCACGATTGAGGAAGAGAGGTTCTGATGCGCTCACGTGAACTGCAAGGTCGTTACAGAACTCGATGAACGCTTCGTTGCGCGCGACAAAATCTGTCTCACACAATACCTCTACCATTGCTCCTAACTTTCCTGTTGAGTGAAGGTAAGCGTGCACACGACCTTCGTTGGTCGCACGGTCTGCTTTTTTAGCAGCCTTCGCAGCACCTCTCTCACGAAGTAGCTCAGAAGCTTTTTCAAGATCTCCCCCACTCTCTTCAAGTGCTTTCTTTGCGTCCATCATACCAGCTCCGGTTTGTGCACGAAGCTCAGCAACAAGTTTGGCATCAATTGCCATAGTGTGTTTTGTTGTAAATTTTTATTTTTTGACTACTACTTTTGCTCTGCTTGCTGCCACCTGTGCAGCGCCAGCCTTTCCTTCTTTGATCGCGTCAGTCACAAGCTTGAGAACCATCTCAATTGACTTCACAGCGTCATCGTTCGCAGGAATAACTTTATGAACCTTTGATGGGTTCACGTTTGTGTCACACATTGCAACCACTTTTGTGTTGATCGTGTTCGCTTCAGCAATCGCTGTTTTTTCTGTGCGGACATCGACAACAAAGATCGCTTCAGGAACACGTGTAACATTTTGAATACCACCAATCTTGTGCTCCATCTCCTCGATATCACGAGTGATCATGAGCTGCTCTTTCTTGGTGTACTTACGAAGCTCACCCTTGTCACGCTGATCCTTAAGCTTTTTCAAACGCTTAAGTGTCTCACGAATCTGTTTAAAGTTTGTAAGTGTTCCACCGAGCCAACGCTCAGTAACGTATGGCATTCCACATGCTTCTGCGTACTTTTTAACCAAGCCCTTTGCCTGTGTCTTTGTACCAACAAACATGATAACACCACCACGAGCAGCAATACCCTTCAAAAACTCAAGCGCTTCTTCAAGCTGCTTCTGAGTCGCCTCTAGGTTAATAATGTGTACTCCTGAACGTGCTCCGAAGATGTATTCTCGCATCTTAGGATGCCAGCGGGATGTGCGATGACCGAAATGCATGCCCGCTTGGAGCATGTCGACCAATGATGGGATCTTTGGCATAAGTTTCCTTTTTAGACTTCGATGGCAGCGCCGGGCCCATTATATAGGGAGGATCCGGTCGTCTGTTCTATCCATCTGTGTAGATTTATTATGTGCGCGAGTATAGGATAAAGCTTGATTTTGGTCAATAAAAGATTCAGTTCAGCCTATTGACACAATCAAACCATATTGCTATTCTCCCGCCGTAATAAGTACACGTATTAAGCGTGGAAACCATATGAAAAAAGAAATCCACCCAGAATATTTTACCGACAGCAAGATCTCTTGCGCCTGTGGAGAAAAGGTCACCATTGGTTCAACACTAAAAGAGATCAGCATCGAGCTCTGCCACAAGTGTCACCCGTTCTACACTGGTAAGCAGAAGATCATCGATACAGCTCGTCGTGTTGAGAAGTTCCAGACTCGCCTTACAAAGAAATCAGAAGCGATTACTGGGAAGAAAGAAAAGCATGCAAAGCGTGATGCTGAAAAGAAAGCAAAGCGTGAGGAAGCAGAAAAAGCAGCTTAACGGTATAATGAAAAGCGTCCTTTCGATTGGACGCTTTTTGTATCCATATGAATCTACTCACCCAATTCAACGCTCACAAAACTCGCTTAAAAGAACTCGAGTCCTCTCTCATGGATCCCGAGTTGCTTTCTGATACCAAAAAACTTCGTGAACTAAACGAAGCTTATGCGGCTGAACGAGCGATTGTTGAAATTGGCGAACGCTACGAAAAAGCTTCAACAGACCTCGAAGGAGCACGCTCCACACTCGTTGAGGCAGAGGACGATGAGATGAAAGAGCTTGCGCAAGAAGAAATCGACGAACTTGAAAAAACAATCCCTGCACTTGAGCAAGAACTCACGTTCGCTCTTATCCCCCCAGACCCAATGGATAAGAAAAACATCATTGTTGAAATTCGCGCAGGAGCTGGTGGCGACGAAGCATCCTTGTTTGCAGCTGAGCTAATGCGCATGTACCAGTTGTTTGCAGAAGGACAAGGATGGAAGATGGAACTGATCGGTGCAAGTCGCAACGATGTTGGTGGGTTTAAAGAAGTTTCGTTTGGTATCAAAGGATCAAACGTTTTTAGTAATTTGAAATTTGAATCTGGAGTACATCGTGTGCAACGTGTTCCTGAGACAGAAAAGCAAGGACGCATTCATACTTCAACCATCACGGTTGCCGTACTACCAGAAGCAGAAGAGGTCGACGTTCAACTCGACATGAAAGATTTAACAATCGAAGCCACCACCTCAACCGGTGCTGGTGGACAGAGCGTAAACACAACCTACTCAGCCATCCGCATCATCCACATCCCAACTGGAATGATCGTATACTGTCAGGAGGAGCGCTCACAAAAGCAAAACAAGGAGCGAGCACTTTCTATTATGCGTGCACGTATTTACGATATGGAACGCGAAAAAGCTCGCAAAGAAAGAGAAGATGCGCGACGTGGGCAAATTGGAACTGGAAGCAGATCTGAAAAAATCCGCACCTACAACTTTCCACAAGATCGTATTACAGACCATCGCATTAAAAAGAGCTACCACAACATCGCTGGCGTTCTTACCGGCGAACTCCAACCACTCATTGACGACCTTAAAGGAGCTGAGATGGAAGAGAAACTCTCAGAGATCAACTAAGCTATGCAAGCTGTCATCCTTGCTGCAGGCAAAGGCACACGCCTGCACCCACTTACAATCTCAACACCCAAACCCCTCATTGCTGTTGGGGAAAAGCCACTTATCGAACATGTTCTCGATGCACTCCCAAGCGCGATCGATGAGTTGATTGTTATCGTAAACCACTTGCGTGAACAAATCATCGAACAGCTTGGTGATGCGTGGAATGGGATCCCAATTCGGTACTTGGTACAAGAACCACTGAATGGAACGGCTGGAGCGCTCTGGTTGGCACAGGAACATCTGCACGATAAGTTTTTGGTCATCAATGCAGACGATCTGTACACACAAGACGACCTTGAGCAACTCATCAAACACGAATGGTCTATGCTCGTTCACGAAGTCGATCGATCACTCACGTTTGCTGCACTTAGCAATCTCGATGATTGTTTCATCCAACTTGGACCAGGCTCCACAGCGGTCTGCGGTGCCTATGTCCTTGGAACAACATTGTTCGAACAAGATCCTGTGCAGATATATGTAGGCGACCATACCGAACTTGGTTTGCCACAAACACTCGAGCGCATTAGTCGCAAAGTACAAATCCAAATGGTCCAAGCAACACACTGGCACCAAGTTGGTACGCACAATCAGCTAGAGGCAGCACGTGCACTCACTGCATAAACCATCCGCAAACACGCGAATGGTTTTTTGTTTCTGTGGATAACTAATAGTTTTGTTGATAAACCAGCTGTTGACACAATATTATTTCCTGATAGCATAGTCATCACGTTCGAGTGACGCAGAGCTTCGGCAACGCAACATGAGACCCAGGGTGCAGCGCAAGCTAAACCTGAAAGACCAACATCTTAGCAGGACGGTTCGGACGAAAGTTGAATCGATAATGCAAAAGACGAACGTCGACCAAACGCAAAAGCAGAATCCGCAAGGTGAACGCAACAGCGAATGGAATGGGCGAAACGTTTACGAGACGAGATGAATGGCACGTGCGCACTTCGGTGCAAACACGCTGATCGCATCGAGTCGAAACTAACGCTCGTTCGGTAAAACGGACACGATTGAATAAATTGCCGACACACTGGCGACAAAACTCAATCAACTCAAGCTCAAAGACGTGGTCCCAACGGGGAACACAACCAAAGCCTGAGCGAGTAAAAAGACACGCTGCATCGGTAGCGTTGAATAGAGCTCACCAGATCGCCACATTGAAAGCTGTGCTTGCACAACCAAAAAGACACGATCGCATTTGAAAGAAACGATTCCCGAAAAGGGTGGATTTGGAGCCTTGGCACCAATGAAGCTAACGTTTCAAAGTACGTCAAATGGTCAAAAGCAACCGAACAACCAACCCCACCCTGAAATGCGTCGAGAGACAACTTGAAGAAGGGTTAACCCGAGCGACATCTATCCAATAGACAAGCTCACAGCACAGCAAACGAAAGAATGCTGTACGCTTCTTTCACAGACCTTGAACATCAAGTGCAAACCTGATGCCAAGCGTGAAACAGACGCAATGCACACGGATCGAGGGACCACCTCTCACGACCCGAACAAGGTAGCAGAAATGAAACCTTGGCAATGCAACTGAGGCACCCTGTGAACCTCAAAAAGACTGCTCGTTATAGATGGAACGCAACCGAAAGGAAACGTAGCCCCACAGGCCAGATGGCAATTCATCGTTGCCCGACCGCCCTGGGAACATTGAAAACCAGCGAACGAAGCCTACAAGCCTAGTTCAGTCAGAGGAACGGTAAGAGGTTTGGTGTCGAGCTGCGATGGACGATGTCTGGCAACAGACCGATGAAGTCCTCGTGGCCGTACCACCTCCCCGTTGGAAACGTCACCCAAATGATCATCAACTACGCTGGTGATTATAAAGTGACTGCTGGCCCGGAGTTAACCGAAAGGTTGCTCCGGGTCTTCTTTTTGTTTAGGGTGCATGTATGACTATCATGGAAGCCTTGCAATGGGCGAACAACAAGCTAAAGAAAGCCGGGATCGACTCACCCATGCTCGATGCCGAAATTCTCCTATCAACTACCCTTGATGTAAAAAAGGCGTGGTTATTTTCGCATTTCAGCGACAAAATCCGTACACACCAAGAAGAACAATTTAGTCTTCTTGTAGACCGAAGAGTGTCTCGAGAGCCCATCGCCTACATCTTGGGGCGCAAAGATTTTTTCTCAAGAACATTTACCACCGATCCTTCTGTGCTCATCCCCCGCCCTGCCACTGAGTCGTTGGTAGAAAAAGCGATTGAGCTCACAAAGGAGTCCGACCCTGATCGCACACTCCTCGTTGATATTGGAACAGGGTCTGGTGCCATTGCCATCACACTTGCTGCAGAAACAAAACAGCATGTGATCGCCATCGACATCGACCAAGGTGCTCTCAACATTGCAAAACAAAATGCACAGGTTCACAACGTTGAGTCTTCAATCGATTTCCAGCACGGATCGATTCTAGAACCAATCATCCGCCTCTTCACCACCCTCCATCGCACAGGGGCAAACCACGTTTCAAACATCTACCCGTTCGAAACGCTCATCATCGCCGCAAACCTCCCCTACCTCACAATCGCACAGATGGAGGACCTGCAACCCGAAGTAACCTTTGAACCCACCCTGGCACTCACAGCCGGCACAGACGGTCTGGATGCGTACAAAGAGCTGTTCAAACAACTCAAGGCACACAGACGCGTACTCCCCCGAGCAATCCACGTACTCATGGAAATCGATCCAGAGCAGGAACACAAGATCAAACGCATGATCGAATCGTTCTTTCCTGAAATATCCGTGGAAATTCTCAAAGATCTTCAGGGAAACAAACGCATTGCTTACATGAAGTGTTGACAAAACCGAGTAATTAGCTAAACTCGCACCGTCTCATTTTTCGAGAACCGGAGAATCAAATGGAACAATTGAACACACCAAGCCAAGTGAAAATCCTTGCGAGCAAACACTCAAAAGCTCGGGATGGAATCCTGCTGAAGGGCTTGAGAGAGAAATGGCGCACATCGGTACGACATGCTGTCATCGCACTGGCCATAACGGTGGTGTGTGCTCTCTATGCCGCATTCATGACCAACAGCCAAATGGTCATCGAATATATGAAGAGCGTTGGACCAGAAAGTCTGGCGACCTCGATCATCACCGCCTCCTACACGCTCTTGGGGAATGTTGCACTTTGTAGCGGACTAGTTCTTCTCATCCTAGCAATCCCAGCGATTCGCGCGGCATGGAATCTCCACAAGTACGAAGTCAGAATGCGACTACCGATTGAGGAAGGAGTGTTCAACAACGAGCTTGCCAGACTATGCTCGAATATATGTGCAAGCACCACAGTGGTCAACCTCTGCATCGAGCGGTGGGAAACCTACCGAAAACGCCAAGAGCTCGGATTCATCCACAAAGACTCATGGCACGACAGCATTCAAGACAATCTGAGCAGAGCGCGCCGAGAATGCAGCGAGGAACTTGCTGCGGTCGCAATGCTCATTGAGATATCTACACAAGCAGGTTCATCATTCGATCTTTCCAAAGAAATCAATCGCCTGCAAAACAACAACATCCCATTGTACGATCGTCTGTTCGCGATCACAAAACAACGTCCTAGCCATCTCAAAGAGAGAATCAAGGTAGCTGGCGACTACATACGCGAGCACGACTTGTGTATCAAGAATGTTGTCGCAGCCCTTGATGATCGACTGGCTACTTACCTCAAAGATCGACTGGTTGCGTAAACAACGCAACCAACACGAACACCCTGCATCTAAATGATGTGGGGTGATTTAATTTACAAAAAAACACCTTTCGTCCACAGGACAAAAGGTGTTTATTTTATTTCTTATTCAAACGTCACATCATCAACGCTCCCCACCACTTGAATCCAAGTTTTACCAACATTCATCTTTACCTCTTCATCAAACGCATCATAAAAACGCAGTCGTTCTGACGCAGATGATTTCTTCCACATTCCCTCGATCACAATTCCATCTTGCATCACAAACGCCTCCCCCTCCCCAATCGTTTCAACCAATCTTCGCCCAACACTATCGATCACCTCGATATCTGTAATCACAATCGCGACATTGTCGACAGCAATCTGCACACCAGCATCTGTGCGGTGAGAAATTCCTCCCTGAGATCGCAGATACGTTCTTGTTTCTAAATCAAACTCCCAATCGGCAACATAGACTGGTGGAGCGTACTCAATAGAAACCGACTGAGCATCCTCTCCCCCGTTTTCAGGGCTCTTAAACTGCCATACGCCATAAAGCAAGTCCGGCGCACGCTGAGCCTCTTCTCGGATCGAGACATACTCTTTCATCTCTTCTGTAGAAGTGTAAACATTGTGTGGCGCGTAACGCTGAGTGCTGCGCCAAAAATACGAACCGTTGTAATACTGATTGAGATCAAAGGTCACACCAGAAGCAATTAAGTCGAGTGCAGCGTTTGATCCACCCACATGCGCATACAACGCATCGAGCTCATTGTTCCAATCTAGATAGTACGGTCTAGCTGAACGAACGGGACCAATAACATCAACCTCCTGTGTCTCATCAAAAAAAGCGATCATTCTTGTTATCCTCCCTTCAACAGGAGCTTCAACAACGAGCAGCGCCTGATCAATTCCGCTCGGTGGCCAAGCTTGAAAATGATTATCGATCATCACACCAAAAATCTGAAGGTCTTCAATCGGCTCATGTGAAGGAATGCCAGTGATTGGATGCCGATAATTGGCACCTCCCTGACCAAGCACATCTCCAATCTGATCTTCAACTGAAATGTCCTCGCCAATAAACCTTGGCAACAGACCCACAAACACAAACGCAAGCGCGATTGTCAGAGCGATTAGTGCGACAGCTGGTCTGTCGTTCCAAATCGTCTGAACCGTGCGCTTGCGTTTGGTTTTTGACTGTTCCTCCTGGTGTTTATTTGTCATGTATTACTCAGACTTGGCCTCTCCTCCTGCTTCAGCCTCACCCTCTTTGCTTTCCTCTGCTCCTTCAACGTCAGCAACGTCTCCAGAAACTTCTTCATCAAGGGCTTCAATCTCAGCAGAAGTACGTGGCTTTGAAACAACTGCGACCGCCAACTTAGATGCATCAGTGATCTGAACACCCTCTGGCAACTCAAGGTCTCCAATACGGATTGAATCTTCAAATGTCGCAAGCTTTGTTAGGTCAACAGTGATGTTGCGCAACAAGTTAGCTGGAAGACAACGAATGTTTACTGACTCACGAGAACGAATCAATGTTCCACCAAGTGCTTTCACAGCAGCAGACTCACCAACAAATTTTAGAGTCACAACAGCTTCGAGCTCCTTGTTCATGTCCACAGTACGGAAGTCGATATGAATCACTTCCTCTGTAAGAGCATCTTGCTGAAACTCGTGAATCAATACAGGGATAGAATCTTTCCCATCGATCGCAAGATCGATAATTGAGCTTTCACCCGCATCTCGATATAGCTTAATAAACGTATTGTAATCCAACTTGATTGACTGTGGCTTAGTGAAATTACCGTAGACCACAGCTGGGATTGCGCTTTCTGAACGAAGAGCATTGGTTTTGCGCCCTACCTCAGCGCGTGTTGTAGCTTCTAGTGAAAATGACATAAGAGGTTAAAAACTGGAATAACGGCGCTATTGTGCGAAATTTACGCAATATTGTCAAGGGGGAAATCCCCCAATCTTTCGAGAGAAAAACAGCGCTATATGCGCTGTTTTTCTTATTTTGTTTCTTTTTTCGTGCGCTTGCGAACTCGTCGCTTCACCTGTTCGATGCGTCTGGTGTCAAATATATGATCCAATCCACCTTCATCCAGCTTGGCATGAATATCAATCACATCATCAATTGATACTTTCTGATTCTCTCGAAACAACATCACATCATCAAAGCTCAAATCAGTCAGCAACCCAACTGATGATGCACCAGCTTGGTTCACCAAAACGAGAGCTAATATTGAATGACTGCACTTACGACACTGAACATGAAGCAAATGTGTCTCTCCGTTTTCACCGAGCACCTTAGCTTCCATCGGATTATAACGTGTCTCGCACACAGGACAGTAAGAGACGAGCTTTAGGCCTTCATTCCAAAGCTCAGAACTTTGATTTGAGGACATAAGTGTTATGTACAATTATTAAACAAATATTCTCACGCATTTACCTAAATGTATGTCTATCGTACCACACAGAACTCACCTCTGACGAATAGCAATACTCTGCGCAAATGCAACCAAGAGAAGCAGAAAGATCATCGATGAACCTCCATAGCTTACAAATGGCAATCCAATCCCTGTCACCGGAAGCAACCCGAGATTCATTCCAATATTTACAAGGAACTGAAGAAACAACACACTGATCACACCCAACACAATCAATGCAGTAAAATCATCACTCGCACGCAAAGCAATTCGCATCAATCGATAAAACAATAGCGAGAACGCTACGATCAAAACAGTCACACCGATAAACCCAAGCTCTTCTGCAATCACAGCAAAAATAAAATCCGTCTGGCTCTCTGGCAAAAACTTTAAGTGACTCTGTGTTCCAAAACCGAGCCCACTCCCCACCCATCCACCTGACCCGATCGCAATAATAGCTTGCGCCACGTTATACCCCTGACCCAACGGATCAAACGTCGGATCAATAAATGTTCGAATGCGCGCCTTTTGATACTCGGCAAAAAAATTGAACCAGGCAATGATTGAAGTAACTGCACCTACAACCCCCAACATGACCACATGTTGATAACGCATCCCGGCAAACATCGCCATAAAAAACCATGTTCCCACAAGCACAGAAGCCGACCCAAGGTCGGGCTGCATCATCACCAAAAAGACAGGAGCGAGCACAATAAGCCCGCTAAACAATACGTCCTTAACTCGAAGTGGTCGCTCTGCTTTTGAAGAAAAGAATGTTGCAAGCGCGACGATGAGCCCCGCTTTCATAAACTCGACAGGCTGCATGCTCACCGGCCCCACAACAAACCACCCACGCGCACCACGAATCGTATCTCCAAACACAAGCACGCTAAGCAAAAGCAGAAGCCCAGCAACATAAAGAACTAACGAATAGTTGCGCAAAAGCTGATAGTTAGAAACCGTGACATAAAAAAAGACAACCGATGCGATCCCAATTGCAATAAATTGCTTTTTAACATTAAGGAAATTCCCTGATGACTGAGAGAGCTCGACTGAATAAATCGCAGCAAGCCCCAAAACCAACAACGTAAACATAGATAGCAAAAGCACCCAATCGATTGATCGGAATCTACTTAGGCTTATTCTTATGTTTGAAATCAATGAAGCCACATTAGTAATAGCTAATCATAGACAACAAAAAAATCAACCCCATTGTGTTGATTTTTCGAAAGACTATCTACCTAATACCCTTGTTCGTGTATCGCGAGTCGTTTCACCATCGAGAGCTTTATAGGAATCTAGATCAAAGAGATTGATTTCTGGAACCACCTCTATATTCGTAACAGATGGCAATGTGCCAAACCAATTAAGGTCTACCTTTACCTCCTCACGACTCTCAAAATCAGAAAGACTCGTACGATTCACCCCAACAACATTTGACCCTTTCATCAGAAGGATAAAAAACCTGGGCTCGTAATAACTGAATGCTGTGCTATTTGTAAGTTGAAATGAAGCACGTCCAAAAATATCATTCTCAAACTCAGTCTGCTTACTAAACGAAGCGCTATCGACAAGCAAATTTAGACGGTCATCTTCCCACGCTTGATAATCGTGAATCATGTGATGGTCAACACGATGCCAATCAACAGAATCAAGCACGAGTTCGGCATCACTTACATTCGAGTCAGACTCAAACGCGATATCAACAATAGGCTTTTCTTCTGAGGGTAAGATGAATCCTGTAGTGATCTCAGAATCACCTTCGTCAGTGGTGAAGTGATAAGTGATCGTTGCCCACCAGTCATCATTTGAATTGAGCAACATTGCAAATAAATCGTATCGACCTTCACCAATTGAAAATACCTTTTCTTGCGTGACTTCTAAATCATCTGCGGCATTTGCAAGTGTGTAAGCATGGAGATCAGACTGACCAAATGCAACAGCCTCCGCAACCACACGTCGCTCTGCATCAAAACTAATTGCATACGTGTCGATTGCAACCCAGGCCACAAACAAAAGTAGCACCACATCGAATGCGGCAATGAGACCTATTCCAAGACGTCGAAGCGATGCACGGTGTTCAACCCACCAAAGTGACAGCTTATAAAAACGCTTGAATTCTTTTTCTTCCTCAAGCAAAACACCCTCCTGATCCATACCCGCAAAGTATACCATGCCTATGGATCAAAGTGACGTTTTGTTGTACTCTGGAGCCGGTTATCAACTATCGATTTATTGAATATGCCTCCGAAGAAAACTGTTGCAAAGAAAGTAAAGTCAGACTACGGCGCCCAACAAATTCAAGTTCTTGAAGGACTCGACCCTGTTCGCAAACGACCAGGAATGTATATCGGATCAACAGGTCCACGTGGTCTTCATCACTTGATCTGGGAGGTCATGGACAACTCGTTTGACGAGGCTATGGCAGGACATGGGGATATCATTACCCTACGTCTATTACCGGACAACATGATTTCTGTTGAAGACAACGGTCGTGGAATCCCTGTAGACAAACATCCTCAGTTTAAAGTCTCAGCCCTCGAGCTTGTACTCACCAAACTCCACGCTGGTGGAAAGTTTGGTGGAGGTGGATACAAAGTCTCTGGTGGACTTCATGGTGTTGGTGTCTCTGTTGTAAACGCACTTTCTACCTACCTCAAAGCAGAAGTTCGTCGTGAAGGAAAACTCTGGGAGCAGGAATACAAAATTGGAAAACCACAGAAGCCCGTTAAAGAAGTCGGAAAAGCAAGAGGCACAGGTACACGCATTACATTTGCGCCTGATGCTTCCATTTTTGAAACAACTGAATTTGATCTCAAGACCATTCTTGATCACTTGAGACAGCAAGCCTACCTAACCAAGGCCGTAAAGATCGTCGTTGTTGACGAACGTGTTGAGGGAGACTCTCGTGGATACGCCTTTTACTTTGAAGGTGGTGTTGCCTCTTACGTAAGACATCTCAACCACGGAAAATCTCCAAAGCACAAAAACGTCTTCTACGTTTCAAAGCACGACGAAGATGCAGACATGGATGTAGAAGTTGCACTTCAGTACACAGATGAGTACCACGAGTCTGTACACTGTTTTGCAAACAACATCACCAACCCAGACGGTGGAACGCATCTTATTGGTTTCCGCTCAGCCCTAACACGCGAGCTTAACAACTACGCACGTTCAAAAAACATCTTAAAGGAGAAGGATAAAAACCTAACTGGTGAAGATGTTCGTGAAGGACTCACAACAATCATTAGTGTCAAAATTAAGGAGCCGCAGTTTGAAGGACAAACAAAATCTAAACTTGGAAACCCAGAAGCACGCACAGCCGTCGAATCTATCTTTGGTGAATCATTCCGCATCTACCTAGAGGAACACCCTAGAGATGCAGAAGGCATCATCGGAAAGTGTCTCCTGGCAGCACAGGCACGTCGTGCTGCACGCGCTGCACGTGACACTGTTCTCCGTAAAGGAGCCTTGGACGGTCTTACGCTTCCGGGGAAACTTTCTGACTGTTCATCTCGTAACCCTGAAGATTCTGAAATCTTCATTGTAGAGGGAGACTCTGCTGGAGGTTCTGCAAAGCAAGGGCGCAACCGTGAAAACCAAGCGATCCTTCCGCTGCGTGGAAAAATTCTAAACGTAGAGCGTGCCCGCCTCGACAAGATGCTGGCAAACAATGAAATCAAGTCACTCGTTATTGCGCTTGGAACAAACATTGGAGAAGGATTCGATATCGAAAAACTTCGTTACGACCGCGTGGTCATCATGACTGACGCCGACGTTGACGGAGCCCATATTCGCACCCTCCTCCTCACCCTCTTCTTCCGCTACTTCCCAGCTCTTATTACTGAGGGGCATATCTACATCGCACAACCTCCGTTGTACCGTGTGAACATTGGAAAGAGTTTCCGATATGCTTATTCAGAAGAGCAAAAAGAAGCAGCGATTGAGGAACTGATTGCAAATAGTGCGAAAGGTAAAAAAGCCAAGGCAGCAAAGGTTGAAAAAGAAGCATCTTCCTCAGAAGCTGGAGATGTTGAATCAGAAGCTGAAATTCAAGAAGTCTCTGGTGTCAAAGTAAACATCCAACGCTATAAGGGACTTGGAGAGATGAACCCAGATCAATTGTGGGACACCACCATGAACCCAGCGACTCGACTCATGAAGCGTGTTGAGATCGAGGACGCAGAAAAGGCCAATGAAACATTCGAGGTCTTGATGGGGGCAGAAGTTGCTCCACGAAAAAAGTTCATCCAGACACACGCAAAGACAGTAAAGAACTTGGACATCTAACAACAAAGACAGGCGCAAGCCTGTCTTTTTGGTTGACACCTCCCTCTCTTTCTGTTAGTTTTTTTTGTTGCTACACCAAGGAGACATCATGTCTGCAGCACACCAACACCAGCCCACAAAGATGAATCGCGCTCTGCATATCTTGAGTCGTCTATCCAAACACATCCCTTGGCTGACTAGCTTCAGGACAACTGGATACCAAGCAAATCGCAAGGGCATGCGAATTATGTGTAGCACTTCGTTTGGTGCACAAATCCGCATTCGAGTCGTTGGATCCGAGAGGAGTGTTCTGGTGGAAGAAAATCCATCTCTCCTGAACTACAAACGAGGAACGCCTCACATCGCCATTTTTGTGAATCCAAGTCGATCCGACCTGGAGATTGCTAACGATCTTTATCGAAAGCTCTCTGAAAAAATGCACGAGGTTACACAGTTTGGAATTCGTTTCTGGACCCATTGGAGGATTGATCTTGTCATCATTTGTGAAGTGCTCCATGCACACAGAGAGAAACTTTCAACAGGGTGCGCACTGTTCCTTGCAGAGCATCTGGAAACTCACCCTACTCTGCCAAGCTGGTATGAAGAAGCACGTGCGATCTCTCTGCGTATCGACGGCATAATTGTACCGCTCGTCCACATTCAAACCCGGGACGATAGTCATCTCTTCGTGATCTGCACTCCGAACCCCGATGACGTAGAACCGCTGAAGCTCTTGCTCTCAACCTCGCAATTCAGCACCTCTTTTCTCGTCCTGTACGTACCAACCCCATCAAGTAAGGGGTGGCGAAATCGTCTTCGAGGAAAACTGAACGAATTGTATCGATCTCATCACACCTGGAGACGACGCATCGAAACAAAGCCTACTGAGACGGTTACTAACTAGCTCTCAAGCGCTCGCGACAGAACATACGGTTCTGTCGCTTTTAGTTTTATGCACCAGCCCCCTTGCCACGTCGCTCGCGAGCGACGTGGCTTGCCAAAAACCTCAATATCCCCTATAGTCACAGACGAATGGGCCCAACAGGCCTTTTTTAAAATACTCAATTTTATGCAACCAACAACAGAAAAAAAGGCGAATCCGATCTTGTGGCTCTTTCGTTATGTTAAAGAGTCTCGCGAAGAGATGAAAAAGGTGTCATGGCCGACGAATCAGGTTACGACAAAGTACTCACTCATTGTTATTGTACTAAGCTTATTCATCGCCGGATTCTTCGGTGGCCTTGACTGGCTCCTCAACGAGGGGCTCGACTGGCTGATCTCCATTACTTCATAAAAGTATGGCAAAACAAACAGCTAACTTTGGTCGACGCTGGTATGCAATTCACACCTACTCGGGATACGAGGAGAACGTGATGCAAAACCTACAACAGCGTATTGAGACCATGGACATGGAAGGGAAAATTTTTGGTGTTCTCGTTCCAAAAGAAAAGAAGATCAAAATCAAAAACGGAAAGCGCAAAACCATCGAAGAGAAAATCTTTCCTGGTTACGTACTTGTAGAGATGGTTGTAACAGATGACTCTTGGTACGTGGTGCGTAACACACCAAACGTTACTGGGTTTATTGGAACAGGAACCATTCCGACACCAATCGCTCCAGCAGAAATCGAAGCACTTCAGAAACGTATGGGAGTTGATGAGCCAGAATATGCTCTCGACGTCGAGAAAGGCTCACCTGTTCAAATTACTGATGGTCCGTTTAAAGGACAGGAAGGTAAAGTTTCAGAAATTGACCCAGAGCGCGGCAAGATCAAGGTTCTCGTATCTGTGTTTGGACGCGAAACCCCAGTCGAGTTGGACTTCTTGCAAGTTAAGAAAGTTTAAGCTATTGTCTCGCCACTAATTATCTAGCCCTGCCACGTTGCGCGCGAGCGACTGTGGTGTGGTCACTCGCTAAATACGAGAATCCACTATAAACACTATGGCAAAGAAACTCATGACGCAGATCAAGCTGCAAATCTCTGGAGGAGCGGCTACACCTGCCCCACCAATCGGACCAGCTCTTGGTCAGCACGGACTCCCTATTGGAGACTTTGTAAACCAATTCAACTCTGCAACACAGGACCGTCGCGGAGAAATTGTACCGGTGATCATTAACGTCTATGACGATCGTTCATTCGACTTTATCACCAAGACTGCACCTGCTTCTGACATGATCAAGAAGTTTGCAAAAATCAAGAAGGGTTCTGGTAACCCACTTACCACAAAGGTAGGACGCTTGACTCGTGCGCAACTTCAAGAGATTGCAGAAAAGAAAATGCCAGATCTCAACACAAACGATGTTGAGCAAGCAATGAAGATCATTGCAGGAACAGCAAAGCAGATGGGAGTTGAGATCAAAGGCTAAACACTATTCAATAACCTAATGTGGGAGATCAAGAAATTGATCGACCGAACCACTATGCCAAGTAAACGATATCTAGCAGTAAAGGCTCTCGTTGACGAAAACCAGACCTACACCATTGGTGCAGCTATGGAGCTCAGCAAGAAAACAGCAACAGCTAAGTATGACGAAGGGGTTGAACTTCATCTTCGCCTCGGAATCAATCCAACAAAGTCTGATCAGCAAGTGCGTGGAACAATTGCGCTTCCACACGGAACTGGAAAGACAAAGCGTGTTGCAGCATTCGTAGAGGCTGAAAAAGAGGCAGAGGCAAAAGAGGCTGGTGCTGACATTGTCGGTAATGAAGAATACATTGCTGAGATGGCGCAAAAAGGAAAGATCGACTTTGATGTCGCTATTGCCACACCACTCATGATGCCTAAGATCGCAAAGCTCGCGCGTTTGCTCGGGCCACGTGGACTTATGCCAAACCCAAAGACTGACACTGTTGGTCAAAACGTCACAAAGATGATCCAAGAGCAGAAGGCTGGAAAAGAGTCATTTAAAAATGACAAGGATGGAAACATCCACCAGATATTTGGCCGCGCATCTTTTACAGAAGCTCAGCTACAAGAAAACCTCGAGGCATTGGTTGAACAAATCAAACGTCTTCGACCAGCAACAACAAAGGGCATCTTTATCAAGAGCGCAACCGTGTGTACAACACTCGGACCTGCAATCAAGGTAGACATCGCGTAACAAACAAAAAAAGAACACTCGCCTTCGGGCGAGTGTTTTTGGTTGACACAAACCTAAATTATTAATAGCCTTCTGCAAGCAGGAGGCATTCATGATCAACCTTGCCACACACCCACCAACAAGATGGGTAATCAAAACAGCCATACTCAAATACCGCGTCCGCAACACAGCTCTCGCCTCAGTAATGAGAAGGCGCGGAAGATCTTCAGAGATCTCAGAAGTCTCAGATGACGACCTTGGGCTCGCTGTTCATATCCTCTTAGATGAGCCGACGTTTCTACATGGCGCAAACGAGATGAACCAGTATGGCCATGGCGGCTGGGCAATGCAGGTGGTGGGAGATCTCGATGGCGCCTGGAATCTACTCAACGACATCTATCTGGTTGGGGAACGACTCCTCGAGATGCATGCCCCCATCTCAATCCCCACCGAGACCTTGTTCGTCCTGGTCTTCACAGCCATGCGCCTGAACAAGCTTCCTGAAGCAGCACTGGTGGTTCGAATGCTCCACGAGCAACGCGGCCATCACAAGAATCTGCAAACCGATGACTTTGCTGCACTCAAGCAACAGCTCGGCATTCTGCAACGCCAAGCCCTATCTGTCTAAGATGGGGTTTTCTGATTGCCAAATTTGTGTCAGGCTATGACCACTATGTCTGTACTTACCCGCAAACAAATCCAAGAATCCATCACTTCTGGTGATTTACGCTTCACCCCTGCTGTGGACAAGTTCCAAATGCAGCCCCACGCCGTCGACCTACGCCTCGGCTACAAATTCCTTATCCCCCGCAACTGGACCGTAGACGAGAAAGGACGGCGCGCCATCAAAGTCTCAATCGATGACATTGATGTACACCGCGAACAATTCGACGAGATCCATCTCCAACCCGGACAGTATTTCGATCTGCTCCCAAACGAGTTTGTGATCGGAACAAGTCTTGAGCGCATCGAGGTCAACGCCATGAACCTCATGGCAATCCTCTTCCCGCGCACCAGCACCAACCGCCGCGGGATCAACCTCTCGCTCTCAGGTATCATCGACACAGGCTACAAAGGCAACCTGATCTTCCCAATGAAAAACGAAGCCGGCGACCAAGTACTCCGCATCTACCCCGGCGAGCGCGTCTGCCAAGTCATCTTCCAAAAACTAGACGACACCCTCACCCCCGAGGAAGCAAACCTCCACGGAGTCTCTGCTGCCAAATATTCAGAGAGTGGCTCACAAGGATTCAAGCTCGACAAAGATGAAGAGCGAGAATTGCTGGTGAACGGAAAGCTAGATGAACTAAAAGAAAACTACAAAGCATAATCACCATTCCGATCCCCCTCCTTTTAAGTACAGGGAAGGAAGGGTTAGGGGTGGTTGTCGCAAAACCAAAAAAACAGCTATAAACAGGCTGTTTTTGATTACCTGTATTCAATAAGACAAATGAATCTTATTGAACACTCTCTTAAAACACCACACTTAGGTGACGATCGTCGCCTAAGTGTGGTGTTTATTTTTACAACTGCTTCAAAACATTCTTCAATTTTCGACAAACATCCTCCTGATTCTCGTACTCGATGTGATACACCACCGCTGGATTCCCAAGAACAAACCGAGAAACCTTAGACCCAACTTTTGAAAGCAGCACAATAGGCCTTTTTGCATACACAGCCTCGACCAGTTCCCCACCCGTTCCAAGTGATGGATCACTCACCTCTGCCACCACAACATCGTTTACATGTGCCTCATTAGTCGCCCACTCATACACCTGCTCACAATTACCACCATCAAAGATTTCATTCACAACATTGTCGCGATGCGGGATCCTTGCTTTGCACCCCATTGATTCACACACCTCCCCAATCGCTTCGTAAAATTTCTTCTGAGATTCAAAGTCGACAACGTTTGTAATCGGCCCTGCAATGTACGCGCTCTTCACCGTCGATTTCAACGTTTCTGCATATACCCTATCTCGACTAAAACGCTCATGCGCATCGTCGACCACATATACATCTCGCACCCCCGCATCGATCAACACATTCCAGCAAGGCTCGCAGCACCACCAATGACCGTACATATAAAAGTCTGCGCCCTCCGTCTCTACACCGGCGTCACGCGCAACCTTAATCACCATTGGCTCGGCGTGCCCTGCTGCATTGTGTAAGTCGCACAACTCGTATCCAACACCACTCGCGCACTCCTCCACAATCCGCGGACACACATGCACCCGGCCGGCCCCTTTATCAAAGCCGTTCCCTGCTGTAGCAACAACTTCCCCATCCTTTACCAAGACGGCACCAATGGGCCAAAGCGGATCTCCAGCGCGCTCACCACGAGCTTTTGCAGCCTCTTGCATAAAAGAATCCTCCACCGAAACAAACTTTAACTCTCGTCCTTCTGGCATGTACGGGTAATCCACATTTGTCATAAAAGAAAGTGTTATACTAAAGGAAAATACCATACATACTATGACTGACCAACCAACACCTGAAGAGCAAGCCAAAGTGATTGGAAATCGTATTGGCCTTCTTTTGCATACTGCATCATTACCTGATGACGTTAAGCAAGCTTTTGTTTCGCTTATCCCCGACATGACACCAGAGCAGATAGACATGCTCATCGCAATTTTAGAAAAAAATGTCGCAGGTGCCCCTGAGATTGAAGCGCGAGAGTTTGTAAAAAGTATTGAGCTTGCAAATGATGCCTACACAAAAGAGCGAAAAGATCTTGAGGCTCAAACAATGGCAGAGCTTGATGAAGTAGAAGACATTCTTAATCAGCTAGAGCAATAGTATGGATTGGGTTCGCATTACAGACATTCTCAAAAATGGATCACTTGATCGCGAAACAAAGCTGATGGTAATCGACATGCTTGCACTCTCCCCAAGCCCCGAGCAACAAGCTGAGATAGAGAAACTTCTTTTGGATTGGGAGGACAAAGACATCGAGCTCGTAGACAAACTCCTTAACACCCTCAACGACATCACAGAAGACTTCAACGCAAAGAAGGAATCTCTAAACAACAAAGAGATGACCGAGATCACAAAAGCCACAGACGAAGTCATGCGCGAACAAAAAATCGATCAAATTCGCGATCATATTGAAACTCTATGAACTTAGATGCACCAGGCCATGAGGGGAAAATTTCCAGGGAAGAAAGGCTCAGAATACAAGATGAAGCTTGGGAGAACGTCAAGACTCTTCGGGCAGCCTTGATTCAAAGAGGTATTATTTCCATATCAGCCGACACCAAAATTGACATTCTTGATGATCTGGCCGCAAAAGAGCTAGACGCATTTCATCATGAACTTGGTAAAATACTGGTAGAATTTGATTCAATCCCTGAAGCAGACAAGGAAGCAGCTAAAGGTGCGTTTGTAAATAGCGCTAGAAAAATCATCGACACAACAGTGGCCGATAACTCATTCCCCCCACAAGCCACTACCCCAGAATCCACATCTCCAGCGAATGCAGAAAGTGAGCGTAAGAAGCAAACAGAAGCATGGGGAAAATTACAAGATCTTCAATCTGCTCTAAAAGATGCAGGGGTTCTTTTTGGCACAACTGAAAAGAAGCTAGATGGACTTGGACACATGTCTGCAGACCAACTACAAGACCTTGTTAATATACTGAATCAAATAAAGTACGACTTTGAACAGGTGCCAGTATCAGATCGAGCGGCCTTTGCCAACACAATCAAGACTCGAATCAATAAAGCTGTTTCTGTGTTTGGAGCCGCGGAGCCTCTTGCTGTACGAGTGCCAGAAGGAAATCCTTCTAACGTCGAGCTGCAAGAGCAAAAACGTGAGGTGCTGGAGGATCTAGAAAAACTAGGATCCTCCCTAGATGTAAAAGTTTCATTAATTTCCCGCACCTTGGAGGAATTGCAAAAACTTGATAGCTGGTCGCTGGAAGATCTTGTTGATCTCAAAAAACTTCTTGTATTAATTTCAGAAGAGATTGAATCAACACCGAAAGAAAAAGAAAAGCTTCTTGAAAACTTTTTCCCAATGCACATCCACAATGCCGTTGTGAACTCTGGTGACAGACAAAGATTCTCACCCGAGCAAACCCAAGAAAAACAGCTGGAAAATGAAAATCCAGCAGAACACAAGCTGGAGCTAGAAAGAGTGCAGAGGCTTTTGAAAACCCTTGAAACTGAATGGCCTTTGCATGCAATAAAAAATACAAGTGAATTTGAAAAACTATCTGTACAACAACTGAAAGATGCTGACATTAAGCTTTCCAGACTAATTAGAACCCTTACAGAAACTTATCCGGAAAATCCTCCTAAGGATCCAATTTTGTTAAGCGAAAAAATAATAAATCGACTTTATCTCAATGATATCTTGGCAGAGATCAATGAAATGCTCGATGGTGTAAAAGCACAAACCCCAGACACTGTCACTGAATCAATCACAGCCGTCGATGACAAGATCCAAGATGATGTTCATCAATTAGAGCAAATGCTCGGTATGGACGATTTTTCGATCGTCCAAAAGGACGAGATGTTAAGCCTCTCCCCTGAACGTGTGGTAGCCATTGAAGCAGAAACAGAAAAACTCATTGATGAATGGCTTCAAGTTGAGAAGAGTCTTCGCACAGAAAGCATGAGAGTGAGTTTTCAAACAGAAGCCTCCGCAAGAATAGATGCGATTCTAAAAAACGAGCAAGTCGACGACGACAAGTCGAATGAAATCAATCCTGCTGTTAGCACAGAATCAGTACAGGTTGAAAACGATGAAGAGCAGTCAGATTCAGAACCTGTCGAACAATCAGGATTTAAAGAAAGTCTCGGTCGACATGCAGAACAATTCAAACGTCGGTTTACTGGTGAGCTCCGCACGGAAGAAAAAGAGGACTACGAAGCAACAGGAGTTGATACAGCCAAAGCATTAGCTGGTGCTGGGCTTGGTGCTGCCATGAGTATTTTTGGTGTAAAAATAATCCCTGATGCAATTCAATACGGATTCCAGAGACGCTACACAAACAAAGAAAGAGCAAGTATTCTCGATGCGCTCAAAGCAGCAGAAAAAGAACCCAAGCTTTCTGGACACGAGCTACTCATCGAAAAACAACGTGTAATTGCAGAACGAATTCAACAATCTGAATTCCTCACTGAAACAAAGAAAGCGAAGCTGATTGGAAAGATCGAAGGCATCATCAATAAGTACGAGCAAGATCTTGAAGATCTTGAAGAAAAACGGAACAAGGAAATTATTGAGGTTCTCAAAAAGTCTATTGAGACACGCATCAAGGAGACGGAGGTGCTCAAACAAGGAATTAACACACTGTTCAAAGTAACGGGGCTTGAAGTTTATCGTCTTGCCTCATTCTCTGCTGTTTCACTATTTGAACGTCATAGAAAAGTCAGTAAGGAAATTGAGGAGGGTGAACGTCCAGATGCATACTGGAACGAAATGATTGTGAGTGGAATCCATGAAAAAATAAATGAATTTGAGGGAGGAGGAGCAAAAACCATTTGGGGACGAAACATTAGCCGAATAAAAGCCCTTGGAACTCTCGCTACCTTTGGTGGTCTTGCCACTTTTGCATTCGGTGATGATGTTGGCGATATCGCCCCTGGTAAACATGTAGAAGGTCTTAAAAAGAGCTTAACTGAGGCGCTAGAAGCAGCAGACGATCGTTATCCTTCAAATCCAGTCGTACGCTTTTTTACAGACCTGTTTAACAGTAAGGAAGAAGCTGTTGCGACACCAGACTCATCTACGACGACAACTCCAGCAACCGTCACTCCACCACCGAAACCTACACCCACATCAACAACCACACCAACACCTTCTACTGCCGAAACAAGCACTCCGGCACCAGTTGCAAGTGTCGATGGTGGGGCGGTAGCTGCAACCACAGAGCCTGGAGCAGAAACCGGAGCTGCGGCGTCAGCAGAGTCTTCAGCGCCAGTTGAAACTCCGATCATTGAAGTCTCTCAAGAAATTACTGTTAGCGCAGACAGAGATCACAACAGCATCACAGCACTTCTTCGCAACCAGTACATGGAAGATCCTAAATCGTTTGGATATACAGGCGACGATACCGGAGTAAAAGATTGGGCGCTCGACAAAGCCGTTCAAACCGCACGTGACGCTGGAGCGATCCGCGAAGATGGAGACACGCGACTTGATACTGACGCTATTGGAAAGATTGCTGTGCATGCCACAAAAGATGGTGGTATCCAACTCGTTGACACTGCTACAGGTGAAGCAATGACGTTTGCTGAGGCTGAAGAACAAGGACTCACCTACGAAAGCGGATCACGCATTGGGTCGATTACCGAACGATCAATTGCATCTGATCCAACACCTCATTCAGCAGGTATCGACAAGCTTATGCTTGGTAAGGGTGTTGAGGTTGATTTTGAACACGGACCAGACAGCACAGTTACGGGAGCAGAGATCACTGGAATGGATCTGAATGCCGCAGAGCTGAAGCAAGTCGACGCAATGATGGCAAGCTCATCTCTCGACTCAGATCTTAAAGCAGAGATCGCTCACGACATCGAGGTGGTTAAGCAAGCTGTTCTACGCATCGAAGCTTATGAGCGAACCCTGCACGCACTTGAAGACAACGACTTAGGCGATAGCGCAGAAGCACATCTAGTTCGTCGCGAGATGCTCGATGAAATCGCTCGCATTGGCGAACAAGGAAACGAAGAACTTGCCTCACTATCAACAGAAACTCTCGCGGATATCAAAGCCGATGTTGAAGCAAGTGAGTCTGATGTAAAAATTAAAGTAAAAGGACTTGGTCGTATCAAATTTGATTACGATGGTTCACACACCCCAAGCATCAACCTAGACGACGAGATCGCCAAGGCCCCACCGTCATTCGCCACCGCATCGCAAGAGCTGCTCGATGACAATTGGGAGGAAGATTCCTTTAACGGCATTGATGACCGAAAAGATTCGATCAAAGAAACAGCAATGCGTATCTTTATTTACGAGAAAGCTCTCCGCTCAGCTCAAATTATTGAGAACCCCACATCTGGTGAGGCTGTATTGTTGCGAAGGTTATTGGCAGCAGAACTTCGCAGTGGTAACGCAGAATACTTAGACAGAGCCCATAATGTTATCAAGCACGCCGCAGAAACATCTGGTATTATTCTCGTTAACACCGCTGCACCAGAGGCTCCAGTAGATACTGGTGGCGGGGGTGTTGTAGCAGTAAATAACGGCGAACCGACAGAACAGACCAGCGACTCCGATGCAGGAAAAACCCGATATCAAGACGGTGAAAAATTAGGACGGTTTGCAAACAGGCACGGAAGAGTAAGATTTCACTACAACCTCAAAGGTGAGGTTACAAATGTAAACATGGCTCGCTTTGACCATTGGCAATACGAAGAGCAAGCCCTTAGCGCACGCGGAATCACCTCAAACGAAATCTATCGTGGGTACAAAATGGTGGGTGGTTACCCGGACACAACAAACACTGTCACCCAAGTGGTCTTTGATAGCGATGGATACAACGCGCAACACACAGCAAACGACATGCGCAAAGATTTGGTCAACACACTTGGAGAAACAGAAGCGTTTAGAACCATGCTTGTCGATATGCAAAACGAAGAACTAAGACATACTCCAGAGTATGGTCAGATTCTTAGAAAGATCGAATCAAATGAATTATTTATCGAGAAAGAGTTAGCAGATATCAACCTGCAAAGAGAGGCTTAGCAAACAAAAAAACTGGCGCAGGGATTATCCCGACGCCAGTTTTTTTATTAAACAGTGTAATGGAGTAGAACCTCCTGCTCTCCTAAACGACTGACATCTTCAAGCTTCATCTGCACACGTTCGAACCCTGTTGCAAGTGGTACGCCTGCACCAAACAAAATCGAATGAACATTAAGATAAACATCTGTCACAAGCTCTTGCTCCAAAAACTGACCGTAAACAGATGCACCTCCGGCAACAACGACTTGATCATACCCTTGCGCTTCAAGCTTGCTGATCATCTGCTTAATGTCTAGTCGAGAATATTCGACAACTCCAGCTTCAAGCTCATCCACTTTATCCATAAGTCCATCATCTCCTTTTGATGACATCACAATCAACCTGCGTCCTTTCAAAGGCTTACCAAACGTCTCATAAGTCTTCCTACCCATGATCACAACACCGGCCTCTTTTGTTTTCTCAATAAAAAACTTCAAGTCCTCTTTGCTCGTCCAATCAAGTGATCTTTGATCAGTTGTCTCAGCAATTTTTCCATCCGCAGTAATTGCGGCGATAAGTAATACTTTCATGTTTAGTAAACGTTAACGGTAATCTTCATTCCTTTAATTGATTCAAGGGGATTGTACTGACTTTTTACTTGCTTAAACAATTCACTCACAAGCTCGGTATCTCCCTTTACCGCGCGATCATAACCATTTTCTGGAATCGTTACTTTTACCGTTCCGTGATCGTGACTGCGACTCATGAGCTCGTTTGCGGCATCAAAGTGATTGTCGTAGATATGTGCGTTTGAAATTGAATGTGTGTAGATCCCTGGCTCGACACCTAGCTTTTCAGCCAAGAAACACTGTAATAGTGCAAAACCTGCGGCATCGTGCGGACACCCAAGCATCATGTCGTTGCTGCGAATGATGTTGTGGAGATGAAGTTTTCCTCCAGCAATGTTAACAGTAAATGTATACGGACATGGGACATTCAACTTTTTGTCGAGACCAAAACCATCATCTGCAGGATCCCAAGTAATCACAACTGCATGTCGAGATGCAGGATTCTCTTTGAGGTGTGTCACGAGCAAATCAATTTGATCGCGCCCAAAATGATGACGCCACCGATGACCATAAGCCGCCTGCACCGTACCGTCTTCTTCCAAAAATGCATCCCAAATTTTTGTGTACTGCTGCAACCAGGTGGCGTTCTTCTCGCCCATCAAGTACCAAACCTGCTCAGCAATAAAAAGACGTAATGGAATTTTCCGAAGTGTTAACAACGGAAAACACTCCGCAACATCTACACGCAAGGTTACACCAGGAACCATACGGGTCACACGACCTGACCATGGGTTTGGGACATCAATCCCTTCTTCCATAATCAAACGAATCGCTTCTTTATATTGAACGTCAAATGGTGTCATACAAGCAACACTGTACCACCCACCGACAGGTTTCCACCAGGCCGTATTTGGGCTAAAATAGGCAGGAAGACAACGTCCTTGTGGACAACTCTCGAACCTATGAACAAAGGACGATTTATTATTGTTGACGGCATTACCGGTAGCGGGAAATCTACGGTGCTTCGATCAGTTGATGCATGGGCACAAGACTGCGAACATCGCGTTTTTCGATTGAACGATTGGAAAGAACCTGCACCCCCAACATTTGAAGACATCCCCGACTACGATGTCTATTTTACCTACGAGCCAACACGCTCATGGGTGGGCGCAGCTATTCGCTACGAACTCTCACGATCTGATCTGCCTTATGGCGGCGAAGAGCTTGCACACGCCTTCGCTCTCGACAGACAGATGATGTACAAACGCCTGATCATCCCAGCACTCAAGGCTGGCAAAACGATCATCCAAGACCGTGGCGTCTCAAGCTCACTCGTCTACCAACCCATCATGGACAACTCTGTACCGCTCGAGACCATTATGAATCTCCCAGGTAACAAGCTTGCTCTTGAGAACGTACCCACCGCACTTATCCTCACAAGCATCTCAGCAAACCAAGCGCACGAGCGCATCAAGTCACGAAGCGACGAATCAAAAGGTGTATTTGTAGAACTAGAATTTTTAAAGAAACAGGAGGAGCGTTACAAATCCAAATGGCTCCGCGAACTTTTTACATCAAAAGGCACAGACATTTTTGACCTAGACACCTCAGACTCTCTCGAGCAAACCAACGCGCGCGCCAAACAACTTATCGATCATATTTTTACTACTTGCTAGTTATGCCAAAACCTCTCATTTCCGTCGGTCAACTTATCGACGAATCATTCAACGTTTACAAAACGAGGATTACCGAACTTCTCGGAGTCTCTGGCTGGATCCTTGTCACAGCTATTCTTTACGTAATAGCCCTAGCCTTTTACCCATCATCAAGCGCACTCACACTTCGCTCAGACCTGACTGGAGGTGAAATGTTTGGTATTGGTCTTTATGCACTAACGGCATACCTCATTGCCCCAATCCTTACATTCTGGATCTACACCTCGCTCACACGCATGGTAAAGACACACCTATCTCGCAAGCGACCAGATCACAAAATGGCGTTAAAAGAAGGAAAGGAAGTCCTTATCCCAGCAGCAATCACAACATTCATGGTGCTCCTCATGTTGCTCCTTGCGATCGTGATTGGTTTTGCTCCCCCAGCCATTATTGCTGGGATTGGCGCATGGCTTAATGTAAGCGGACTTGTACTTATCGGAAATCTTCTCCTAGTGCTAGGAATCTTCGTAGCGCTCTACCTTAGCTTCCAATGGATGGTGTACTACTTCTTTGCTCCAATCATAACCATTCTTGAAAAGACCCCTAGCAAAAAAGCACTTGAAGCCTCACGCAAACTTGTACGTGGAAAATTCTGGCAGGCACTTATTCGCATCGTCGTACCAAAGCTCGTCTTTATCGCCTTTGGACTTTTTGTCATGGTAATCGTCGGCTACATCGGCAATGTCCTCGTGGACGCAAGTGCTGGGATCAGCCTTGATCTACAACTACGCATCGCCACAATGACTGACGCTGTTCTACCAACTCTTATTGTCATCTTCATCAATCCGCTCATTATCATTTCAGACGTACTTCTTTACCAATCAATCAAAGACGCATAAACCTATGCTGCTCTCACTCACAGAACTCTTTAAGCGCTCGCTCAAGTTGTACCGAGAGAACATCTGGCTCATGCTGGGATACGCTACTTGGCTTCTTGTGCCTTTTGCAGCCATGATTGCGCTTTCGTACGCACCCGAACACTGGCTCACTACGACAGGAGCAATTCTTGCAGGAGCCGTCGAACTCTTCTTTGCGTTCTGGGTCTCAATCCTTCTCATCAAACTCAGCGTACAGTTGATAGAGAATAAGCCATTAGATACAAAGACACTTCACTTAGAATCCACACAACGTTTACCTGCATTTCTTGGCGTTGTCTTTTTACAAGCAATTATCTTTATCGGAGGAATTCTACTCTTCGTTGCGCCAGGACTTCTCTTTCTTGTTTGGTACGGCTTTGCACAACCCATCGCAATCTTAGAGGACAAGCGGGGCATGCAAGCGCTCGCTGATAGCAAAGAGATGGTGCGTGGTCGATTCTTCAAAGTTGCCGGACGACTTGTTGGTGGCCCGCTAGCAATCGGCATTATCTACTCAAGTGTCGCTGCACTCGTAATCATGCTTGTTGCAAGCTTTGCTGGCATCGACCCTCTTACTGTTTTTGATCAAAACAAAGCTCCTATTTGGGCTGAAACAATCCAGATTGTAGGAGAAGTGATCGCTATGCCGTGGGTGGCCGTATATATGACCATGCTCTATCTAGATCTTAAAAAGAACCCTTTTAAAAAGGAACTTGAAAACACCTGCGACGCGGGGTAGGCTTTGGAGACTATGAAATACGAATCGATTATTGGTCTTGAGATTCACCTGCAACTTAAGACAAAAACAAAGATGTTTTGTGGATGCTCAACGCATGACACGGCTGTTGCACCCAACACAAACGTCTGCCCAATCTGTCTCGGTCACCCAGGCACACTCCCTGTCATCAATGAACAGGCTGTGAAGTTTGGTGTGCTTGTGGGCCTCGCTCTTAATAGCGACATCGCTGAGTACTCAAAGTTTGATCGAAAAAACTACTTCTACCCAGACCTTCCAAAGGCATACCAAATTTCACAGTTCGACCTTCCTGTTGCTGCAGGTGGGTATGTTGATATCGAGGTGCCAGACGGTGAGCGCACAAATGTAAGGATTGGTATGGAGCGCGCACACCTTGAGGAAGACGCAGCAAAATCTCATCACGGTGAGGATGGAAAAACCTACGTTGATTTTAATCGCGGAGGCACTCCTCTTGTAGAGATCGTCACCCAACCTGACTTCCGCTCACCGCGCGAAGCAAAAGTTTTTCTGCAAGAGCTTCGACAAATCGCCCGCTATCTTGGTGTTAGTAATGCCGACATGGAAAAGGGGCACATGCGTTGCGATGCAAACATTTCACTCCGCCCAATCGACGAAAACGGAGAAGTGATTGGTGCATTGTTGAATCCAAAAACGGAAATCAAAAACCTCAACTCTTTTAAATTTGTAGAGAGGGGACTCGAGCACGAAATCGAAAGACAGACAAAGCTTTGGGATGCAGGCAACCCACCAATGGAATCCACCACCCGTGGATGGAATGATGTTAAGGGCATTACAGAAGACCAGCGCTCTAAAGAAGACGCTGCGGATTACCGGTTCTTCCCCGACCCAGACATCCCACCACTAAAACTTGCGGCCATGGCAGAAGAGATGCGTCACCATCTCCCAGAGCTCCCCGCTGCACGTCGCCTGCGTTTTGCCAATGAATACAAGCTTAAACCCGCAGATGCACGACAGATCTGCGAAGACCCAGCGCTCGCTGACTTTGTTGAGCACACGTTCTCAGAGCTTGGTGCATGGATGAACGCGATGCCTGAATTTGATGCAATGGACGAAGAAGCGCTTCAGGTTGAAAACAAAAAAATGTCCAAAGCTGTTGCGGGATGGATTCTTTCAAAACTCTTAGGACTCTTATCAGAACGCGGTGGCAATGTGCGCACCATGAAAATCACACCAGAGAACATGGCAGAGTTTATTACACTTATTGTCACCCGCAAGCTCAACAACGTTGCTGGTCTCAAAGTATTGAACGCTATGCTCGACGATGGTAGCGACCCAACACACATCATGGAGGACAAGCAGCTTGGGCAAGTAAGTGACGAAGGTGCCTTGGCTGAGATTATCGACCGCGTGATCGAAAGCAACCCTGCAGAAGTCGCACGCTACCAAGCAGGAGAAGATCAGCTCATCAAGTTCTTAATCGGAATGGTGATGAAAGCTTCTGAAGGAACAGCCGACCCTGCGCTTGCTAAAAACATCTTGCTCGTGAAGCTTAAGGCTGAATAGTATGGAAGAGCGTTATCGAATCAAAGTTTCGACAATGGCTCTTGTCGAGCACGATGGAAAGATGCTTGCTGTGCGCGAACAGATTCCACACAACGATCCAAACGCACCTATCGTACTCAACCAACCCGGTGGACACATGGACCCAGGTGAAACGGTTTTTGAATCAGTTGTCCGTGAATGTCTCGAGGAGACTGGGTACACTGTAAAACCTGTCGCGGTCTTAAGTGTTTATCAAAATATCGATTCTGAATATCTCACAATCTCCTTCATCTGCGAACTCGAGGATGTCGAGCGTATCCCTGTTGAAGCACCGGAGATAAAAGAAGTTGTCTGGCTGAGCAGGGGAGAGATAGCCGAAAAAAAGTCGGAACATCGATCACCAAGAACTTCGATGCGATTCAACGATTACTTTGAAGGACAAAGAATGCCACTAAATACGATCAAAACAAAAACGCCCTAATAGGGCGTTTTTTGATCTCTTACTCCCCCGCTACTTCAAAAAGTTATCCACAGCTACGTTCACTTCCTCACCAGAAGTTATCCACAGGACACGCTCATCACGACGAAACCATGTCATCTGACGCTTAGCGTAATGCCTGCTCGCTTTCTTCGTTTCTATAATCGCAAACCGCAATGATTCCTTCCCGTCTAAAAATTCACACACCTGTCGGTACCCTATCCCCGTCATAGCATCGATGCCGCATCCATATTTTTCTTTCAACGCACGCACCTCATCTACAAGCCCAAGACCAATCATCACATCAACACGATCATTAATCCGCTCGTACAACGCTTCACGATCCAAACTCAACCCAAGTTGCAACACATCGTACTTAGACTCCCCCGCTGTCCGGAGTTCTGAAAATGGTTTCCCTGTAAGTTTTGTCACCTCGAGCGCACGCATCACACGACGCTTATTGTTTTTATCAATCGTCTCTGCTCCAACAGGATCAAGCTCTTTGTACTCATGAAACAAATCGCCCAAACGTCGAGCCTCAAGCTCTGCGCGCATCCCCTTGTCTGATGGTGTTGAAGCAAGGTCAAGATTGTCGACAAGCGCCTTAAGCCACATCCCCGTCCCTCCAACCAAAATCGGCACACGACCACGTTCAGCAATCTCTTTTATCTTTTGCTCTGCATACTCCTTAAACTGCGCAGCAGAATAATCTTTATCAGGACTAACAAGATCAATCCCCCAATGCGGCACATCATCAACCAAAAACGTTTTGCGCGCACCAAACAACTGGTCAATACTTCCCCCCTTTTCAATTTCAACCTCAACCCACTTCCCCTCTGCCTTCGCCGTCCCAACATCCATCCCCTTATACACCTGACGAGAATCAACCGAGATCACCTCGCCATTATATTTTTTAGCAAGCGCAATACCAAGTCCGGTTTTCCCAGCAGCCGTTGGACCAACGATGGCAATTATTTTTTGTTTCATACAACCTCCCCTTCCAAAAGCCATTTATCTGCGCGTGTAACCTTCACATCCACAATCTGACCAACATACTCCTCTCCCCCAGGAAATCGCGTTAGCTTTAGCTCGCGACTCTGTCCATAACAAAGCCCAGGCTGTGCAGCCATAAGCTCTTGAATCTTCTCTGGCATTGCTAACATCTCGTCGGTAACCTTTGGAGGTTCATGACGATCAACAAGCACAGAAACGATCTCGCCAACAAATCGCTGGTTCTTTTTGTACACAATACCCTCCATAAGCTTCTGCAGCACCTCCCAGCGACGTTTCTTCTCTTCCCGACTCACATCATCCTTAAACGCTCTTGCTGCCGCTGTACCGCTTCTGGTTGAGTATTGCGCTGTGTATGAAATATCAAAATCGGCGCGCTTAAAAAGCTCAACAGTTTTTTGAAACTGCTCCTCAGACTCTCCACAGAAACCAACAATAATATCTGTACCAATCGCCAAATTAGGAATCTTTGCACGCAGACGATCAATAACCTCAATAAACTCTGCGGCTGTATAACGTCGATTCATGCGACGCAACACTTCATCATCTCCAGACTGAACAGGTAGATGAATAAAGTTAAGATGCGCCGGAAGAGCCATTGCGTCGATCACCTCATCTGTCATGTGCAATGGGTGCGGTGCTGTGAAGTGTAATCGAGTTACACCTTCCACCTGGTTCACCTCCCAAAGAATGCGCGCAAAGTGATGCTCGTATGGATTGTTGGCACTAAAATTCTCAGGATCGGGCGCGATATAACTATTCACAGTCTGACCAAGAAGCGTGATCTCAACACAACCATGTGCAACAAGCTCACGGATCTCGTTCATGATATCGAGTATCGGACGATTCTTCTCAAGCCCACGTGCAAACGGAACAACACAGTAGGTGCAAAACTTATTGCAACCAGTTTGAATCGATACAAACGCTTGGCGTTTGCTGTGATACTCAGGTTTTACTTTCAAATAATCCTCAACAGCATCAGTGCTGTTTACTAGCTCGGGACGAATCTCTCCAATCCAGCGCGGCAACTGCCCCATGTCTTTTGTTGGAAAGTACAAATCAACAATCGGAAGTCGCTTGCGAATCGCACCATCACGATCACGCCCAGCCATACATCCGGTAACACCAACAATAAGATCAGGTTTTTTCTTCTTGATCTTATTAAGTGCTTTCACCTTTCCGAACACACGATCCTCCGCACTCTGTCGCACAGAACATGTGTTGATTAGGATCACATCTGCATCCCCCTCCTCCTCAGCGCGCACCAAACCAACACCTTGCAACAAGGTTTCCATGCGCTCTGAATCATTCTTGTTCATCTGGCATCCGTAGGTGATGAGATGGTAACTAGGAGTGGACATGGGAGAGGAATTAAGAATTGGGAAATTGAGACTCCTTAATAGCGCGTGCAACCAACTCACCAGCTGGCACCGTCACATCTTCTTCCTGTCCAAATACGTTTACATTATAATCTCCTCCCTCCACCTCTTTTGATCCAACAACAATCGTCCATGGGATCTTTTGCTTTGCTGCGGTACGGATCTTTTTTCCTACGTTTTCGTCTGTGATATCTAACTCGACGCGTATGCCAGCAGCTTGTAATTTACCTTGAACCTCTACTGCAAAATCGTTAAACCCTTCGCTTACAGACACGACTTTGATTTGCACAGGAGCCATCCAAAATGGGAATGCCCCGGCAGTGTGCTCGATAAGATTCGACATAAAGCGCTCGATCGCCCCCATGATCGCAGCATGGATCATCACAACACGCTCTTCTTCACCATCTTCATTAATACAGTTCAAATCAAATCGCTCTGGCATGTTCATGTCGAGCTGGATCGTTGCCACCTGCCACTCACGTCCAATTGAATCTTTGGTAACAAAATCAATCTTCGGTCCATAAAACGCAGCTTCACCAACTTCTTCCTTTGCCTCAACACCACGCTCTTTCACAAGATTACGAAGTGCATCCTCAGCATCCTTCCACATTTCAGGAGTTCCAAGATACTTCTCAGGTGCACTTGGGTCATGCAACGACAAACGCACACGAAGCTCTGGGAATCCACATCCTTTATAAAATGTTTCAATAATATCCCAAATCTTAAGCATCTCTTCTTTCACCTGACCATGTCGGCAAAAGACATGCGCATCATCTTGCGTAATAGATCGCACGCGACTAAGCCCATGGAGCTCACCTGACTGCTCATCGCGATACACCATTGTGGTGTTCGCAAAACGTTGTGGCATGTCGCGGTAGCTATGCATCTTGCGATCAAAAATTTGTGTGTGATGCGGACAGTTCATCGGCTTCATCGCAAAAATGTGCCCTTCACGTGTCTCGATCTTAAACAAGTCATCTTTAAACTTATCCCAGTGACCACTCTTTTCGTACAATTCTTTTTTTGTAATGTGAGGAATCTCCACCTTCTCATATCCTCTGTCAGATCGCAGATTCCAAACAAAATCGTCGAGTGTGTTGCGGAGCATGGTTCCCTTTGGTGTCCACAATGGCAACCCTGGACCAACCAATTCTGAGAACACAAACAAGTCGAGCTCTTTTCCAAGTTTGCGATGATCACGCTTCTTCGCCTCTTCAAGCATGGTCTGGTACGCCTTCAAATCTTCCTTCGTTTCAAAACAAAGTCCGTACACGCGTTGCAGCTGCGCATTCTCCTCCTTTCCACGCCAGTACGCACCCGCAAGCTTCCAAAGCTTAAACACTCCAACCTCTTTTGTGTTCGCCACATGAGGACCGCGACACAAATCAACAAAGTCACCAGTCTTGTACACAGTCGCAACATCCGGATGCTCAGCATCAACCTCCTGCAACTCATCTGCATTAAGCTTTGTTGTCCCCTTTGTTTTTAAGTCGTTAAGCAGGTCGACCTTAAAATCTTGTCCCTTGTCACCAAAAAACTTAATCGCTTCATCAATACTCATCTCCTCACGCACCATGTCGTGCCCTTCCTTAATAATCTTGTACATCTCCTTTGTAAGAAGCTTCAGTGCATCCTCACCAATAGGCTCAGGAAACTGAATGTCATAAAAGAACCCATTGTCGATGACAGGTCCAACTCCTAGTTTCACACCAGGATAAAGTCGCTCAGCAGCAGCTGCGAGTACGTGCGCAGCAGTGTGGCGCATTGCGTGTAGATTGTTGTTTTCCATATAGTTTTTATTATCAAAAAAGCTCCACATTTCTGTGCAGCCTCGGGACCGCGTCTGATGCGGTGGTTCCACCCGAATTGATTGCGCGCATTTCTCAACACACAACCCTCTTACTTTATGCCCACTCCAGGACTGGTTCGCTCAAAAAGTAGTACCTGGCACTTGAATCGAGAAAAGCTTTCAGCCAAGGCTTTTCCTCTCTTACAATTCAGTTATGCGCAAACATGTCTTTTATCACTGCGATACAAAAACGATATCGTGGTCTGCTGTTACCGTCAAGACCTACTCGATCTCAATGTAAATATGGTCTTTAAGCTGAGGAATACTGTTTACCCAAAATGGGAAAAACTCTACCCAAACATTCTCTGCAACACCTTCGCCCACAAGCAGACTACTCACCTCATCACCACTAAGCCCAACAAAACGCTCAACAGACAATGCGTCACTCGCACGAGATGTAATAGCTCTACCCTTAAGAGATGTCAACAACGATGCCTCACCGTCTTCATCGCTGTAGCTTTCAATTGAAATTTCTAAATCACCCAACCCAGTATCAACAAACTCCTGCCCTTGCCCAAGCCCTTCGTACAACTTGCGCACAACTAAATTCTCAAGCACCTCTGTATTGTAGAACACAGCACCAATCTCAATGGTCATTGTGACCTCGTATCCATCTGCCTCTGTATTTGGCTCAATACTAAATGACTTCTCCTGAATATTCACATCAAACAGCTCGCCATCATACCCAGCCGTTGCCTCCTCGCGGAACATGGACATTGCGTCCTGCAACAACTCACCAGAAAGCGTATCAGCTGCTGACTCCATCTCTGCCTCAGAAACAACCGCACGCGTGATTGTTCCGCCAACAAACGCTTCTGTACTATCTGCGTACACAAGCTCTTGCTTGGCCGCGCTCAATCCAGGAATCGTAAAGTGTGTTGCGGCAATGTTTCCACTTGCACCCTCAACATCAGCATAAACTTCAGCATCAACTGTGCCCCCAGCAGGAACATTCACCTGATTGCTTAATCTAAACAGCACACCATCAGCAGATAAGAACCGCGTTGTTGCAACCAAAGGCTGTGCAAACGTCATGTTGTTATGAATAGACAACTGCCCTGTAGCAACCGCATCAATTTCAACAGACCCATCTCCAGTCGGAGCAACCTCAACTGTTTTGCCAAGCGTCCCATTAAAAATCTCAGCAGGCACATCTGTCTCACTTGTCGCCACCTCAACCGCAGAAATAATATATTCACTTTCTATAACCGTCTCAACCGCATCAACATGAACAACAGCCTGCATCGTTGCAAGGTACAAAACGCTCATAAGCGCAAACGCAACGATCACAACAAACCCAACAGCAATGCGTCGATACATCACAAGAGGCACAGTCGTCGAATCATGCTTTGGCACCGCAGCCTTTTTTGTAGAGCTTGCCTTAGCCGTTTTCTTCGGCACAGCCTTGCGCTTTGGCGCAGCAACACGCTTCTTAACCGGCACGCGTTTCTTCGTTGTTGTTTTCTTTTTTGGAGACATAATATTACTTACGTTTATTATACAACGAAAAAACAGACATGGAAATCAAAGAGCGCTCCAACCTGCATTTGAAGATGCGGATTGGTGAGGCTTTGCGTGTAGGGAATTTCTCCGATCCTCACCCTGAAACCACTGAGGTTATCTTCGGTGAGACTAAGCTAGGGCATAGTTTTGTCAATGGTATTAATATAAAAAAAACTTGTTTGTATGGAAAACTACACAATTTAAAAAACACAAACTCCACCCTACTCCACCTTCACATTCTGCCTCCCCACAATCTGCGCAATTGCATCCACTACTGAGTCTGTTGCACCAACCGTATAGTCTGTCTCAATCTTTCGCATCTTCCCACCAGACTCCACCATCAAACACACAGGCTTTGGCCCAGGTGCCTCACGAAAAATCGCACGCAACTTTTCGACCATCTCAGGCGTCGGTTTTCCTTTGAGTGCGATCGAGAGCGCCCCTCGACTTGGCGTACTCTCCTGTGCGTATTCCGCAGCAGCAGATCGTCGCTCGGTAGACGCTACCCATTGCCCAACCTCGAGCATGTGCGCCACACCATCCACTTCCCCCTCACCAACAACCACAAATGAGTTCGCAATCAGCTTTGCTTCTTCACCATCACGCTTAGAAACCTTGGCAGAAACGAGTAGAATCGAATCCTCAAGCAACACTTCTTTAGTTGTCTTATACGTTCGTGGAAACACAATCACTTCTTGTGTCCCTGTTAAATCCTGAATCCCCATGAACGCCATCGGGTCGCCTTTCTTTGTAATAATTTCTTTCACAGATGTCACCACACCCCCAACACGCACAAACGCCCCCTCAGATTTTGTAGGCACATCAGCGCAATCCGTTAGATGCTTCCCTAGTTTCTCAACAACTTCATCATAAGGATGAGCAGACACAAACAACCCCAACAGCTCTTTCTCCCACATCAACAGCTCACGCGTCGTCGCTGGCTCGCAATCACGAAGCGCAATGTCTTGATCCATCACTTGCGGTGCGGCAGCAAACAAAGATTGCTGATTCGTCGCCTTCTCGCGCTGCATGTTTTTGTTGTGCATCAATACACGATCCATGCTGGTCAACAGTTTTTTACGCTCACCAAAACGCTCAAGCGCACCCACCTTTGTTAGTGCTTCAAGAGATTTCTTATTGAACGCTCTGTGCGACACACGTCCAGCAAAATCACCGAGGTCTTTAAATTCACCATTCTTTTCGCGCTCAGCAATAATCGTCTCAATCACCTCCCCTCCCAAGTTTTTGATCACCAAAAGACCAAAACGAATTTGGTTGTCGTTAAGGTAAGTAAAGTCTTTTAGCGACTCGTTAATATCTGGTGGCAGCACTTCAATCCCCATGCGCGCACACTCAGACACAGCCTCCGCAATCTTCTCAAGGTCTCCGCTCTCAGCGGTCATCAGCGCGGTCATGTACTCAGCTGGATAGTTCGCCTTCATGAACGCCGTCTGGTACGCAACCATTCCATAACTCGCCGCATGAGCTTTGTTAAACCCATACGCCGCAAACGGCTCAATCTGCTTCCACAACTTTTGCGCAAGCGACTTTTTTACACCATGTTCAACAAACCCATCGAGCAACTTAATCTTCTGCTTCGCCATCTCCTCAGGAATTTTCTTTCCCATGGCTTTACGCAACTTGTCCGCCTCAAGCCACGAGTACCCCGCCATATGGATCGCGGTAAGCATCACGTCATCCTGATAAACCAAAAGTCCATAAGACTTCTGCAAAAACTCTTTCATTCTAGGGTCGAGGAACCGAACCTTCTTTGGATCAAATCGACGCTCAATAAATTGCGGGATCACCTCCATCGGCCCAGGGCGATACAAGGCAACCATCGCCATGATGTCCTCAATACGCACCGGCTTCAGGTCCATCAAGTACTTCGTCATCCCATCACCTGAAAGCTGAAAGACCCCCATCGTGTTCCCGGCAGCCAAAAGCTCAAATGTCTTTTTGTCATCTGTCGGGATTTCCTCAACATCAATAACATCCCCTTTTGTTTTCTTTACTAAATGAACCGCGTCTCCCAAAATTGACAGGTTGCGGATACCAAGAAAGTCCATCTTGACGAGTCCTGCAGACTCAACCGACTTCATCTCGTACTGCGAGATAATCTTTCCTTCACGTGTATCAATTTGCAGTGGCGTAAAGTCTGTCAGTGCCGTTGGAGAAATAACTGTTCCAGCCGCATGAATAGAGACGTGACGTGCGCACCCCTCTAGCTGGCGCGCAAGGTCGACAACACGACGAACGTTTGCGTCGACGTTGTATTTTTTCTTCAAATCCGGTGACTCCTCAAGCGCGCGGTCGAGCGTCATCGCAAACCCCTGCGACCCCATCGGGATCACCTTGGCAATCTCGTCGATCATGCCGTACTCAAACCCAAGCGCACGACCAACATCTCTAACCGAACCTCTGGCAAGCATGGATCCAAAGGTACAGATCTGAGCCACTTGGTCGTGACCATATTTTTCGCGCACATAATCAAGCACCTCATCGCGACGGTTGTCAGCAAAGTCAGCATCAACGTCAGGTGCAGATGGACGCTCAGGGTTTAAGAAACGTTCAAACGGAAGTTCGTAATACAAAGGATCAACTGAAGAAATTCCAATCGAATACCCAACGAGTGACCCAGCCGCAGATCCACGCGTCGTGGTCATGATCCCTTTTTCACGCGCCCAGTTAATAAAGTCGGACACAATCAAAAAGTACGGACAAAATCCTTTTTGCTCAATAATATCGAGCTCGTAGTTTAATCGACCTGCCTCAACCTCTGTAAGCTCACGACCCTTCTTCTCTTCCAACTTCGCAAACGCCTGCTTTGTTAGCTCCTTAAGAAAGGTCTGCCCCTCAGGAATTTCAAACTTTGGAAAGTTCCACTTTCCAAGCTCAAGCTCAACATTGCATCTGTCCGCAATCTTCCGCGTGTTCTCAATCGCCTCTGGTACATCAGCAAACCGCTCCTCCATGTACTCACCTGTCACCATCGACGCATCGTAATCAAACTGGTTGATGCGATTAAAATGCTCGAGCGTTCTACCACCCTTAATACAATTCAAAATCTTCCAAGCCTCCACGTCGCCCGGCTTGAGATAAAATGTATTCTTGGTTGCAACAACAGGAACGTTCAACTTTTTTCCAAGCGCGATAAGCTGCGCATTCGTCGCCTCCTGCTCTGCAATCTCAGGGCGATCTACCAACTCCAAAAAGAAGTTCCCCTCACCAAACATTTCGACATACCCCTTAATCACCTCCTCTGCTTCATCAATCTTTTTCAATTTGATCAACTCGTCAATCTCACCCAAGTACCCACCTGACAACGCAATGATTCCTTTTGTATGTTCACGCAGCAACTCTTTGTCGATACGAGGTTTGTAATAAAACCCCTCCAAAAATCCGACGGAGGAAAGCTTGATAAGGTTCATGTCCCCCTCAAGGTTTTCTGCAAGACAGACGAGCCGATGAGGCTTGTTATCGACGCGTGCACGTTTTAAAAGACGACCATGGCGTGCAACATAAAAGTCACAACCGATAATAAGCTTGATACCCTCCTTCTGGGCTTTCTGGTAAAAGTCGATTACACCATAGAGCGTTCCGTTGTCCGTAAGTGCAACAGTATCTTGCCCCAAATCCTTTACGTGCTTCAAAAACTCCTTCGTCTTAGGAAGCCCCTCAAGAAGCGAGTAATGGGAATGGGAATGAAGGTGAACAAACTTGGACATAGTAAGCAGAGCTTACACGCTATAAGCCTTCCAGCAAAGGCAAAGTTATCAAGGTTTTTGGGGATAAATATTTAGTTTTCCACCAGGGAGACAGGCACCCCAAACCATTGACAAATACCCTGCCTGATGGTAGAAACACCTGTCGCAACCCGCGACCTAGCAACTTTCCGGAGCATGTCTTGCGTCGTTTCAACAAAGGTTTTCCTACCACCCACGAAGACGTCCGAACCCTTTTCATTACATTAGGACTCTCTCTGCCCACCTTCAGCAACCTGAGGGTGACAGATCTCGACGAACTCACGGCCTGTATGAAGGCCATTCGAGAGGTGGCTGACGAAGAAGAAGCGGCCGGTCTTCCCAACGGGTTCTTGTCCGAGACGGCAAGAGTTGGGCGAGCCATGCTCAATCTTGATCCGAGCACAACGGTCATCAACGCGATCTTCAAGTACTCTGGGAACTTTCCGGAACGTGAGATGATGCCGCTGGACCACGCGCTATCCGCCAGCCTTCAGATGAACCTGATGGTAAGTGAAGCACCGAGCCAGGTCTATGAAGGTGCGTTCATGTTCTTCTCTCTCCTCGATCACATCCGCGGCGCAGGCGGAGGGGTCCGAGGATGGGTTCGCTACATGACACCTCAGCTCAGAATGGAAAAAAATCGCGATGCTGTCATTGCGCTCAGGGTTGGATTGCAAGCCGCTCAAAGCAAGATGGAGCGCTCACGACACAGAAGTGAAGATGCCAAAATGCTGAAGGTCATCCTCTCTGAGATGGACAACCAAAGACTCTAAGAGCAAACAATCAACACCCCCCATAGGAGAATGCATGTCACCCCGCAAACTTGATCTACTAGTACTCCAGATCACCTTTTCCACCAGGCCAGTCATCGAAGAATTCGAAGCCCTGAAGTTGTTGCTGCGAGGCAGTCGTTTCAAGCTCCGGCCATTGGAACAAACGTACAGTGGACCAGCTACTGAAATTCGACGCCTGAACCGATTGCTCAATGAACGCATCTGGGAACAGACCGAGATGATGAACATTCTCGAAGGTGCCGACATTTCCTACGAAGATTTCGTCAGGGATATCACTGGCTTCTGTGGCAAAATCGAGTCGATGAACATTCTCGCTCCTTCTGCAACGCTCGCCATCAGCTTTGATGACGATGTTCCGGAAGAGACACAGCGAACTCTTATCCGAGAACTCTTTCAGCGAATCGGGCAAATCGAAGGCGTTGCCTCCATAGACCGAGTCTGAAACGAAAACGAAAAAGCGCCACCTGGTAACTCCCGGGTGGCGTCTTGTTTTTACCAGCAATATAAGGCTATTTGGAGATCGGTTAACCCTATGGCTATTGACAAAAAGCGCTCTATATGACATTGTCCGCGCCTGCGTTGTTTTAGAGGTTGAATCTATGAGAAATATTCATAGATTTTACCGCTGGGACAACCTCAGCAAAACCGTGTGTATCAGGCGGTCTGATGCACACATATTCTCACGGAGATCCGACCAATGCGAAGTAAACTCTTTATCTCACTCTCTGCCCTTCTGTTGGGTGCCACGCTCCACAATCCAGCCAAGGTGCTGCATTCTGTGGCCAACTTCGGCTCTTCGCCGGCACATGCCACAGCCGATGGTGGACTCGTCATCACGACGGCTGCACAAGCTGCCGCAGCGCAAGCTGAGTTCGATGTCTTGGTAATCACTGTCAAAGAGCTGGGTGTCACAATCTCCCAATCTGCCTACAACGGCACCATCTGGAAAACAGCGGTGTCTGAGTGGAAATTGGGTGTGGCACGACTGTTTGAGCTGCACAAGGCGTTGATCCAGTACGCTCTGAGGCCCCAGCTTCCCACCATGATCATGCCCCCGACCATCATCCTCCCGACCGGGACGATGGACAATCTGCTGTATGGCACGCCATACCCCTTGCCCACCACCGCTGGTATCTACGGCGGTCAGATGGGTGGCTTCGGTACGGAGCCCGGCGGAGAGATGGGTGGAGGCTCCTGGGACTGGGGTTGGGGTGACGGTGACGGTGACGTTGCTGACTCTGGTGATGACTGTGATCTCTGCGATTACGGCTGGAACCATCCAGAAGAAGACGACCCGTGCAAGAACCACGACAACGACGACGGCATCATTGCCTCGGGCGACGGTCGTGTGGGAACATATCTGCTCAGCGCAGGTTTCGACCCGGACTATCTCCAGGTGTACGACCTGTTTGAGAGACTCAGTGTCTCGACAGGTCTGCCGATCGGGTTCGGTTGGGAATCGTCCGGTGGTAATCGGTACGTCACGTTCTTCGACCCCATGAACATCGGTGTCGCGGACATCTTCATGATCGGGGACGACCCGATGGATCCAATGGGCTACGCCGGTGACAGTGATCCGACCGATCCCACTGCTGACCCGGGATCCGATGGACCGATGGACGATGGCCCCATCGACGATGGACCTATGGACCCTGGCAATTCGATCTACGGAATGCTCACATTCGAGAACTACGTCACGTCCGTGTCGTATATCACGGGCGACAACAGCCCATTGGCGATGAGTGAGCGCTTGTCTGTCAGCAACTCCGACTTGGCCATGCCTTGGGGGATGGTGTCGACTGACGTGCAGCACAACTACGCAATTGTGGGGACCACCACCAACGGTGGGCACCACTGGCACAGCATGAACGCTCCGACGAACATGCCGCAGCCGTAAAGCTCGCAACGAAACGAATCCACCCTTGAGCATAGCTCGAGGGTGGATTTTCTGTTTCGATGGTTTCTCAGTCGTAAGATCAATTTACTCTACATCAAACAAAAATAGGGCAAATGCCCTATTTATTTCTTCTTAGTTTTTACCTTCGCCTTCACCGTCTTCTTAGCTTTCGCCTTAGCTTTCTTCTCCATGATGAAGTCCGCAGCTGTCGTCGCAGTATGCAACACTGCCCCAAGCGCCGAGCTACTATGCTCAAACTTTTTGCGCATCCCAGTTAACGCTTCTTCAATCTTCCCCATCGTCTCCTGCGCAAGTTGAATGGCGTCGTTCAAATTTTTTATCACCATCGCCACTTGCCACACCAGCCAGAAGATTGCGGCGGTAAGCCACAAAATACTAAACGCAAGAACGATGTATAAAATATCTAATGGTGAAAACATATCCTCCTACTAACTATTATGATCTCATTATAGCACCAAACTTCTTTACGAGCACGCCGCGAATCTTTGAAAGTTCTTCGTCGACTTCTGCTGCACCAAGTGTTCGTTCGTCAGATCGAAACGTCATGTGGATTGCGAGAGACTTTTTGTCGTCATCAACTCCCTTTCCGCGATAGACGTCGAACAAGTCGAGTGTGGTCTCAAGCTCACTAACAGCAAGTGCTGCTTCACGAACCGCAGCAAACTCAGTTCGTTCAGGCACGACAAATGCGAGGTCTCGTTTTACCTCTTGGAACTGTGGGATCTCAGTGTACGATTTGTTCTGTGTGAATTGCGGAATGAGTGACTCGATATCTAAATCAACCAACACAACACTTACATCTAGTCCGAATGCTTTCGCAACTGAATTGCGAACCTGACCAATAACTCCCACTGACTTACCATCAACAATCACAGATGCTGATCGCCCAGCATGCCAAAGTGTTTCATCGGCATCACGAGCAAGATCCCAATTGTTAATACCAACCTGATCAAACAATCGCTCCAACATTCCCTTTGCACGCACAAACCCAGCAGCTCCATCCTGCCCATAACTTGCAAGCAACAAACCGTAAGGCTGGTCAGGGATGTCTCCTTTTTTTGCATGATAAACCGGTGCGAACTCAAACAAGTCTCCAGCACCATCCCGCGCTTGGTTCTCTTCAATCACTGTAAGCATGCTCGGAACAAGCGATGGACGCATGTACTCGTGGTCTTTGCTAAGTGGATTCCGAAGCTTCACCGCATCTTTGGTAGGTAAAGAATAACGCTCAAGTTGCTGCACTGAAATAAACGCATAACTGTAAACCTCAACCAGTCCAGCACCAGCAAGCAGATCCTTCACACGTCTTTGCCACACAAGCGATACGTTCTCGCTCATATTCGCAAGCGCACCCTCAGGTAAAATTGACGGAAGATTCTCGTATCCATACACGCGCGCAATCTCCTCTGTAAGATCAACAGACGCTTCGATGTCATTGTCACGCCAGTAAGGCACAACAACTTCCTTGCCCTTCATTTCAAAACCAAGACTTTCAAGAATCGTTGTTTGTTCCTTGGTCTCAATTTCAATTCCAATAAGCTGATTAACAACCTCAGGATCAAACGGAAAGCTTAGTGTCTTGTACTTACCCGCACGCTCATCAATAAGATCTGAAACAACAACACCGCCAGCAACCTCGATGATAAGCTCGATTGCGCGAGCCATTGCTGCATCAAGAGCTTCTGTAGACAATCCTTTTTCAAATAACAATTGTGAGTCGGAGTACAGATTCAATGCACGCGATGTTCGTCGCACAGAAACAGAGTCGAATGCTGCGCACTCAATCACCACCTTCGTGGTCTCTTCAGTGGTCCCGGTCGGCAGTCCACCCATAACACCCGCAACCGCAACAGGCTTTTTAGAATCCGCAACCACCAGCATATCTGGAGTTAGCTCGTACTCCTCGCCATCAAGCGCAACCATCTTCTCCCCTTTCTTTGCTTTGCGAACAACAATCTTCTCGCCTGCAAGCTTATCTGCATCAAATGTATGAAGTGGCTGTCCAAACTCATGCAATACGTAATTAGTCACATCAACAATGTTGTTGATTGGACGATGGCCAGAAAGTAGCAATCGTTTCTGCAACCACCACGGAGATGGTCCAACGGTCACGCCGTCAATCACCACAGCGGTATAACGCGGACAAAGCGCTTTATCTTTTACATCAACCGTAAACCCACCATTCCCTTTTCCAAAAGCTGGACGTGGTGGCTCGGCCTCAAACTTTGCTCCGGTAACAGCAACACCCTCTCGCGCCTGACCAACAATCGATTTGCAGTCTGGACGATTCGTCGTTGCTTCAATATCAAAAAGGATATCATCGAGTCCAAGCGCCTTTGCGATTGGTGTCCCCGCTTTTGCATCTGTTAGTGCAGAAATATCCCAGATATCTGTTTCTTCCTGCGGTAATTTTTCAAAACCAATTTCACTAGCCGCACAAATCATTCCATGGCTTTTTTCTCCACGGATCTCTGATTCTTTCAGCTCGATCAAATCTCCCTCACCATGCCAGCGCACCTTGGCCCCCGGTAGCCCAACAACAACCTTCTGGCCTTCCTCTAAGTTCTCACCCCCACAAACAACTCTAACTTTCTTTCCACCAATGTCTGTAAGAGCGATCTTTAATTTGTCTGCATTTGGATGAACCTCAAGCTTTACAACATCCCCAACAACCATGTTCTCAAATCGATCAGCAACATTCTCGATCATCTCAACCGAGTTTCCAATTGCTGTAGTCTTTGCAGCAAAAACCTCCGCAGATAAATCTGTATCAAGATACTCCTTAATCCAATTGTACGATGCAAGAATATTCATACTAGAACTGTTTTACAAACCTCAAATCGTTTTTATACAACGTCCGGATGTCTCCGATCTTAATTCCGGATCGCATCATAAGCGTGCGCTCGACCCCCCACCCAAAAGCGAATCCTGAATAGACGTCTGGATCGAGTCCTCCGGCCTTGATCACATTTGGATGCACCATACCGGCACCTCCAAGCTCAAGCCACCCAGCTTTACACACTCTGCAATTCTCATGCTCCTCTCCCCCACAAGCACCACAACTAATATCAACCTCAAAGCTCGGCTCGGTAAAACGGAAGTGATGCGGCCGCAGACGCGTACGACGGTCTGGACCAAAATATGTTTTTGCAAAATAATCGAGCACACCCTTTAGGTGTGTTACGGAAACTCCCTTGTCGATCATCAGCCCTTCAAACTGATGAAACATCGGCACGTGTGTGATATCGATCTGCCGACGATAACAACGCCCAATGTTGATCATTCTAATTGGTGGCTCCTGTGTCTCCATTGTGCGCACCTGTGAGTTCGATGTGTGTGGAGTTAGCACAATCTTTCCCTTTTTCCCTTCAGGAGCATCAACAAAAAACGTCTCCCAATCATCACGTGCAGGATGATCCTTTGGAAGGTTAAGTGACTCAAATGCGTAATAATCCCAATCAATCTCTGGTGCACGCACGGCTGTAAAACCAACACGAGCAAAAATATCTGTAATCTCACCAATCGCCTGACTCACAGGATGTAGATGCCCAGCACCCTCAAAACGCCCTGGCTCTGAAATATCAACCCACTCTCGCTCAGCGCGTGTGGATTCTTCTTCGGCTGCAAAACGCTCCTCATGCTCACCAAACACAGACTCGATAGACTCTTTAATCTCGTTTGCAAACGCACCAATCACTTTACGCTCCTCGTTCGCAAGAGAAGCCATATCTTTCATGAGGCCTTTCATCTTTCCTTTACGACCCAAAAATTCGTTCTTCAACTCCTCAAGCTGAGCACGATCACCCACCTCTTTCACCAATTTTAGAAAGTCGTTTTTCAGTTCTTCTAAATCATTTTTCATAAAATCCCTTTAATAGCTCCAAGTATTTCATCTCCGAATGTAACAAAATCTTTATACGTAACAAGCACAACAAGCCCCATAAGGAACATAAAGCCCACATTGTGAACAACCGCCTCAGTCTTCCCATTCACGGGCTTACCACGCAACTTCTCAATAATTAAGAAAAGGATGCGCCCACCATCGAGCGCTGGGAACGGAAGTGCATTGATGATTCCAAGGTTGATAGAAAGGATCGCTGTAAACTGCAACAAGTAAATAAACCCGAGCGCAGCCACCTCACCAGTCATCACTGCAATCCCCACAGGCCCTGAAAGATCAACACTCACCTCCTGACTCACAACTAAATCGCGAACCAATCCCCCAAACGCACTTAGCACCTCCCAAGTCACTGTACCTGTTGCAGCAACCCCTTGAAGGATCGCATGGAAGAACGGATATGAGACTGTTCCCGTTGCAACAAACCACAAACCGATTCCTGTTGCTTCTGCCTCTTCAAGATACTCAGAGGTTAGCTCGTACGTACGCGCAACCCCTTCTTCGTTTTCAACAACAATTGAAAGCCCATCTGCCGCTGACGTTTGGATCAACTCACGTAACGGTGCGTCCTCTGTAAACACCTGACCATCAACAGACAAAATCTCATCACCAGCAACCACACCCGCAAGCGCAGCCGGAGAACCTTCGACAACCTGCATCACACGAATCGCCTGATCTGAAATACGCGCACTCGCCGGCAAGTCTTCGCTGATCATTCCAGGTAAGCCGATCATGAATCCAACAGACAACAACACAGCCGCAAGAAAAAAGTTCATCACCACACCTGCAATCAGCACAACAAAACGCTGCCATGATTTCTTTGAAGCAAAACTATCTTTATCCCCCTTGTGATCACCAGACTCTCCTTTGATTTTTACAAACCCACCAAGCGGGATCCAGTTGATCGAGTAATCTGTTCCGTTTTTACGAATAGCAAACAAGCGTGGCGGGAAACCAAACCCAAACTCATCTACACGCATCCCCATCTTCTTTGCCATCAAAAAATGCCCAAGTTCGTGGACAAAAACCAGTAGAGACAAAACGATGATAAACAATAAAAGTGTTCCCATAAATCAGCACAATGATACCGAGAAATACTTAGATCCGCAATAAGAACCAAAACCAGCAAGAATCTTGGTATAATGTTATTGAAATAACACCTATGATCAGATCATCTGAACAACACAGAGGTAGAGAACGAGGACCTCAACACGAACGTCCATCCCATGAAGATAGGATGCGCGAGCTGACACGTATGTACCAACAAGGCATCGATCGGAGATCTATCCCCGTCATGTGGACCATTCGAGATCAAGAAGGCAGAAAACTTGAAGAGGACGTTGCTGTACAGACAGGAGAAATCGACATTGAAGAAGTGCCGAAAGATGACGATCGAATCTGGAACACAAGAACAGACTCCGGACTCATAACTGTTGGTCGCACAGAGATGATCACAAAAGAAATGTCTGGGTGCTTAACGGTCTTTGTACAAGGAGCAACAAACGACCACAAACCACTCAGCGCAATGATCCACCTCACACCACGATCAAATCTTGCCTGGGGAAACCACAGAGAGAAGAGCCAACAACCTCACTCTGAAGATCAGCGTCAAAGAGCCGCTAAGCAAATTGCTGACAGCCTCAGAGAAGCGAACCTAAACTTCGATGGAGCGCGAGTAAAACTTATTAGCAACAAAGGACAAGAGACGAGCGCAAGAGATATCTACAATGGATATGAAGAGCGACGGTTAAAAGAGAAACGTGATGAACTTGCAGAGCTTTTAAAAGATGAAGGGTTGTCCGCAGAACAAATAGAGAATCCCCCAGACCTCAAATACACCACACTTTATTTTCATCCAGACAAACCGGATGAGATAACAGCAATCGGAACTGACCGAAAGACAGGCAAGCTCAAGGTTGTAGAATTGAATATCGAATAATAAAAAACACCCACGCTCTCTGACGTGGGTGTTTTGGGTGCACTTGGGGCAAACCGGGCTTGTCGGGGTTGGGGGAGACTCACCGTTGCAGAGAGACAGCTCATGATTTACACATGATTCCAAACCTCAAGAACGACGAATGTTTAGCATTTATATGGGGGTATGTCAAGGCTTTGCACTAGCTTTACTCGGGAACGTAGTCGATAAATTTGATCTCCATCGGCTCATCCTCATCTGGTTGCACAAGGTGGAATTCGTACAAACCAGGAAGATACTCACGCCCATCACGCGGAACATCTCTCATCACAGACTGAACAAGTCTCCGCTCATCTGCATCATCAGAGTCGTATTTCCAAATTCCTGAAAAACGATCTTGCCAGGCGCGAATTTCTGGAACAACAGTTCCGGCACTGATCCCACCCTGCCCCTTGGTCGTCATCTCAATGATAGCTCGACCATCTTTATCTACAGCAATATTTCCACCAAACTTTTCCTCCTCTGTTTCAGAAACAAAAACCTCCCACGCATCAGGACTGGATTTAACAGTCGTACGAACAAATTCCACAGCTTCATCCAAAGAAAGCTTCGTCTTCCGCACAGGAACCCCTTCCTTCGGTTGGAGGAATACAAATAAACGTTCTGAAGGAATGTCTTTTGTTATCAAAGCAGGATCTTGCAAAAACTCCTCAGCAGAAACCTGAACGCGCTTGTATCGCGGTAAATCTATTTCCTCAAGCATCTCCCAACCTTCAGATCGTGGACGGTCAAGTTTTTGAGCGAGTTCTGGCGATGTAGCCTGAAGACCTTTAGACCATGCGCCCATTCCTTTACCAATCTGTTCAGGTGATTTTTTCTTCATAACCAAAAACTCTCTAGCACCTATTTTACACGCACAAAATGCCGCTTCCCTTTCTGAATCAACGCCCCCTTCAAAACCTCATGGTCATAATTTTCAACAGCCACCTCGTTCACCTTCACCCCCTTTCCATCAATCAAACGACGTGCTTCTGATTTCGATTTCGCAAGTTCTGTCTCAACAAGTACGTCGACAATGTTCATCGAGCCTTTAATCGAAACCTCCGCAACATCATCTGGTACCTCTTTCTTTTGAAATAGCTGATCGAACCTCTTACTCGCCTCAGCTCCTTCATTTTCATCAAAGTAAAACGCCACAACCGCACTCGCAAGCCGCGCCTTCACCTCTCGTGGGTTTACCCCACCCTTAAGCGCATCCTCAATCTCACTCACATCTGAATCAGTTAAAAGCTCGAACCCACCAACGATCATCCCATCGGTCCAGCTCATGATCTTCCCAAACATCT
>JABITQ010000096.1 GCA_018700535.1 Candidatus Uhrbacteria bacterium | reverse complement strand
ACGCGCCCCGGATAAGAGCTCAAGCGCTCTTGAAACGAAAAGCCCCGCCGTGACCATCTCTTGGTCGGCGGGGCTTCTTAGTTTTCTTTTACGATATCGTTCATCACTTCCTCGAGCCGCTTCACATATTTCTTGATCGCATACTGCTGCGCGCCTTTGTGAATCTGCTCTGTCTTCCCCCACCAGACATCTCTATCATTGTGGAGTGTTTTCATCGCGCCAACCAACTCGCTCTTGCTCCCAGGCTTCACCAACATTCCGTTTACCCCGTCTTCGATCAACTCAGGCACACCACCTATCCGCGAAGCGATAACCGGAACACCGATCTGGAATGCCTCGTAAATAACGGTTGGAGAATTTTCGTAACAGAGCGACGGAGCCAATACTGCATCACTTGTTTGCAGAATGCGCATCAAGTGACCAAGTGAGACAAAGCCGTGGTAACGAATGCGTCGATCTGTGTTTGCACGCAGGCTAACATACTCACCAAGCGCACCGTCACCTGCAATATGCAGCTCAACGTCGTCGCCCATCTCTTCCAACGCATCGAGCATTAGCATAATCCCCTTGTGCTTCTCAAGCTGCCCAACGTACAAAAACCTTGTCTTTGAATGAATCCGCTCCTCACGCACCCCCTCCTCTACCGCAGGCAATGGGTTTGGCATCACCTTTACTTCCGATTGATCAAACAAGCCTCTCGCTTTATAAAAGTCTGCTAAAAATGCAGATGGAGAAATAACAACGTCTGGGTTTCCAATAGACTTACGCACCCCTTTCTCGTACCAATGACGCAGAAAAGAAGTGTTGAGCCACGCGTTCTCCTGACCAAAAATCAACAATCCACTCGGTACACTTAGCTGCACATCGTGGAGCGTGTGGATATGAGGAATCCCTTGCTTTTGGATTTCACTCCCCGCAGTCACTCCGAGCCCCTTAAGGTTGTGCGTGATGATGACGTCCGGCTCCTCCAAACGAATAACATAGCGAATCGCACGACGGGTTAGTGGATGAAAAAGATCAACAAGATGCCAAAGTGCACGAATTGGGAATGGGACGCGTCCATCTTGTTTGATGTGATAAAAATTGAGTGGAAAGAATCGGTAAACAGACCCAAGGTGCCGAGCGCGACAAAATGGATAGAGTGAGCGAAGTCCACGGAATCTTTCTGTAGACAACACAAAGACTTCATGACCTTGCTCGTACAAAGCATCTGCAACGCGCTGAGCCACAAGCTCTGCACCTCCACGCGCCTGCGGTGGAAAAAGATTTGAGACGATTCCTATCTTCATACTTTATACGTGCGCGCAGACTGCTGACCAAGAACAGAGTCGTATGTCTCAACTAACTTATCAATCAATGGCTCCCAATCAAACGACTGCATTGCATGTTGCCTCGCAGACAACCCAAAGCGCTCGCGTAAATCAGACTGCTCTAGCAAAAGTAATATTGCTGTACTAAGCTCTTCAACATTCTCTGGAGGGACCAGAAGCCCTGTGTCACCATCGCGCACAACAATGCGCACACCAGGCAAGTCAGAGGCAATCGTTGGGATACCGCTCGCCGCAGCCTCGGCCGCAACAATTCCAAACGCTTCAGCGCGTTTAGTTGATGGAAACAAATGCATGTCTGCAGCGCGGTAGTAGCGCGGCAAGTCGTCGTCAGAGACATTCCCCGCAAAACTTACGCGCGATGCAAGACCTTTCTCTGCGACAGCTTTTTCATAACTCTCTTTCAAGTCTCCACTTCCAACAATCAAGCAATGCCACTCATGCTGACCAAGCTTCTCAAGCGCATCGATCAACACATGCACTCCCTTGAAGTGATGTGCAGAATCAAGCCCGCCCACAAACAACATCACAGGCGCGCCGTGCTTAACTTTATGCAATGAGCGAATATCATCATCTGTCCCAGGATAAAAACGATCTAGGTCGACACCAAACGGATGCACCTCAACACGATCCATCACCCTGTCGATCTCAGCGAGTGCAGACGTGTCAGCGTAATCTTGTGTGCTTACCAAAATACGATCAACGCGATTGATCAACCACGGAAACAACAAACGTCGGTGCGCGCTAAAAATAGCTCCCTTTGCACCGCTTGCAACCGCATCCATGTGATAGGTCATGATAAGCCCTTGGTCGTGCCGCATAGCCTTGCGCACAATCGTCGGCTCAGCTCCACCGTAAAAAGGATAGTGCAGATGCACGAGATCGAAACCCGAGAGGCGGTGGAAGAGCGACGGCAACACACCGGCGTTCCCAATATTCAACACGCCAGGAATGCGATGCACATAGCGAGGGTCATCCACTTCTTTCCCACCCTGCTTAGTCGTAAACACATGCACATTCATCCCCCGCGCCCTCAAGCGCTCAACATACTCAAACGCAACATTCCCCATCCCCCCGCGATACGGAGGGTAGGAACAGACGACGTGAGCAATTTTGGGAGTATCGTTTTTTAACATGCGAATAGTTTAGCAGATTCTTTACAGCATGTAAGGGGTTTGCTAGGGTCGCGATGGAGGTTATGCATGAAGAAATCGACAAAACCACTCCGTCTCTCTCCTGCACTCACTGACGGTCGCTACTTCACTCTTGCGGCATCAATTGCGTCGCTTGGTTTGTATGCCAACTGGCTCAAATTCCTCATGGACAACCAGTACTACTCCGTCCATCATGTCGTCGGAAACTGGAATGCAAACTATCGCCTCGTGGCACTGAAGCAGATCCTTGGGTACGAAATGATTCACAGGGCGCTCAGAAAGAAAGGCATTGATCCCAACCAGGAGCTGCACTGGTCAACGTCAACAATGCTTCATATGAACATCTCCAGGTGTCGCGCTGAAGTCCTTGACACTACCGTCTGCAGGCTGATGCGCTACTCGAGACAATCAAACGTCAGTGCTGTCACTCGCGTCTTGATTGAACAATTGCGTGACCAAGCGAAACCAAAAATCGAAAGGTCTCGCATGGGAGCAGGGCCCAGCCATGGCCTGGACGAAAATGGCTTGATGACATACTCCGGTGGCATACAAGTAGCCTAGGCCAACGCCCCCTCATCCCGAACCACACACTGGTTCGGGTATTTAGTTACCAGTAACTCTGTTCAGATCCCCCTCCTTTTCAAGACGAGCCAAGGAGGGGTTAGGGGTGGTCTTCGATTAACCCTCTGGAAACTGCTGCTGAATTAATTCTATCACTCCATCAATCGATTCATATACATCCACATTATTTACACGAACCAACTGAATATTCCTCTCTGTAATAAATCGAGTCCTAATCATATCTCTTTCCACATCCACTGGCTCAAAATGCGTATCACCATCAACTTCGATTGCGAGCCGGAGTGCTGGGCAATAGAAATCAATCACATATGCCCCCACTCCATGCTGACGTCGAAATTTATATCCAAGCTTGCTCCCCTTAAGCTCCTGCCACAAAATAAACTCTGCTTTTGTGGGTTCGTTACGAAGTTTTTTTCGAAAGTCGTTTTGAATATGTTGATTGTAGACTTTTCCCATAGATGCAGGGAGGGTCACTTGTTTACAAAGACGAGAAGTCTCCCCTTGTAACATTTGCCAAGGGGAGATTTAGAGGGGTCTCCTTCCGATAAAACTTATAATTCATTTAGTTGGGAAATGATCGTAACCACCCCAACCCCTCCTTGACCCATCTTGGGAAGGAGGGGCCCACAGGATTAAAAAATGAAAACAAACTCACCACCTAATAATCTTCCGCACCCCCCACCACACGCCTGCCAACATTGGGTTTGCGATCTTGTCGACAACAAAACTACTCGTCTCTTGATGCGCGATCTTACCAGTAAAGAGACTTACGATCTCTTTATCCGTTACAGACCGAATCGCGCGACTCTCCACACGCTTTCTTGCAACATACTTCCACGAGCTTGGACTAAGCAACGCTCGGTACACCAAAAGCTTCTCCTTGATCCAACCACCCTTGATTGCAAAAACGAAAAGTCCGATCTCGAGTCCGATCAAGAACGGCGTGAGCAACAGAAGTGTCTTCCACTGTAGATGTGAAAAGTGAACGAGAATACGATTGCGTTCCATCCAGTAGAATTTTTTGATAGAGCGCCTAAACTCGTAATCGTGATACGCAATTGATTTTGTGGAGAGGACGTTTTTTTGTCCTGTAAGCCTGATGCGCCAACCAAGTTCTAAATCCTCGTGATAAAGAAATAAGAATGGGTCGAGCAAACCAACCTTGCGGAGTGTGGATGCGCGGTAGAGAACGGCAGCTCCTGAGGCGTAGGTGATCTCTGAACCATCTGCGATATCGCTCTGCCAAAGAGATCCGTTTCCTTTTACAAATCCGAATCCGAGGAAATGCACCATGCCACCGGTTGAATTCAATATTTCAGGCTGTTTCCACAACATCATGAGAGATTGGACGGATCCGATCTTCTCGTCACTCTCAGCAAGCCTCACAGCCTCTAGAATGGCCTCTGAGTGCAGTTTTGCGTCTGCATTGAGCAAATACACGTAATCGACGTTTTCGAGCAGTGCGTGGTTAATTCCTAGGTTGTTCCCTGCGGCAAACCCTAGGTTGTCTTTGCTGCCAAAGAATGTGATGCCATCCATCTCACGGAAGATATCAGCACTCCCATCGGACGAATCATTATCAACCGCAATGATCTCAAGTCGCTCCTTGGGATAGTTCAATTGCTTCAACGAAGAAAAGACCTCATCGATGTAAGGCTTGGAGTTATATGAGAGATAAATAATGGCGACTTTAGGGAGCATGTTATTTTTGGTCATCTAAATCATCAATCGCTAACTTGCGAACGAGTCGCGTAATCTCTCTTTCTGTTTTTTCAATTTTTACGTATACGCGGAACACAAGGTAAAAGAGCGCGACGAGTGAGGTGTAAATAACAAGGTCTGCCCCGCGACCAACCCCAACGAGGTTTGCGATGACGTCTGTTGTTTGCGGAAGAGCCGCGACCACACCTGCGGTCCCCCAAAAGCAAAACCAAAAAAAGAGCCACGCAATGGTGAGAGCCCCCTTCTTAAATTGCACGATTGTTTTGGTGATTGCCCAAAGTGCAAACGCGATGATCAGAATTTGAATTGGATTCATAGGTCTTACTCACTGATTCGTTTAAGCACGAGTTTCAGAAGTGTTTTGATTCCCACAAAAAAACTTTGTCCTTTTGAGAGCGAGTAATCTGTGTAGATCGCTTTGATTGAAACCTCCACGAGATTTAACTGGTTGCGTCGTGACTCGGCAATCAACTCAGAAGAAACCTCCATGCGATTGGTTTTGATTTCAATCTTACTCAACGCATGCGCATTAAATGCGCGGAACCCCGACTGACTGTCTGTCACCCATGCACCGAACAAGAAAAACGTTACGAGGTTACCAAGCAGGTTTGCCACCTGTCGGTACCAAGGCATTCCTGTGCGTGTGAGCATTCGTGATCCGATCACAACGTCAGCTCCGCCCTCAATAGCCTCAACGAATTTTGGAATCTCTGCGGCGTCGTGCTGACCATCTGCATCGAGCGTAACCACCATGTCGGCATTGAGTTTTTTTGCCGCAGCAAACCCAGTTCCAATTGCCGCACCAAGCCCACGATTGATCACATGCGAGACCACGTGCACACCATGCGTTTGTGCGATAAGTGCCGTGCGATCAGAAGAACCATCGTTTACCACGATGATTGCGTCGACATGTGGTGCGGTGTGCTTAAGCACTTCACCAAGTGTCTGCTCTTCGTTGTAGGCAGGAATTAGCGCGAGGACCTTCATAGATTTTTTGAGAGTAGTTTGTTTGCTTTCATGTATTCAATCGTACGACGCAATCCGTCTTCAAGACGCACAAGCGGGAACCAACCAAAATCTTTTGCGCGTTCAATAGATGGAAGTGCGAGCTCGGAGAGGAACTCAAAGTTTTCTCCAGGAACAGCCTTTGAACTTGAGTCTGTCATTTTGATGATCATTTCTGCAACATCTTTGATTGGGTGATCAAGGTCTGAGCCAATGTTTACTGGGCCTGGAACTTCTTTTGCACCCATAAAGCGGATCAATCCATCAACGAGATCTGTCACAAAGACAAGTGACGTCCTGAAATCTTCCCCACCATACATAACCAGGTCTTTTCCATCTAGTGCATTCAAAATAAAATCTGGAATCAAATGCCCATCAAATAACGGCATGCGTGGTCCGTACGTTCTGAAGATGCGCGCGATTCGTGTATCGAGTCCGTGAACCTGCTTGTACGTCTCGAACATGGTTTCTGAAAAACGCTTTCCTTCGTCGTAACATGCGCGCGGCGTTAGGTGCTTCACCACACCTTCTTCTTCCTCTTTCACATTACCCGATGCATCTGTTCTTGATCCATAAACAACCGAGCTAGACCCGAGCATGATTTTGGAACGGTACTTTTTTGCGAGCTCAAGCACGTGATAGTTACCAAGCGAGTTTGATAAGAGTGTTTGGATTTTAAACTGATCAAAATTTTTGATCGAGGTTGGGCAAGCAAGGTGATAAATTTCTTGGATGCCTTGGAAAGGGAGTTTGAACTGTGTGAGTTCTGCAAAAGTCTCGAGATCAAACGCGACATTGATGTCGAGTTTGATAAATTTAAAATTGGGATTCTGCAACAACGCATCGATATTTCTAAGATCTCCTGTGGCAAAGTTATCCACACAGATCACCCGATGACCGTCTTTTAATAACTGCTCACACAGATGAGATCCGATAAACCCGGCTCCGCCTGTTACAAGAATGTTCTTTTTTTCAAAGGTTAATGCTTGTGCCATAGGTAAAAATTATATCACAGCCCCCACGCCGCTGAGTTAATCCCAGATCGATTTCCTTCCTCGTCACTAAAGAATGTTCCAATAAGTTTTGCATAGCCATTATACACACGAATATGCGGTCCGCCCCCTGGACCAGCTGCGGTAATGATGGATGCACCTGGCCATTCAGATAAGTTCCCAACAGACAACCTGACTCCACCACGGAATTGATCGTCGTAAGCAAAGAATGTTCCGAGCCATTCTCCTAAGCCATCATAGATTTGCACTTGCGGCCCTCCCCCGTTATCCGTCCCCGTCACGATCTCATCATCGCCATCGCCATCCAAATCTCCACTCGCAACAAATACACCCTTGTTGTACGTCGGTGCGTATGCAAAAAAATCATTTATCAATTCACCGTCTGCGGAAAAGATTCTCACGTGCGGCGCATACCCTTCCCCCAAAGACACAATCACTTCATCAGATCCATCGCCATCAACATCTCCAAGCGCGACACGCACAGAGCGCTCACCCTCAAGATCTTCGAATGGCAAAATCGTTTCCCCGATTTGTGCACCAGCTTTATCAAACACACCAACGCGCGCTCCCCCTCCTGCATCCGTGCTTACAGCAATCTCTTCAACACCGTCACCATCAACATCTCCAACCGCAACGAACAATCCGGATCGAAGCTTTTTATCAAAGGCAAAAAACTCACTCTCTACGTTTCCCTCAAGATCAAAGACTCTGACATGTGGCCCACCATTCGCTGGCACCGTCACAATCTCTTCTAACCCATTGGCATCAAGATCTCCCATTGCCAAACGCACACCACCAACAAACGTCGATCCATACGGCTCAAACGCAGCCACCTCTTCAGACCCACTATTGTTAAACACCCTTACAACAGGTGGATCACCAGCTTCTGGTGCCACGACGATTCGGTGACTTGAGCTTTGACCAACACCTGCAACAGTCATACTCGCAGCCTCCTCATCTAAGTCAGCAAACGATTCAGACAATGCAAGAGCGCTCGCAATATTTAAACGACCTGCCCCCATCTTTCCCGTTGCATCTCCACTCGCTGTAACAGGATCTGCAGAGAGTCTTAATGCGGTCTTGACGTCATTTGGTGTTAGCGAAGGATGAGCTGCAAGCAGCAATGCTGCAGCACCAGCAACCATCGGGGATGCCATCGATGTCCCAGACCATCCACCTTGGAGATAGACCTCGAACCCGAGCATGTCGTCATCTTGAAAAACAGTACTGATAATATTTTCACCTGGTGCGGAGATGTCTGTGCATGTCCTTCCGTAATTTGAAAATTCTGACTTCACGTCATCTTCGTCTGTAGAAGCCACGCCCAAAATCCAATCCTCGCTTGCACGCTCTCCGAAGCACGCTGGATAGATCGGTCTGTCGTCGATGTTGGTTCCGCCATCGTCTGTGTTTCCTACAGCAGCAACCACAACCACACCTGCCTCGTATGCCTCTTGCACAGCTCGTCTGAGACGATCGTCAGCGTCAAAGCCTGTAAAGCTTAAGTTGATGACGTCTGCGCCATTCTCAACAGCATACTCAACACCTAATCGCGCAAGATTGGAATTCCCCACCCCTTCACCATCTAAGATCCTCACTGACATAATCTCCACCTCCCAGTTCACACCAGCAATTCCTTCGTCATCATCCCCTGTCGCACCAATAATCCCAGCGATCACTGTACCGTGAGACAACGCACCTACATTAAATGATTCATCAGTGTCAGGACTTGCATCCCCATCATCTCCAATAAAGTCATAGCCATGGATATCGTCGATAAATCCATTTCCATCAGAGTCAGTTCCATCCTCTTCTTCTAACGTGTTTGTCCAAAGATTATCAACGAGATCGGGGTGGTCATAATCAATTCCTGTATCAAGCACCGCCACCACCACAGACCGAGACCCAACACTCGTCTCCCAAGCCTCCTCTGACTCCATGGTTGAGTGATACCACTGGTCCTCAAAATATTCGTCGCTTGGCGTGAGGGCATGCACAGGCAATGCAAGCAAAAGCAGCAAACAAAAAAGCCCTCCCTTTTGTGTTAATTGTTTTGCACTACAGAACGTCATAGTTTAATTCCAAATGGCAATCGAGGAACCAAATCGATTTTCTTGATCAAAGGCGAAAAATCCACCAATCGGTTCAAGCTCTGCGTTTAATACTCTTACCTGAGGACCACCTCCACTTAACGGTGTCACAAAAATTTCAGTCTCACCATTTTGATCGATGTCGCTAACAGCAACCGCAACACCTCCTGTAAACCCTCCGTTAAACACAAGACTTGATACTGAAAGATTGTTTTGATTATACACCCACAAGCGTGGCTCATATCCACGACCAGATGCAACGATTATTTCTTCCGACCCATCTTGATCTAAATCACCAACAGCCAACGTAAGCGCATCGACAAACTGTGAAGGTGTGAACTCTTTTACATAACGACCATTCCCTTCAAACACACGCACGCGACCAGACTCGCTTACCACAAGCTCATCTTTCCCATCACCATCAACATCTCCAGCAGCAATCGTTAGCAATGATTCCGTGCGATCGAATGGAAAGAAAGATCCCTTAAGATGACCTGCGCGATTAAAAATGCGCACCTGTCCTGTACCCCCTTCATCTTCGACAACAAAAATCTCTGCGACACCATCTCCGTTTGTGTCTCCTGCAGCGAGCTGTATCCCCGTGCGACCACCTTCGTCAAACGCAAAGAACTGACCGAGTGCGTTTCCATCAAGATCAAAGATGCGAACCTGAGGACCTCCCCCAGGGCCAGCCCCTGTAATAATTTCTTCAACGCCATCACCATCCACATCTGCCATCACCAAACGAACTCCTCCAGTGAAACCAGGGTGATATGCCATAAAATCTACCTGTAGCTCTCCGTGATCGTTGTAGCGTTTTACTAGTGGCGATGCCCCAGCCTGCTCAGCAATCACAAACGATCCTGATGGATCATAGCTTCGACTTGTGTTTACTGAAGATGATCCGCCAACAAATTGCTCAGCAGTGATGAGCGCACGTTCTACATTCAACAACCCAGCACCGAGCCGCTTGCGAGCCTCTAGTGAAATCTCTTCGACAGGATCTACAGAAAGTTTCATCGCAAGACGCACCTGCGACGGGGTTAATGATGGATATGTCGACAACAACAATGCTGCAGCCGCAGAGACGATCGGTGCAGACATAGACGTTCCCTGCCATGGTGAGCTGTACGCTGTTGAAAGAAAAAACTCTGATTTGTCCTGGTACGCTGCGGCAAAAATGTTTGTCCCTGGCGCAGCAAGATCAACGCAGCTTGTTCCAAAGTTTGAGAAATCTGCTTTTTGGTTTTTTTGGTTTGTTGAAGCAACACCAATAATAATGTCACGGGCAGCACGCTCATCAAAACACGCTGGGTATATTGGCGTGACGTCTGTATCCATATCGCCATTACCAACAGCGGCAACAATCACAACCCCTTGGTCGTGCGCCCACACAAGTTCGTTTGCAAGACGTTCGTCATACTGTCTGAACGTAAGACTGAGGTTGATTACGTCTGCACCGTTTTCAACGGCATACCGCACAGCACGACGCACAGCAACTGTAGACCCAACACCGTTCTCATCAAGGGTTCGCAAAGGCATGATCGATACATTCCAGTTGATCCCTGTAATACCTAATCCATTCTCAGGCTCTGCAGCAATGATCCCAGCGATCACTGTCCCGTGGGAGATGATTGTATCTTTGCGTGGATCAATAACATCTGGAGATGGATCTGGGTCGTTATCAACAAAATCCCATCCCATCACATCGTCTTCAAAACCATTGTTGTCATTATCAATACCATCGCCTGCAATCTCACCACTGTTAGACCAGTATCGATGAACAAGCTCTTCGTGATCTAAATCAAAACCAGCATCGAGCACAGCAACGACCGTGTCTGCACTCCCTGTGGAAATCTCCCAGGCGTCAGGTGCGCTGATTGCGTCCAAGTACCATTGCTCATCGCGGAATGGATCTGTGACGTCTGCTGCAACAGCACGAAGTCCAGGTAAAACAAAAAGAACCAACATAAGCCCTGACAGCACAATCTGTTTAATCCCCCTATCAATTGTTTCTGAAACAAAAAAACTCATACGCTCCAAGCATTCTAACAAAGCAACCAAAAAGTGGATAATGATTATCCACTTTTTTCGCTAAATTTAGTCGCTTAGGTGATTCTAAAACGCACAAACCTAAATAAAATAGTGAAAAAACTGAATAAATGTAAAACGCCGCACTTATGTGACGATCGTCACATAAGTGCGGCGTTTTACAATTCAGCAACTTCATAAATCCCAACCCACTGCGCTGACGTCTAAATTTAGATTTCGCTACCGGGTAGCGAAATCTATTCTAAATAACCAAAAAGTGGATAATGAATATCCACTTTTTTTAAATTTTTTGCTTCGTTACTTTTAGAAGTTTTCATCAAGACTCGCAACTGCTGCCTCTTCTGCACTTACATCGAAATCGCTCGATGATTCAATTGCGTCACCAAACGAGTAGTTTCCAAAAAATACGTCTGGGATATCGTCGATTTGCTGATTCCAATCGCTTCCATAAAGATCGCTTGCCACATCTTCGCTCGCAATCGCTCGAAGCTCCCCGACAGCACTCACGGCGTAAACCGTTGGGACTGTTTGAAACTTCACCATTTTTGCACCGGGATGATACGTGACGTTTTTTCCAAGAGAGATATCCGACATGAAGTCACCAGACACCTCGATGACATCGTCAAAGTCGTCGAACCAGGTTAGGAAGATTCGCTCGTTTGGAAACGCGTGACGCTTGTGATCGTTTGCATAGTAGTAAACCGCACGGCAAGCATCGTTGACTCCGGCGTCTTCTGCGCAAGCCAGCTTAATCAAATTACTCTCTTCAGCCTCAAGCGGCTCATCCTCTTCTTCTACAACTTCCTCAACAATCTCTTCTTCCTCCTCAACTTCTTCTTCAACAACTTCCTCCTGTTGATACTGATAGACCAAAGAAAACACATCGAACTTTGTCCCTGCGATACTGATCGTTCCGTCGTCAGCAATAAATGCTGCGTGAAAAACAAACTGTTCGTCGGAGTAGTCTGTGGTCTCCCAAGTTGTTCCACCGTCCGTAGACAAAATCACAATGCCGTCACCAACTACCACAATAGAGTCTCCACTTACTTGAACGTCAAACAGATCTTGGTAGAGCAATCCATCTACAGTGACACTCTCCCAATCCGCACCGGTACTTGTTGTTGCTAAAAATTCTCCGTTCTCTCCAACAACCCAACCATCGGTTGCGGAAACAAATGCAACACCTGTGAGATTTGTACTGGAGATCGTTGCCGTCTCGCTCCATGACGCACCACCACTTGAGATGTAAAGAAGTTTTCCACCATCTGTCACTGCCCAAGCGGTACCGTCTCCTTGGTCGTACACTGCATTGATGTTGTTTGTGACGTTTGTTGTGCTGCTTGACCAAGTGCTGGTGTTAACAGAGTAAGAGAAACCAACACCACCTTCACCAACGATGTATCCATAGCTGTCAGAAAAATCCACACCGTTTAATCTTGAGCTTGATCCGAGCGAAATCGAATCCCATGTCATTCCTCCGTCCAAGGATTCAACATAGCCACCCGACTCACCGATTGCGACGAAATTACCATCTGTATCTACAGCGGCATCAAGCCACCAGACATTTGAAAAATTATCGACGAGGCTCCATGTAAGCCCAGAGTCTGTTGAGTACATAAGGTTACCAGTGTTCCCCACTGAAACCATTTGGTCACCGACCCCTGTAATACCTCTCAAGCTTTGAGCAGTTCCCATCTCGACTTCTGTCCAAGTAGCAGCGCTTGCTGAGCCAACCATAACGGTTAGCAAAAAGGCGAATGAGATAAATAACGTTGTTGAAAAAATTCGAAGTGTGTTCATACCCAACAAGTATATCGCAGAAAACCAAAACCCGCACCATGAAGATGCGGGTTAAGACCCTCGAGGTCCGTGTCTTGGGTGTGATCCGGGCGTTGGCATCCACCAACACCGTTGCCACGGAGACAATGGACGGTCGAAGAATTTTTCTCAACTAGGTTGAGATGGATCTGCTAGGCAGAACCGATTGGGTGTTGAGCAAGCTCAACGTCCCTAGGTTTACTTGTACCAAGTCTCGCCGTCAAGGTCGAGGCTCAATACGAGGTATCCGTCTGTCCAGTCTGGAGCAGTAGTCTCTGTTCCATCGTGTCCAGCGAGGTTCGCATCAGACCAGATGAAGTTTGCTGCTGTAGACCCTGTGTCTGTAGCAGTACAGTCGGT
>JABITQ010000095.1 GCA_018700535.1 Candidatus Uhrbacteria bacterium | reverse complement strand
TGTATTGCGTGAGATCGTGCGACATTCTGATGGATGTGCGCGTGATGCGGAGAGCTTGCTTGGGCAGGTGCTGGCGCTTGGTGATAAAAAGATTGGAATGACTGAGGCGAGTTTGGTGCTACCTGCATCAAACATGGTCCAGGTTATGGAGTTGATTGAATTGATTTTAAAACGTGATGCTGCAGGAGCTATCGCACTTTTGAACACGGTGATCGAGCAAGGTATGGACCTCCCATATTTTGTCGGTGATCTTGTGGGTGCGTTGCGCGACAAGCTGCTTGAGACCGTCTCGAGTGGTGGAGATACCGCGCTGCTTAGCTATGCAGTGAGTGAGTTGTTGGATGCCAAGGCGAAGATTAAATTTTCGCATATCCCTCAACTTCCTATCGAGCTTGCGATCGTCAAGATTGGTGGGGGAGGGAGCGTGCAGAAGGCGGCTCCGGTGGATTTTAAACAGCAGGGGGTTGATTCGAGTCAGGTGCCTGCAAGTGTTGTGAAAGAAGTCGTGCCTGAGGTAAAGCTTGTTGAACAACCTGCTGAGCAACCTGTAGAGCTTCAAGCTGTTCCGGAGGCAGAGGCAGCTGCGGTTATTGCGGCGGCGGTCGAAGCAGCTGAGGTGACTGGTGATGCAGAAAAAGTTTTTGACACCGTGCCTGTAATCGACATTGACGAGATTAAACGTAAGTGGCCTCAGGTGTACGAGCAAATCAAACAGTGCAATGCATCGTTGCCAATGATGATGAAGTCCTGTGAGGTACACGGCATTGATGGCGAGAGCGTAGAGCTTTCATTTGATTACGACTTGTATGTTCAGACGGTGAATCAAGAAAAGAATCGTAAGACGATTGAGGGAGTGCTCGAGCAAGTGCTTGGGAAGAAATTGAAGATTCGTGCGATTCAAGCAAAACGCGGTGAGGCAGATGAAGTGGTTAATGACCTCCTGACCGAGTTTGGTGGAACTGTTGTGTAAACGGTAAATTTAAAAACTCGCCATGATGGCGAGTTTTTTGTTTGGCATTAAAGAATCTGTCCACCGCGGTGGCCAAGACCATCTTGCATAGCTTTTACACGTGCATTGCGTGCGGAGATCCAGAGGGCCTTTGAGGTGTCTGTTGCGTCTTCGCCGTTAAGATCTTGGTGAGCTTTCATTTCAAGCTTTGCGAGACCTTTGATGGTTTCTGCTGATTCGAGGAGGTCGCCAAGTGCGGCGGCGGCTGTTTCTCTGTCCATAAGCTCAGAGTGGAGACCTTTCCATTGCTGCACCATTTCGTCGCTCAGGTGGCGCTCATCGAGTGCGTCTCCTGTTTTTGATCCAACGGTTTCAAGGAATGAGCTGGCAACGGTGTATCCGTCAAAGTCTACAAGCTCTTGTGCACCAGCGACATCACCAGCATTTTCAGCGAATGTCTCAAGCGCCTTGTCTAGCTCTGCGCTATGGATTGCGAGTCGATCGAGTGCAGAGACGCTCGCTCCTAATGAAACGTTTCCGCTGACTGCTAGTGACCCTCTGACAGTTTCTACGCCTCCGCTATGGTCGTAATCTACTGCTGTAATGTTTATGTCGACACCTGTATCAAATGTGTTGTTTGCATTTGATAATTGATCGATTGTATCTACGCTAATTGATCCATCGCCCACAGCTTCTATCGACGCCATTGTTGCAATGAGTGCCATGTCAATTTGCATGTTCACCTGTGCTCTCATGACTTCTCCTGCTGTGTACATGACTTCAGGGTTCTCTGAGAGCTCGCCAATTTTTACAAGTTCAGCACCGCGCTCCAGTGTGTCTCGAAACATTCCTCTGTAGAGTTCGTTTGTTTGATCGCTGTCGAAGCTGCTGAATTCAGCTTCTCGATAAAAGTCTTCAGAGACAGATGCGCCAGAGCGTTCTTCCATGAATGCATCTGCGATAATTGGTGCGAGTAATCCTCGTTCTTCTACAGTCAAACCAGTTGAGGCATCAAGAAGTGCGCTAACAGCTGCGTTCTTTTCAAGGTTCTTCATTATTTTTGCATCACCGTAAGCGAAGCGTGCCATGGTGAGATCAACAGCATCTTTTTGAGATTCACCCTCGAGCTCATAGGTGTAGCTACAGGATTCGATGATGCGTCCGAGGTCGATTTCTGTTTGACCGTCAGCATTTTTCCAAACCTCCGTTAAGTCTGATCCTGTTTGTACGTCGAGGTATGCTCGAATAACTCCGGTACTTGCTTCGACTTCATCGATCATGAGAGGTTCGCCATCGATGAGTACTGGTTCATTGTTTCCAGGCACGATCGTGCTGTCTCCTGTATCGAACCTGAACGAGTCTTGAATTTCACTTGCGGCGTCAGAGACATCAGGGCTGACATACTCTGCGATAGAAGAAAGGGTGTTCATTGAAACCATGTCGTCAACATTTCCTCTTGCAACACCAACGTCTGCACTAAGTGCAACAAGTGCCATGGAGATAAGTCGCCCTTTCTTTGTATCGAGAGCAAGACGCTTAAGCTCTTGCATTACACCACCTTGGCGAGACTTCTCGTATGCAACCAAATCAGCATCATCCTTTTGCTCAGGAGGTGCTGGAGGTTTTTCTCTTTTCTCTTTTCTTTCAAACGGAGGGTTGTTGGGTGGACGTCTTGGATCCCCTTGTTGTAATTGTAGTTCTCCAAACATTGTCATATGGCTTTTATTTAATCTAATTGTAGCATGAAAGTTTGTATATCAACATCGGTTTGGGTGTTTATATGAGATCAATTTCATAAAACAAAATAGTCGCCAGAGGTGGCGACTATGCGTGGGGTGCGGTGGTTGCGGTGGGACCTATCTCGATTGATGAAGGAAACCGCGTCTGGAGTAGGGGATGTCTCCGAAGCGATTGCGTCCATACTTGTGGGGATATGAGATCCGGAGAAGATCTCCATTTGGGAGTGTGAGAATGTCTCCGTCGACTTGCACGTTCCTCGGTAGAGTGACTGTCGTAATCCCACCATTGCGTCGTGAGTGATGGATCTTACCCCCAAGATCTTTCAAGATCTTCTCAACAGCATCTGTGCAGAGCGATACCATGATGATGGTTGGCTCGTTCTGCATCATCTCATCTAGGTCGCTATCTCCTTTTACTCGCCCCGACATCTCTCCTAGCTTTGGTGCAAAGAATTTGATGAGTGAGACAATGGCAGTAAAGGCGAGGATCCCCCAGAAAACCTGTACGGCAACTTCGTGGTTACCAGTCAGAAACTCGACGGCTGCTGAGAAGGCAGTAGCTACGGCGAATGTGATGCCGATCTGGAAAATAGCCCAAAACATTTGAACTCCGTTGAAAGACGTTTTGCGTGGTGGACAATAGGCGAAAAGAGTTGCCTTGTCAATGGTATGGGCTAAAACAAAAGAGTCGCCAGAGGTGGCGACCGTGAGTGGGGCGGGGAGTATCATCTGCGGTGTACAGCCTCTTCAGTGTCGTGGAGGAGGCCAAGATTGGATGTGGGAACGTCTCCAGCTTTATTTTTTTGGTAGGTGCGCGGGTGCGAGATTCGGAGAAGATCTCCGCCTGGTAGAGACAGTAAATCGTCTTCAATCTCAACACCTTCTGGAAGATTGATCGTGAACACTCCACCATTGTCGCGAGAGTAGCTGATTGTCGCTTCGTGTTTCACCAGAACCCTTGTTGCAGCGGGAGACACATCTGTGACATGAAACATTGATGGGGTGTTGGGTTCAAGTTGCTTGGTGTTTGCCTTCGCTTCCAATCGCTTCGATGCCTCGCTGAGCTTTGGCACGCCTTTGTTGATAAAGAACAAGAGCGTGGAACAGATGAACACAAGGATGGTGGACCAGACGCCAACATCGTGACCAAATGTCACAAGGTGAAGGGAGATCCCAAGGCCGACTCCTGCAACGTTGAAAGCGAGCCAATAAAGAAAGGACATGCAAACTCCGTAATGAAGTGTGATTGTGCAGTTGGACCGTAGGCAAAATATGAGATTTTGTCAATGATTACGGGCTGTTCTTTGCCGTAAGCCATTGACAAAACCCTGATTTTAGGGTAGATTACCTCCTTGTCAAAAATGGGCACCAGGCAGGTTCGTCTGGCTGTTCATCTCAAGACAGGCTATGGCCGACCGTGGGAATACCATGGCGGACCGGAGGGTTAAGATGGGACTGATTCACTTCACGAAGGGCATGAGGCAGGCAAGTGGTGAGGATATCGATGGAGTATTCTGTGGGCTGGGTGACTTGCATTTGCCTGTCAGTGGTGTCATTGAGCGCATCAATCCCGATTACATGACCTATATCTCGACGGCTATCTTGCCTTTTCGCAAGCTCGGTGTGTACGAGCATGGGAATGCGGAATGCACGGTAGGGGAGCAAAAAATCTCGGAAGACAAGTGGGGGTATCGACTTGACTTCAAGTTCACAAGCGTCGGGGATGCTCAGGAGCTGGATCGTATGATCCGCGCCGGCACGATTTTGCCGGCCATCTCGTACGACAATCCGCAGATTCCGGCTCTTCCCGCGTTCGGTTTCACGCTGGAAGAGATCGCTGTCTCCCTGTTTCTCATGAAGGCGAAGAATGATCGAGAGATTGCCAGGGTGCTTGGTGTTTCTGAAAGCACAGTGAGTCGTCGGGTCATTTCGATGTTCAAGAAGACTGGTACAGCCAGCCGGCTGCAGCTTGTGCTCAAGCTGATCTACTCCCGTTAGTCACGAACCCCGTGCAATGAAGACCTCGTCTTCGTTGTGCGGGGTCTTCTTTTTGTTTGATTTAACAAATATTGACAAAATATGGTTTGAATCATAAGTTTTGTGCGCAAGGAGGTGTTCTTTGAAACGTAATTCTGTGAGGGTTTTGGTGGCGGCGTTTGTGGTGTTGTCGGCTTCAGCGCTCTTGGCTGCTGAGGTTTGGAATGCTACTGATGTTGCGCCGGACCAGTGCCAAGAAGATATTGATCATGATCACGCGAGTATGCACCCAGACCTTGGGTGGCCAGCGGCTGAAGGTGTGTTGCAGTGGGCGTCTCACTTTGAGACGACGATGCAACTGAAAAGTTTGCCACAGTGGCAGGAGTGCGGTGTCGACTACTATGTCGGTCTCGCAGAACGTCGCAATGCAGCGATTGAGTATTCGCAGCAGTCTCGACCGATGATTCTGTGGATGGGCAACAATCATTCCACAGTAAAGCTTCGGGCGGATCCTGAAGTGAGAAGGGAATGGACTCGGCAACATGACGAGACAGCAGTGATTGTTGCGAGAGATGAGAGGGTCAAAGTATTTGCGTTTGAGGAACGTGGTACAGATGATGTTCTGGATCGCGAAGGGATGTTGAATCGTCTTCAAGATATGAATGCTGTTGGGCAGGGTGAGTCTGGCAAAGAGTATCCGCTTGAGTATATCTTGGAGAATGGTACTCAGGCGTGGTATCAGATCCTTCGTGATAGGCCGGACATTGCGATCATTACCGGAGAGGAGTGTCCGCACAGACTCAATGCCTACATCAGATTTGATTATTTTGGTGGTGCAGAGTCAACGACTTCGACCATTCATGTGGAGGGTGATTGTGCCGCTCATATACACAACGAAATGTCGGAGAGGTTGATTACCTTGCGAACTGAGATCACGATCATTCGTGTGCTCGAAAGAATGCAGGCATTAGGTGCAAGTTCTAGTGCGATTCAACAGGGCAAATATCACATCAAGGATTTGGATGGCCTTGCAGAAACCTACGGGTTCACAATCGGAATCTTCGATCTTGAAGACCGAACGTTCAGAGCCATCAAGAACTAATGGGAGTCGTCGTACGGACGAGTCCTTTTTTGTTTGATGTGTTGATTGACAATCAGTAGGGAGAGTGGTAATTATTTACGTCGTCATTTTGACTCCTTTGGCAGGGTAAGCCAAACTGAAATTTGGAGAACGCATGGATTCGGAATTCGCTATACGTTTTGTAGAGCTTCTTGAGGGGGTTCATCCAGGTCAGAGGCAGAACGCCATGCGGTTGGTCGAGGAACTCATTCGAGATCGCCCTGACTTGCGCAATGACTTCAACGCCAAGAAGGAGGAATTTCTGGATGTTCGCCCAAGCATGTACTGGGGAGATTTGCCGCTCAGAGCGTGTCAGCGTTTGGTGAGTGGTAGATTGACCCAAATCCGTACGTTGGTTCTGTCCTCTGAAGATCATCTGCTAGGACTTCTCGGGATATTGTTGAGAGATGTGGAAATGATCAAAGGGCATCTAGCAGCGCGTGGGCTACGGCTTGGTATGACCAAGCAAGATATCGCTGATTGGCTCGCAGAGAGCTGATGTGTTTGCGGCACTAACGAACCGCCCTCTGAGGTACTGAGTCGCTCGTCGACTCACCTCGGAGGGCGGCTTTTTGTTTGAGTGTATCTATTGACAAAAAGCTATTTTTAGGGTAGTTTGTTGGGACTGATTGCGCCAAGAGAGATGATTGCGTGAACAGAAATTGACAAATTCCATACGTGCTAAATTTTTCCTCTGCCTACACTTCTGTAGGACATAGGACCACGAACTCAAGAAAGAGAGGATGTTGTGAACAGCACGATGAACCAGTCTGAGACAGATCGTTGGTATCAACAAATGCGAGTGCTAAGAGGGCTCCTTCCGCGAATGGAGGAGGATGAAGCAAGGGATGCAAAGAGACTCCTGCGTGAATCCCAAAACGCGTTCGCTGCGGAGACGCCTGTCGCATGGGTGGCTATGGTCTGTGAGGATTATGCCTGCCCAAACACGGGTAGGCCTTACCAGCGCCTCTTGCCCATCTCGCGCTACCGACACGTCACCACGACGACCGGAAGCTACGGGTTCGGCGATATGTGTTTTGGTGTCATCAAGCGTGGAAGAAGAGTGCAAGGCATTCGTTTCCGTGCTCAGTACGATTACGATGGCCTTAGTTTTGAAGAGCCCGTCGATGTAGTGCTGAAACCGGATGACGAGTACCCCAGTAACATCAGCGGCTACAACGTCTATTTTTGCATCTTCGTGACGCGAGAGGCGGCTGTGTCGTGGTTGTCACAGGAGCGAGGTATCTCTTTCGAGGATTCTGTCGGAATCAGCATTGATCGGCTGCACTCCAAGCTCTAACCGCACCCCAATCGAAGCCGCCCCTCGGGCACTTCTACTCTCGGGGTGCGGCTTTTTGTTTGAAAAAAATCATAAATCAAAAAACCGATGCATCAACATCGATTTTGTTCTGGAGAATAACTACAGTATCGAATCAAGACTTAAGCATTTCACTCAAGACCACCTTCAGCTCATCAGTATTCGCGTAG
>JABITQ010000093.1 GCA_018700535.1 Candidatus Uhrbacteria bacterium | reverse complement strand
TGTTTGCGGAAGAAATTTTTGGACCTAGTAAGGACTGGGAATGTTACTGTGGTAAGTACAAAAAAATTCGTTACAAGGGAATCATTTGTGACAAGTGTGGTGTGGAAGTTACCCACTCAATCGTGCGTCGTGAACGCATGGGGCACATTGAGCTCGCAGCACCAATTACACATATTTGGTTCTTGCGTGGTGTGCCGTCAAAGATTGGTGCAATCCTAGATCTCTCAATTCAGAATCTTGAGAAGATTATTTACTTCGCTAGCTTCTTGATCACTGATGTAAACGAAGAAGCAAAGGAGCAAACAATCGAGCAGGTAAAGTCAGAGCGCACAAGCAAGCAGAAAATGATCGAAGGAGAGTACAAGCGTGATGTTGGTCGTCTTGAGCAAAAGTTTGGCGATGACGAAAAAGCAATCAAGCAAGAGCTTGTTCGTCTTGAAGAGATTCGCGACAAAAAGCTTGAAGAGCTTGATGAAGATTATGATCAGGTGATTAGCGATCTTAAAGAGCTTAAGGTGCTCGCGATTATTTCTGAGCAGACTTACCACGATTGGTCACTCAAGTATGGTCACATTTTTGAGGCGAACATTGGTGCTGAAGCAATTCAGACCATGTTGAAGCGCATCAATGTTGAAAAGACCATGCACGAGCTCGATGCAGAGCTTAAGGGGGCAACAAAGACAAAGCGAAACCGTTTGCTTCGTCGTGTAAAACTATTGAAGTCACTCCATTTGAATAATATTGAACCAGGTTGGATGGTACTTGAGGCTGTGCCGATTATTCCTCCAGACTTGCGTCCAATGGTACCGCTTGATGGTGGGCGTTTTGCAACCTCTGACTTGAACGATCTTTACCGTCGTGTGATCAACCGTAACAACCGCCTAAAACGTTTGTTCGACTTGAACGCACCTGAGGTTATTTCTCGAAACGAGAAGCGCATGCTGCAAGAGGCTGTTGATGCTCTTATCGATAACAGTGCACGTCACTCAAAGACGGTGATTGCTTCAACAGGTAAGAAGCGTCAGTTGAAGTCACTTGCTGACCAACTCAAGGGAAAGCAGGGGCGTTTCCGTCAGAACTTGCTTGGTAAGCGTATTGACTACTCCGGTCGTTCAGTGATTGTTGTGGGGCCGCATCTCAAACTTGATCAATGTGGTATCCCAAAGAAGATGGCACTTGAACTCTTTAAGCCGTTTGTAATTTCAAAGTTGATTGAGCGTGAGTACGTTCATAACATTCGTTCCGCAAACCGTTTTATTGAGTCTGACCGTCCTGAAACTTGGGATATTCTAGAAGAGGTTACACGTGATGCATTTGTGCTTCTTAACCGAGCGCCAACGCTTCACCGTCTTGGTATTCAGGCATTCCGCCCAGTATTGATTGAAGGAAAAGCTTTGAAGATTCACCCTCTCGTTTGTGATGCGTATAACGCTGACTTCGATGGTGACCAGATGGCTGTGCACGTTCCTCTTACAGAAGAAGCTCGTGCTGAGGCGCGAGAGATTATGCTTGCAACAAAGAACTTGCTTAAGCCTGCCCACGGTGGACCTGTGGCAACTCCTGGAAAAGATATTGCTTGGGGAATCTACTTCCTTACAATGGAAGTAACTCCAACACCTACTGAAAAAAAAGGACTTCCATTATTTGGAAATGAAACAGATGCGCTATACGCAGCGCAAGTTAAGCAGGTTGGTTTGCGTGATTGGATTGTTGTTCGCTTAGATGATGGCGAGATTGTCATCACAACTCCAGGACGTGTATTGGTGAACTCACAGTTCCCAACAGAGATCCCATTCAAAAATGAAGTGCTTGGAAAGAAACCACTTTCTGCAATTGTTAAGTACTACCTCGAGCTTCATGGGTCAGAAAAGACTTCTGGATTCCTCGACAGACTAAAGAGTCTCGGTTTTGAATACTCAACACGTGCTGGGTACTCATGGGGAATGGGTGACTTGCCGGATGTATCAGCAAAACATGATCTTATTCAAGAGGGAGACAAGCGCATCCAAGAAGTAGAGTCTTACTTTGAACAGGGGCTACTTACTGGGTCTGAGCGTCACTCTTCTATCATTAAGGTGTGGAGCGAAATTAAGGATCGTATTTCAGAGGAGGCAAAGAAAGTGCTTCCAAAGAACAACCCAGCATCCACAATGATCGAATCTGGTGCGCGTGGATCATGGGGTCAGATGACACAGATGATTGGTATGAAGGGGCTCGTGTCTAACCCTGCTGGTGAGATCATTGAGCTTCCTGTTAAGTCTTCATTTAAAGATGGTTACGACGTGCTGGAGTTCTTTATCTCCTCTCATGGTGTGCGTAAGGGTCTTACGGACACAGCGCTTCGTACAGCGAACGCTGGTTACCTCACACGTCGTTTGGTAGACGTAGCGCAGGATGTTGTTGTGCGTGAGGTTGAGTGTGGTGACACAGAAGGTGTGGTCCTCACAAAGGAAGAGTCTGAAGAAATTGGTGAGCCATTGCTTATCCGTATTCTCGGACGATTCGTCCTCTCTGATTTGAAGAAGCCAGGTGGACGTAAGGTGATTGTTCCAGCGGGTGAACTCATTACCGAGCAACACATTCGTGACATTGAAGCTGCAGACAAAGATTTGGAAGAAGCGCATGTGCGTTCGGTGATGACATGTTTGATGCGACGCGGAATTTGTCAGACGTGTTATGGATATGACCTTGCGTACAATAAGCTTGTGCGTCCTGGAACCGCTGTTGGAATCATGGCTGCTCAGTCAATTGGAGAGCCTGGTACACAGCTAACTATGCGTACCTTCCACACAGGTGGAGTTGCTGGAAAAGATATTACACAAGGACTCCCTCGTGTTGAAGAATTGTTTGAGGCTCGTAACCCTAAACAAAAAGCTATCATGGCAGAGGTGTCTGGTAAGGCAGCTGTTGAGACAGCTCAGCGTGAGATCGTTCAGGCTGGTACCGGAAAGCAGATCCTCGATACACGTCCAGGACAGAAGACTGTCAAGATTGCCTACATGGGCGTCGGTGATGAGTCATTCAGCTTTGGAAAGACTGGTGAATGTTTAGTGAAAGATGGTGATGCTGTGAAGGGTGGACAAGTCATTGCTCGTAAAGGTTCTGGTGTTGAGTTCATTGCGCCTGCAAAGGGTGTGATTAAAATGAAGAAAAACAACGCTGTAATGGTTATCTACGAGATGGAGAAGATTCGTGAGTACATCATTCCACCAGGATACACGTTGTACATCAAGGATGGCGACGAGGTGAAGGGTGGAGATGCGCTTACAGATGGCCATCTTGATCTCCAAGTCCTCTTCAAGTTTAAGGGGCAGGATGCAGTGCAGAAGTATCTCTCAACTGAGATCCAGTACATCTACTCATCTCAGGGACAGAAGGTAAACAACAAGCACATCGAGATTATCGTCAAACAGATGTTCTCTCGTGTGAAGATTGTTGACCCAGGAGACACTGACTTGCTTCCAGGTGAGACTATCGAGAAAGCAACCTTTGAGGATGCAAACGACGGCGTTTCAGCAAAGGGAACAGTCGCAACGGCTGACCCATTGTTCCTCGGAATCACAAAGATCTCTCTTTCAACAGATTCATGGCTCTCATCTGCATCCTTCCAAGAAACAGCTCGCGTGCTTATTAACGCATCTGTGACTGGAAAGGTAGATAAGCTCGATGGGCTTAAGGAGAACGTGATTATCGGACGATTGATTCCTGCAGGAACCGGATTCGGTGATATGCAAAAGGAAATGATCGGAGATGTTGGCGCGGTAAGGTCAGAGGCAAAGGTGGTAAAGGAAGATACCGCCGCTTCTGCTAGCGCAGAGATCGAAAAAGCAACTAAGGAGCCTAAAAAGACAGAGTAAGCAGAGAAGATAAAACACCCCAAGAATATCTTGGGGTGTTTTGGTATAATGTTTTTGTATGATCATAAAAATGACGATCGGTAAGAAGCTTTTCCTAAGTTTTAGTTTTATCGCAACGTTTGCGGTTCTTGTAACAGGTCTGTTTACATTTCAGTCTGCCAAGGAAGGGATCACAAAACGTATTTTGAGCGATCTTACGTTGTTAACCGAAACACAAGAGGGGGCCGTGCTTATGTTTCTTGATCGTATTGCTGCACGTACAAGCGACTTTGCTTCAGATGGATTTATTCGGGATAAAACACAAGAGATTGTTCTTGGTGAGGCAGATGCAGTTGTGATTAAAGAGCTGAATCAGCATTTGATCAAAAACAAACTTAGTCTTGAGAATGCAATGGTTGGGATCAAGATTATTGACCTTGAGGGAAAAACAATCGCTGCAACAGCAGATTCTGAGATCGGTCAGACAGAACCTGAGGATTCAGCATTCCACAATCTATTACCAATGGATTATGGTGAAGTAGTGCTAGATACTGTGCGTAGAGGTGAATATTTTGGAGATGCTCGTTTGGTGCTGGCTGCAGCAGCACCTTTGTATGACAGAGTTGGTGAACATATTAATGGATACTTGGTTGCTTATCTTAATGCGAACATCTTTAATGATTTGATGTCCGGGGTGTATTCCGAAGATTTGGGTGCGCAATCTTCTCTCCGAGGAAGAAGTGAGTCTTTTGAAATGTATTTAGTTGATACTGATGGATACATGATCTCAGCTTCACGATATATTGATGACGTAGTATTGAATAAGCTAATCACAATTCAGCCAGTATTACAGTGTGCTTTTGATATCGAGACGACAGGTTTTTTTGAGAGTTATACTGGAAAACAGAACGTCGGTGCTGCGATGTGTTTACCAAACGGCTGGACATTAGTAGCAGAATTACAAGAGCAGGAAGCGTTTGCGGAAATAAATAAAACACAAAAGCAAATCGGAATTCTAATTCTTATTGTTTTGGCATTTGGATCATTGCTTAGTATGGTTGTTGTAAGAAAGTTGGTTTTCCCTATTCGTAATCTCATTGAGAAGACAAAACTGTTGGAGTCTGGTGATTTTTCTGCTCGAACAAAGATTGAAACGAATGATGAGCTTGAGACGCTTGGTAATTCTTTCAACTCGATGGTTGAACGACTCGGGGAGTTGAATGAAATGAAGACGGAGTTTATCTCGATTGCTTCACATCAGTTGCGCGCTCCACTCGCCACAATGAAGTGGTATGGGCAGATTGTTGCTGACGGTGACGCTGGTGTACTCACCGAGACGCAAAAGGAATACATTGATCGGATGAATTCCTCGACAGAGAGGTTGATTACATTAGTAAATGATTTTCTTAGCATTTCTCGAATTGACTCTGGGAAAATTCAGTTCAATCCAGAGCCAGTGAATATTATTGATGTTATCAATACGCTTGTAGACAATGTATTCAATATTCAAATTCAAGATAAACAGATTCAATACACTCTGAACACTGAGAAGAAAGTAGCGCTCGTTAATGTAGACCCTGCGCTTATCAGAGAAGTTTGTTCAGCACTGATTCAAAATGCGATTAAATATAATAGAGAAAAAGGAAAAATCACTATTTCTTTTGAGGAAGATGAAAAGCTTACGAAAATCATCATTCAAGATACAGGTATTGGAATCCCTGATGATGAGAAGAGTAAAATATTTTCAAAGTTCTTCCGTGCTTCAAATGCCGTTCAAAGTGGTGTTGGGGGCGTTGGTCTTGGGTTGCACGCAGTAAAACAAATGGTTGAATTGATGGGGGGTAAAATTGGTTTTGAATCAACAGATGGGCAGGGTGCAGCGTTCACAATTACTCTTAAAAAAAGTGACGTATGAGCTTAGATAAGAAACATATTCTACTAGTAGAGGACGACACCATGCTTTCCAGTCTTCTTGCGTCATCTCTTGAAAAGGAAGGATATGAAGTTGCGGTGGCAAATAATGGAGAGGAGGCCGTGAGTGCGATTGAGGCAAAAGGCTTTTCTATCATTGTGTTGGATTTGATCATGCCAAAAATGGATGGGTTTGAATTTCTTGAGGCGTTGGTCAAGAACAAAGGGGAAAACGCTCCGCCGGCAATTGTGTTGTCAAACCTTGCTCAGGATGTAGATGTGTCAAAAACAGAAGCGCTTGGAGTTGTAAAACATATCGTTAAAACTGAAGTGAGTATTAAACAGATTATTGAGGAAATTCAAGCAGTGATCGGTAGCTAATATTCAACATTGTGATCTCTGGTTTTGACTGGTAAGATCTTGTGCATATGAGTGGACACAGTAAATGGCATAATATTCAAAAGAAAAAAGGATTGATCGACGCAAAGCGTGGGCAGGTCTTTACCAAGCTTGCAAAGTCGATCACGATCGCCGCAAAAGATGGTGGGGGTGCGGATATGAATTTCAATTTCCAACTCCGTGTGGCGGTAGATGCAGCAAAGTCTGCCAACATGCCTAAGGATAATATTGAGAGGGCAATCAAGCGTGGAACAGGCGAAGGTTCTGATGGTGGTGTGATTGAGGAGATCATATATGAAGGTTATGGCCCTGGAGGATCTGCCTTATTGATTCAATGCCTAACGGACAACCGAAACCGATCAAACGCTGAGGTGCGCACAGTCATGAAAAAGAATGGAGGTAATCCAGGGGAGCAAGGATCGGTAATGTGGATGTTTGATCAAAAGGGAGTGATCGTAATAAATGCAACTATTGACGATGCGCTAGAGCTCGCATTGATTGACGCTGGGGCAGAGGATATTAAACAGATTGATGAAGTTGTGGAAGTTGTTACTGAGGTGAGAGAGCTTAAGAATGTTCTTGATGTGATTAAGGGGCTTGAGTTGAATGTAGAGGGAGCTGGGCTTGAATATTTGGCGAAAGAGACTCTCGTCCTCAATGAAGAGGATCGCGGAAAGCTAGAGGAGCTTGTCGAATTACTTGATGAGCTCGATGATGTTGATACTGTTTTTACCAACGAAGCATAATTATGTCGGAAGGAAAAATTATTATCGGTATAGACCCCGGATATGGTCGCATGGGGTTTGGTGTGATTCTTGTTGAAGGAAACAAGATTCAGTTGATCGACTATGGTGTGGCCATGACGACGGCAGGTGATGCATTCGAGCGCAGACTATTAAGTCTCGCAAATGACTTACACGAAATTTTTGAACACCATAAGCCTGATGCTATGGCGATTGAGAAGCTTTATTTTGGAACAAACACGACGACAGCAATGAAAGTTGCAGAGGCTCGAGGGATCGCAAACTTGATGGCTGCTCAGGCGGCAATACCGGTGTTTGAGTACACACCTTCACAAATTAAGAAGGCGTTAACTGGAGATGGTAAGGCGGGGAAGTCAGCGATGCAGAAGATGGTAAAGCAACTGCTTGGATTGCCGAAGATTCCAAAGCCAGATGATGCAGCCGACGCAATTGCTGTGGCGATTACAGCTAGTACAAAAAAATGGTAATAATAAAAGACCGCCTTTCATAGGTGGTCTTTTATTATGTTATTCCCTACCAGCTCCAAAGAAAAAATTCCAGCTAAGCTGGAATTTTTTCTGGAGCGGGTAGGGAGGATCGAACTCCCATCTCAAGGTTGGAAACCTCGCATAATAGCCATTATACTATACCCGCAAATAACGCTGTGATGATTGTGTGGTTCGTGGACAAGGGGGAGTATATGTTCTCAATGAGCTGGTGTCAAGAAGGGTAAATGCTCATCAAAACAAATACCCCAACAGTGTTGGGGCTAGGTGAGATCGTCTTTGCTTGGTCGCTTGAGTGTTCCAAGAATGAGATCCCATAACGGGACGGTGATGTTGAAGTTGTGTTTTTCCATCCACCTTGGCACGTGGTGCGACCGATGAAAGAGAGCGAGTTTATTGATTGGCCAATAGCTGGCAACCCCGTTTGTTGGGGAGAGGTGGTAAACCAAGTGGCACATTTCGTAGAATGCGAAGTAGCTGGTCGTGCTAGAGATCATCAGAAGCGATGCGCTCATGTCTCCAATCAACCAAATGAGTCCTGAAAAAAGAATCAGGCCAACAATCACGACTGGGGCAAGAAGACCAGGAAGCAAGATGAGCGATGCTTCTCGGGGGTCGTCTACAATGTAGACGTTTGTGAAGACCACATGATGCATTTTTCTGTGGCGGTTGTAGATGCGCCTGTGAAGACCAGAGAGTGCGCCGGCTCCTGGGGGTCTGTGCATAACGAATTTGTGAAAGCAGTATTCCACCAGATTCAAAAAGACGAACGAGCAAACCCAGAACGCCAAGCGTTCACCAATAGGCCAGTCTACATAGATGAGCGCGATCGCGATACAGATGATGGCAATGCACGGTGTTACGGCCCCATGGAGCCATGGTTTGTACCAGTGCGGCAACTTACCTATCTGTTTGTCATAAACCTCGGCAGCTCTGCCTTTTCTCATCTGACTCACAAAACCCTCCAATTATTTGTGCTTCTACACCTTAGCAAAAGGCAATTAATTGTCTAGATGCCAGGCCTTGCTCAATTGCCCTATATTTGTTATATTCTCGCAGTCGTCACGTACAGATACTTTGTCTCATGTGGCATATCGGGATGTAGCTCAGCAGGCTAGAGCGCTTGGTTTGGGACCAAGAGGCCGCAGGTTCGAGTCCTGTCATCCCGACCAGAAAAGACACTCACATTATGGTGGGTGTCTTTTTGTTTGGCATTATTTAAGTGAACGATATGATCAACGGTCAATGCTGTGGCTTGCTCCAGCGAGAGAGAAAATGAGTTCGTTAAACATTCCAATTGCAAAAGAAGGTGTGGAAGTGATTCAGGATCGTGTTGATGAGTAAGTGAGTTTGAGATGTTGAAAGAACTTAAATCTGATGTGGCATTCAAGATGATACTAGTCATTATTTCCCCCTCTGGCTATTATCCAAAAGATCAGAATGCTTCAGAGAGTGTTGTGGAGAAAGTGAAGAAGTTGTTAATGAAAGGGATCGAATAAAAATACAAAAACGCATCAGAAAAATTCATGATGCGTTTTTTAATACCTCAAAATTTGATATACTTTACTTAACAACGATAAAAATTCCATGCCGCTTACACCTTCACAATTAAAAATCATTCTTCTAGGTTCTGATCTTGTTAGTGATGCGCAATTCAAAACCGCGCAAGCCGCAGCATCTGAGAAGCAAGTTCCACTTGTGGAATTTTTACCACAGAGTGGTTTGATTTCTGATGAGCATTTAGGACAACTGATCGCGAACTATTTTCATTCTCGCTTTGTGCGACTTGAGCGCGAGAGGATTGCGAGTGACGTGTTGAATATTGTTCCAGAATCGTTTGCAAGAGCAAAGGGATTGATCCCAATCAGCAGAGGTGAGGCGGGTGTTTCCATGGCTACGGCAAGTCCAGATGATGTTGTGTTGAAATCGCTTCTTGAAAAGTACTTGCGCGCACAGGTGACGTTTGTGTATGCAACTCCCTCAGATTTGCATAACCACATGTTCCTTTTTCGGAAGGATCCAAAGACAGAGTTCGAGCGTATTTTGGAAATTCGTAAAAAGGGGGGAGCAAAAGCTTCCAGCTCTATTGTTGAATTAGTAAAGATTATTATCGACAATGCTTATCAGGGTGGATCATCTGATATTCACGTTGAGCCTGAGGATGAGTACACCATGATCCGATATCGTACAGACGGAATCCTTCATGATGTTGTAAAGCTTCCAATCTCCGTTCATGAGGGAGTGATTACGCGCCTCAAAGTTCTTTCTCGGCTTGCAACAGACGAGCATCGCACATCGCAGGACGGAAAGCTTACATTCGTCAACGATTATGGTGAGGAAGTAGAAATTCGTTTATCCATTGTTCCTACTACTCACAATGAAAAGGCAGTGATGCGTCTGCTCTCAGATAAATCACGCCGTTATAACCTTGAAGACTTAGGATTCTCACCTGAAGACTTGAAAAATTTTCACGAAGCTATTGAGCGTCCATGGGGAATGATTCTTGTTACAGGGCCAACGGGTTCTGGTAAGACAACGACGCTTTATTCAGCTTTGAAGGTTTTGAATAAGCGCGAGGTGAATATTACAACGATTGAAGATCCAGTTGAGTACGACATTGAGGGAGTTAATCAGATTCAAGTAAATGAGAAGACGGGACTTACGTTTGCGAAAGGGCTTAGGTCGGTTGTGCGTCAGGACCCTGATGTGGTGATGGTTGGTGAGATCCGTGACAAAGAGACAGCTGGCGTTGCGGTGAATGCGGCGATGACAGGGCACTTGGTGCTTTCGACGCTTCACACAAACGATGCTGCCACAGCGTTCCCACGATTGTCTGACATGGAAATTGAAGACTTCTTGATTGCCTCAACAGTGAACGTAATTGTTGCCCAGCGTCTCGTGAGGAAAATTTGTACAAAGTGTATTCATAGCTATGTCTTCACCGATGTTGAGAAAAAGCTCATGGAGCAGAATCCAACAGTGGGGAAGTATCTCAAAGAAATTAGTGGGAAGGATGAGTTTGAGAAGATTCGACTTTTTAAAGGAAAGGGGTGCCAGGTGTGCCATGACAGTGGATATAGCGGACGGTCTGGAGTATATGAAGTATTGATGGTGAGTGATGCGATTCGTGCTGTTGTAATGGAGCGCAAGAACGCAGACGTAATCCGCACACTTGCTATGAGTGAAGGGATGACAACGATGCTTCATGACGGGTTACGCAAGGTGGTTGCTGGAGAGACAACGCTTGAGGAGATTTTGCGTGTTACTAGGGAGTAAAATACTTTATGGAGGAGCTACAAAAATTTGTTACATTTGCAAAAAAGAAAGGAGCCTCAGACTTGCACTTGGTCTCAGGTGCGCTTCCGATTATTCGCGTTCATGGGCAGTTGCTTGCGATTAATAAGAGTGTCATCACGTTACAGTCTGTGCAGATGATCGCTCAGTCGCTCTTGAATCAAGCTCAGTTAAAGGAGCTCGACCAGTCGGGGGATGTTGATGTTGGATCTGTGGTTGGAGGTATTCGTTTGCGTATTAACGTTCATAAGCACAGTGGTGGGTTAGCGCTCGCGATTCGTTTGATTCAAAAAGATATTCCTACCAGCGAGCAGCTTGGGTTTCATCCAAGTATGATGCGTATCCCGACAATGATGGATGGGCTTGTTGTTGTTAGCGGACCGACTGGATCTGGAAAATCAACGACAATGGCGTCAATTGTTCAAGAAATCAATCAGACATCGGCTAGGCATATCATTACGCTAGAGGATCCAATCGAGTATCGATTTCAAAACGCACAGTCGCTCATTGAGCAACGCCAGCTCTTTACACACTTCCCATCATTTCCAAAAGGTCTTCGTCACGTACTCCGCCAAGATCCTGATGTGATTGTGGTGGGGGAGATGCGTGACCCTGAGACGATCGCTCTTGCGCTCACTGCTGCTGAGACCGGGCATCTTGTCCTTTCGACCGTGCATGCACCAAACGCATCAGAAGTGATTGAGAGAATCGTAAACGTATTTGAGGGTGCTAAACAACAGCAGATTCTTGTTCAGCTTGCAGCAACTCTGAAGATGGTTGTATCACAACATTTGGTTCAGCAGCGAGATGGAGGGCGTGTGGCTGCACGAGAAATTTTGACAACAAACTTAGCTGTTCAGAATGCCATCCGTCAAAACAATCTTTCTGTTGTGCGCTCTGCGATTCAGACAGGAAAGAAAGACGGAATGATTAGCATGGATTTGGCGTTAAAGGCTTTGAAAAAACAAGGGTTGATTGATTAGCTTTATGGCAACTGCAGAGAAAAAAATTCCGTGGTACAAAAAAGAAATCGACATTACTCCAGTAAAAACGGTCGATATTGTTACCATGACCAAGAACCTATCAATCATGCTAACAGCAGGTCTTACGGTTCCAGAATCTCTTGAGGTGCTCGTTGAGGCTTCTAGTGGAAAGCTAAAAAAGGTACTGAGCAAAGTAAACAACGACGTACAGTCTGGGAACGCATTGGGGGAGGCAATGGAAAAGTCACCAAAAGTATTTAGTCCGATTTTTGTTTCTTCTGTAAAAATTGGTGAGAGCTCTGGGACATTGGCTGAGAACCTTTCTCATCTCTCTGAGCAAATGTCTCGCGATCTTCAGGTTCGCCGAAACATTCAGGGTGCGATGTTTTATCCAGCGATTGTGATTTCGGCAGCGGTGGTCGTTGGGTTTGCGATTGCAACGTTTGTCTTGCCGCAGATGGCGGGTATTTTTGATTCGTTAGATACACAGTTGCCATGGACCACACGTCTGTTGATGTGGATCGCTCGATTGTTCGATGAACATGGGTTGATTGTAACCCCAACATTTTTTGGTGGGTTCTTTATTCTTGTTTCAATTCTTCGTCTAAAAGTAATGCGACCGATTGTGCACAAGGTGATCTTACGAATCCCCGCGATAGGCCCGTTCATTCACGACATCAACCGAGCACGATTTTGTAGAGGTATCGGAACATTGCTCGAAAGTGGTGTGCCGATTCAAGAAGGGCTCAAGATTGGATCGTACTCACTTCCAAATTACGTCTACCGCACATCGGTAAAAAACATGCATAATCGCATTGGCTCAGGCGAGAACTTTTCAGAAATTGTTGAGAACTATCCAAAGCTTTATCCAAAGATGGTTCAGCGGATGATTTCTGTTGGTGAACGTTCTGGTGGAATGGGGGAGTCTCTTTTATATCTGGCTACATTTTATGAGGAGAAGGTTGAAATTCAAGCTAAGAACTTTTCAACAATCATCGAGCCGATCCTTTTGATGTTAATCGGGCTTGTGGTTGGGTTTGTTGCTGTTTCAATCTTTACACCGATCTACTCGGTTACAGACGCACTTAGCTTATGAATGTGCGCGGATTTACACTTCCGGAACTGCTGGTTGTACTCGCTGTATTTGGTGTCACTATTGCTATGTCTGTGGGGTTTGCATCTAACTCTGTTCCAAAGAGTCAGCTTACCGTTGAGGCAGATGTCGTTGTTGAGAAGATTAGAAAAGCGCAGGCTCGCACGATTAGTCGTGATGAAGATGGGGTTTGGGGTGCGCACTTAACTTCGTCGACAGTGACGTTGTTTCTCGGGACATCCTATGGATCGCGCGATCCAGATTACGATGAAGTGAAGACGTTTAAGAGTGGAATAACCGCCACTGGTCTCACAGATGTTATTTTTCAATACCGGACAGGTGAAACCACAGACATTGGAACAATCACACTTACACAAGCCTCAACAAACGAAACAAAAGTGATAACGATTAACGAGCATGGGCGCGCAGAAAAATAATCAAGGCCAGTCTCTTATCGAAGTCGTCATCGTGATGGCTCTTTTTGCGATTCTCTCTGGAGGGGTTGTTTCAACATTGCTTGGGTCTGCGCATGCGACCAAAAAAGGCGCAGAGTATATTGTGGCGACTGGTTATATCAAGGAGGGGATTGAAGCGGCGCGGTCGATTCGTGATCGAGAGTACTCAGAGCTTACAAACGGTGCACATGGACTTGCAACGGGGTCTGGTTATTACACATTCAGCGGATCGTCTGAGACAATCGATACGGTATATACACGCACAATTACAGTTGAGGATGTGTATCGCACCGGAGCATTGACTGGTGACATCGCAGTCTCTGGCATCTTGGATAACAACACAAAGAAGGTTACGGTGAATGTGACATGGGATGTTCTGGCTGGGAGGACCCAAAACATCGATGCTGTTTTTTATGTTACAAATTGGAATGTCCAATCGTGGACACAGACAACAACGGCAGACTTCAACGCAGGAACGCAAAATAGTACGGCGATTACTACAACTTCAAATGGTGAATTTCAGCTTGCAGGAGTCAGCTCAGGTTGGTCTGGTCTTCAGGAGTTGTACGTTGTTGACCTTGATGGAAATGGAGACAGGGTTGCAGCGCAGTATGATGAGTTGAACGATATTTTATATATCGTAGCGACGAGTACAACGGGGTATGAATTTTCGGCACTTGACGTTAGTTCGGTGACAGAATCTATGCCAACGGTTTTAGGTGGAATTGATTTGTTTGGGATGACGATATCTGATTTTATTGTTCATGATGGTTATGCATACATCACAAGTAATGAGAACTCGAATGAGGTGGTTGTTGTCGATGTGGCCACGATGACCCAGGTAAACTCAATCGATCTGTCAGGGAACGGTAATGCCACTGCAATTGATGCAACAGGAACAACGCTGATCATCACTCGAGAATTTTCTGCCGATGATGAATTGTATTTTTATGATATCTCAACTCCGACGGGGACACTTACTGAGTTGGGGAGCACGAGTATTGTAGGTGGATTAACCGATGTTGCTGTGTCGTCAACGTACGCTTTTGCTACCAGTGACGAAAATAGCACAGAGCTGTTTGTTGTGCGTATTTCAGACTATATGCAAGTAAATACAGTCGACATGTCTGGGGATGGAGATGCGATGGCGGTGAAGCTATTTGGAAACAACCTCTATGTGGGTCGCGATGACGGAACAGGGGCAGATTTCCATCTATACGATGTGACGTCACCAGAGGGGTCGATCACTGAGACTTCGAGTTTGGATACGGCTTCAAATATTACAGACGTTGCAATTAGTTCAAATGAGGACTATGCCTTTTTGGCCACAGAAAACAACTCTAAGGAATTAGTTGTTGTTGATATCGATACATTTACGGAGCTTGCATCAGGAGATGTAACAGGAAACGATAATGGATTATCAGTCGAACCATTTGGTGCATTTATTTATCTCGGTACAGCAAACAACAGCAATGACTTTGTGATTTTCGCCACGGATACAACAAGCTGGCTTACGCCAGCTTCAATCGGTACGGCAAACAAAAGTGGCACGCATGATGTAAACGCAATTTATGTAGACGGAAACTACACATACCTCGTTACTGAAAATGCAGCAGGAGATGACGAGTTATTTATTTATGACACAACAACTCCATCAACTCCATCGTATCTAGGGGCTTTTGAAGTAGGGGATGATGTGAATGATATTGTTGTAAGCGGAAACTACGCCTACTTAGCGACAGATAATAATAGTCGTGAATTAGATATTATCGACGTTACCACTAAGACATCTCCCTCTCGTTCAAGTGGGTATAATGCTCCTGGGAATGATGATGGGAACTCTGTGGAGATTAGTGGTACGACTGTGTATCTGGGGCGCGAGAAAAGCAACAAAGATGAGTTGTTTGTAATCGACGTGTCTTCACCAGGTTCGCCATCGCTGTCCGGGTCAATGGATACAGATGGAGATCTAACAGATCTCGTTATCGACGGAACAGATCTGTATGCCGCAACTACAGGCAATTCAAAAGAGCTAAACGTATTCGATGTCACAACACCCGCGTCACCAAGTGAGTTGGGAAGTTATGATCTATCTGGAAACACTGATGCGATTTCAGTCGCGATGAGTGGGGATGTGTTGGTGATTGGTCGTAAGGGAGCTGGGTCTACGAGTGAGCTTGCCGTGTTTGATGTGTCAACTGCATCTTCTCCGACATTATCAGGTGAGGGGGAAGTTGGGTCTGCTGTGAATGATCTTTCGATGACGGCCACAGATTTTGTGTATTTTGCATCAGACGAAAATACAAAAGAGCTTCAGCGTTGGAATATATCAACACCCGCTACTCCCGTGGAGTATTCATCATTTGATCTTGGTGCAGATGCGAATGGTGCCGTGTACAATGGAACGTATGCCTACATGGGAACTGAGCATGATAGTTTAGAGCTTCAGATTGTTGGACCTACAACTACAACTGGAAGTTATGCGACAGAAGGAAGGCTTACTTCGCAAGCGTTCGATAGCGGTTCTGCAGTTTCATGGACATCGATTGAATGGAGTGAGTCTGGAACGGGGACAGTGGAGTTTATGATTAGAACAGCAAGTACAGAGGTCGGGCTTAGTTCGGCAACTTGGGTTGGTTCAGATGGGACTGATTTAACAAGATATTCAACGTCTGGTACTGGAATTACAACAGATCCAGGTGCGAGCGGAACACAATGGGTTCAATGGAAAGCGTTTCTTTCTGGGAGCGGTACGGCAACACCAATCGTGTTAGACGTCACATTAAAATATTCTCCATGAGACAAGATGGGTTTACATTGGTCGAGACTCTACTTTACATCCTATTGATGGGAATTGTTTTGGTTGGTATTTCTGGCTTCGTCCTTAATTTGTTTGAGATTCGCGCAAAGACTCAAGCTGCTTCAGAGGTTGCATTTAACGCACGACTTATTCAAGACAGGCTCACTGACTCAATGCGTCACGCAGAGGGGGTTAATACAGGGGCCTCAACTTTTGCAGCTGATCCCGGGGTGTTGTCCATTAACATGGTTGCAGGAGCAGACGATCCTCATGTTTACTCGTTAACCGCAGATGATGGTCAATTTCAAATCAGCGAGGCTGGTGGGGGAGCGGTGTCGATTACAACAGATGATGTTTCTGTTTCAAATCTCGTTTTCACAAACTTAACAAGCGCTGATGATGTTGCGGTAGTACAAGTCCAATTTACAATCGAGACAGTTAACGATTCCGATGTTTCATTTTTCGATTATGCTGAATCATTCCAAACAACACTCCGAGTCCCGCTTGATTAACGATGAACGCGGTGCAGCTGGGCTCATGATGGTTATCGTCATGAGTGCCCTTGTGGTTTTAATTGTTACCTCAGTAGCGTTTACAGGTCTTGATGATCTAGACATTGGCTATTCAGAGGAGCTTAGCAATGATATTCTACTGTCAGCAGAGAGTTGCGCAGAGGAAGCATTAATTCGTCTTTCACGCAGC
>JABITQ010000091.1 GCA_018700535.1 Candidatus Uhrbacteria bacterium | reverse complement strand
TTTGGTTTCATATAGGGTCCGATCGTCACTTATTTGATACAGCTCTTGTCATCATTGTATATCTGATTTATTAATTTGACCAAGAGTCAGCATCTTTTTGTTTTGAAACAAAAAAGTCCGAGTTTATACAAACTCGGACTTTCAATCTTGATCAAATTTTACGCCCCGTGACATTTCTTATACTTTTTCCCACTCCCACAAGGGCACGCATCATTACGCCCAACTTTCTCCCCCTGCTCATTTTTTACTGGCGCAGGTTTTGCAGCCTCACTACCCATTGTCTTCTTTGCACCACTCAACACCACACCCGCACGATTCAAGAGTGATGAACCAAGCTCCTTTTGAACCTTGATGTCCACTGCGTGTTTTGCGTACTTAAAGAATGTATAGGTGATTTCGTGGTTGATAGACCCGAGGAGGTGCTGGAACAAACCGTATCCCTCGCGCTTGTACTCGATCAGTGGGTCTCGCTGACCATAGCCGCGCAAACCGATTCCTGTGCGGAGTGCTCGCATGGCTGCAAGGTGGTCGATCCAAAGCATGTCGATTGAGCGGAGGATGACTCCGCGCTCAACGTTGTGCATGTCGGCATCTTCCTCAAACATTTCGCCGAGTGAGTCGTAGCGCTCGCGCACAATCCCCATGATGCGTTCGATGATTTTTGTACGTCCTTTTGCTAAGTCTTCATTATCGTCTGCGGCTTCAAGACCAAGTGCCATGAGCGATGTTGTTTGCTCGTCAGTCAATGGTGTAATCGTCGCAACGGTTTCAACAATCTCTTTTACATTCCACTGCCCAGACTTTTTGTCCTGGTTAGGGCCATCTGTCACGCCGGCTGTGTGAAACAACACGACCTGCTCGACCTCTCCCTCAACAACATCGAGTACACGCTCTTTCAAAGCCTCTGGTGCGCCATCGAATGTCTCGAGGACTTGATAACGTCTGGTGTACACAACCTCTCTATGCTTGTTCAAAACGTCATCGTATTCCAATAGGTGTTTTCGGGAGTCAAAGTGATGTCCCTCAACACGTGTCTGTGCCTTTGCGATTGATCCGGTAATCATCTTGTTCTCAATCGGCATGTCATCTGGGATACCAAGCTTGTCCATCATTCCCTTTGCACGATCAGATCCAAAGATACGCATCAAGCCGTCTTCCATTGAAAGGTAGAACTGTGTGGTCCCTGGGTCTCCTTGTCGCCCTGAGCGTCCACGCAACTGGTTGTCGATACGACGAGAGTCATGACGCTCTGTACCAAGCACAAACAATCCACCGAGGTCTTTCACCTGTTGCTCACCTTCTTTTGTCGCCTCTGGACCACCAAGCTTGATGTCCACTCCACGACCAGCCATGTTGGTTGCAACAGTAACAGCACCGACTGTTCCAGCCAACGCAATAATCTCCGCCTCACGTGAGTGGTTTTTTGCATTCAATACCTCATGCTGGATTCCAGCCTTCGTAAACAACGCGTGCACCATCTCGTTTTTCTCGACAGATGCGGTACCAACCAACACCGGCTGACCAGTCTCTTGGAGTGCACGCACATCCCGAGCGAGTGCCTGGAACTTTCCAACTTCTGTTTTGTAAATTCGATCTCCGTGGTCGAGACGCGCAATAGGACGGTTGGTTGGAATCTCCACGACATCAAGACCATAGATTTTTCCAAACTCCTCTGCCTCTGTTGCGGCTGTACCTGTCATCCCGGCAAGCTTGGTATACATGCGGAACAAGTTTTGAAATGTAATTGTTGCGAGCGTCTGACTCTCTCGCTTAATCTCTACACCCTCCTTAGCCTCGATGGCTTGGTGGATCCCTTCTGAGAATCGGCGGCCTGGCATGAGTCGCCCTGTAAACTCATCGACGATCATGACGGTGTTGTCTTTAACAACGTAGTGAATATCCTTTTGATAGTTTGCACGTGCGCGGAGAGCGGTGTCTGCGTAACGTTGGTATGTCCCCTGTTCCATCGCGTACAAATTGTCGATTCCAAGTGAGCGTTCAATGTGCTCGATCCCCTCGTCTGTAAGCGCAGAGCTACGCATCTTTTCGTCGACGTTGTAATGCGAATGCTCTTTGAGCCCTGACGCAATGTGCGCAAAACGTACGTACAAGTCGTTAGACTTTTCTGCAGGTGCTGAGATGATAAGTGGTGTGCGAGCCTCGTCGATCAAAATAGAGTCGATCTCGTCGATGATGGCAAAATTAAGATCGCCCATTACGGTGCGATCAAAAACGGGTGCCATGTTGTCGCGCAGATAATCAAAACCAAACTGGTTGTTTGTTCCGTAAGTGATATCCGCTGCGTAAGCCTCCTTACGTGTTACGTCGCGCAAATTATTCTCTTGAGAAGCATCAACAACGTACGCCTGCATTTGCTGGATGACACCAACAGACATCCCGAGGAATGCAAAAATATCTCCCATCCAAATTGCGTCACGCGTTGCGAGATAATCGTTAACTGTTACCAAGTGACACCCCTTTCCTCCAAGCGCGTTGGTGTACAACGCGAGTGTCGAAGTAAGAGTCTTACCCTCACCAGTACGCATCTCAGCAATCTGTCCGCGATGCATTGCAAGTCCACCGATCAACTGAACATCATAATGACGTTGACCAAGCGTTCGCTTAGCCGCCTCGCGCACAACAGCAAATGCTTCGTACACAAAATCATCTACAGACGCTCCTTTTTCAAGACGATCTCTAAACTCGACTGTCATCGCTTTCAACTCATCGTCAGAAAGTTTTTCCATCGAAGGCTCAAGCGCATTGATCTTTGCAACTTCCTTTGCAAAATCCGCCAACATCTTTTTGTTTGGGTCCCCAAAAAGGACTTTCAATAGTTTGCTCATACAGGCGAGATTATGCGCTATTTTGAAGAAATAATCAACGGAATCAACACAAATACCTTGACAAAATGGTAAAAATAGGGTAGATTTCTTTGTCATCTTCAAACAAGGAGTGGTGATGTCTGAGGAGAATCTCAATCCAAAAGTGTGGCTCAACTGGAAGATCTACAGCCTGGCGCTTCATTCGCCAAAACAGAAACTGATCGATTTCAACATGAGCCTAGTGATGAGTGCTGCAACTTGGGCGATATCGTCCTTGTGCTTGATTGCGCTCTTGCAGGAACAGGTTTTACCAGACGTGGATCTGTCTGTGTATCTTGGTATCTCGATTATCCCTGCCGGTATGGCATTGCTGATCGTCGAGCTTGTGAACGCGTTGCGAAAACGAGACCGAGTCAAAGCACTTTCCGAAATTGATTCATCAGAAGAGCAGGAACAACATGTCTTGAGTGACACTCGTGTTCCACTTCTCGTGCAATTGATGGAGCGTGAAAGTTTGGTCAAGGAAGCAGAAGCCTCAGGTGAGACTGTCATGCCCGGGTTCTTCTGCGTCAGCATCGAAGAAGCCGAGGCAAGAGTAGCTGCATCAGCCGCTGCTCTGGAGAAGTCGTTCGAGAAGCACGGCAATCTCGGCACTGTGCATAAAGACCCGAAGGCGATCGCTTCTCCGGCCGAGCTTTCGGTCAACGCTAAACGAAGAGGTGACAGACAAGTTGCCCTGCAGGGCACCAGCAGCATCTCAGGCTTGGAGAGCAGAACGTAACGAGCCACAAACGCACGCATGGCGCCCCGATTTGTTTCGGGGCGCCTATTGTTTTTGTTTAGTTTAATACCTTGACAAAATGGTAAAATTCGATTAGTCTCATCTGTTCTAACCGTAGGAGAACACATGAACTTTTTGCTGACGCGACCGTGGGTCGCTGAGATCTTCTTCGATCTCAACCTTGGTGAGGCATACATGCTTCTCATGCGAGATGGGGTCCAGATGTGGCTCAACATTGCCGTAGCAGTTACGTTGCTTCTCAGTGTTTTGATCAGGCTTGACCGAGTCATTGAAGATCCCCGGGGCACTCGCCCCGCCGTTGTCTGCATCGGCATCTGGATCTTTATGCTCTTTGCCGGACCGGCGCTGTGGGGATCAGCCTCGTGGGACCCGAGCGACAGAACAATGAGCGAGCCCAACCAATGGATGATGTTCCTGCAAGGTGTCACCTCAGTGCCAGTAATGATCCTGGGGATGTTGATTCCGAACTTCATCATCAAAGCTTCGATGAAAGCTTGGAAGATCTGTTGGCAATGGATCACTGGGGGGCCGATTACCAATATCGCGACAGTGACACTCCTTCTTGATGGAAACATGCCAGAGGTCCTCAAGTTCTTCACATACGTTGAGAATGAGAGAATCCCGAAGCTTCAGCAAGAAATCAAAGATCTCGGTAGCACAATTGACGTGGTCAGCCGTACATACAGCATGTGCGGAGGTGACGAAGGTCGCTACAATTCCACACTCCAGCAACTCAACACCAATCTCGAGAGTGCTCAGCGGCTGTTGGATGATTGCACGAAGTTCGTCGAAGGGATTGTGCGACTTGTCCTGACAACGCAAAACTGCAGGGCAGCTGAAGCTGATGTGTATTACAACATGATGGAACGCGATTGCAGCACAATCAAATCCAGACTGTACCAAGCTGACAGAAGCACAAGTGTTGTCAGCCTCGATGACGCTCGCATGACAAAAGGTGATTGAGCCACACGCACGAAAGCGCCCCGATTTGTTTCGGGGCGCTTCTTCTTTTTCTCAAACAAAAAACCTCATCGCCGTGATGAGGTTTTAGCATCTTTATTCTTTCCCAGGACGGCTCCCACGTTGTGAGCGATCTCGGAGTTTGTTTTTGTAATCCTTAAGCTGGCGGCGTACTTGGTCGCGAGCTTGTCCGATCGCGTGGTACAAGTCGTTCTCTTCGCAGACAGAACGCATCTCGTTGCCTGGCACGCTTAGCTGAAACTCAGCACGGAAGAAGGGTCCTTTTTGATGATGTTTTGATGACTTTCCAACCTCAACACGAAGTTCTGCTGCGGGATCGAATTCTTTTGTGAGCCTTTCTAGTGCCGTTGACTTTGACTCGACACGAGACTTGATCGCGTCGGTAAGAGGCATGTTCGTTCCTTTGATAGAAATGATTCGCATACGTTTGAGCGTTAGGAATTAGATTTTGAAAAGATTAATCGCCTAGAAACCAACATACTGAACTTCGTCTTGAAGCGTAATACCAAGCTGGTCTCTTGCTTTTGTTTTGACCACCGCCACAAGCTGGGCAATATGGTCTGCCGTTGCCTCCCCAGTGTTCACAACAAAGTTGCCATGAACATCGCTTATCTTTGCTCCGCCAATCTGCGTACCCTTCAGGTCGAGCTTGTCGATGAGCCAACCGGCAGAGATCCGTCGGTTGTGTTGCATCACAGAAGGTATATCGAGTTTCTCACTCAATCGTTGCAGCTCCTCATCTGATTGTATCTCATAGTTTTTAAAAAGACACCCCGCCGACCCCGCATCAAGTGGTTGCGATGCTTTGCGCCTCATCAAATTATCATCGAGCTCAGACTTTAACTCAGCAGCATCCCCCTCTGAAAGCTCGAATGTTGCCGCAAGTACAATGTCATCAGAGTGCTTCACAGACGACTCTCGATACGCAAACGCGAGCTGGTCAGGAGTCATCTCAACAACCTCACCATCACGCAGCACCTCAGCCTTTGTCAGCAAGTCCTTTACCTCCCCACCAAAACAACCAGCGTTACCGCGCACAGCCCCGCCAATGGTTCCAGGGAGTGAGATCATCCACGTGAGACCAGCAAGGCCGTTGTTCGCTGTCGCGCGCGCAAGAGCTGCAGAGAGGACGCCTGCTTCTGCACGAACTGTTGTGCCGTGGATCTCATAAGCGCGCATCGCGATCTTGATTACGATCCCATCAAAGCCCTTGTCGCTCACTAGCGTGTTTGATCCTCCACCAAACACAAAATGCTTTAGATCGTTTTTGTGAGCAACCGCTAGCACTTGCTTGATCTCCTCGATCGACCGCACCTCACAAAACCACTTTGCCGCACCTCCGATTCTAAAATTTGTATGGCGGCTCATGAACTCACTTTCTTTGAGACGTTTTCCCAAAATCCCCTGTAATTCTTCAGAAATATTCATATGGATATAAAACCGGGTTTTATATATATAGCGCGACGTTATTTACAACCTAATTCGCAAGCTCTCTTGCAACCTCATCAACATCCCCTGCCCCCATCACGATCAAGACATCTCCAGGCTTTACCATGTCGCGCAATTCACTTTTTGCGCTCGCAAAATCTTTCGCATAGCGCACATCCTTAGCCGCATCAATTTTATGTATCGCCTCCACCAAATCATTGCCACTCACATCAGAGTCTTCATTCCTCCCTGCGACGTCATAGATCTCTGTTACCACGAGGCCATCTGCACCTCTGAGAGCCTCTACAAAGCCGTCAAACAATTCTTTTGTGCGATTGTGTTGGTGAGGCTGGAAGCAGAGCAAAATGCGTCTGTGGGGGAAAAACTCTCTTGCAGCTTTGAGTGTTTCGCGCACGCCTGTTGGGTGATGGGCATAATCTGAAATAATGTCCGCACCGTGCCAAGTTCCCACGCGTTCAAATCGACGCCAGGTTCCAGCAAACTCTTTCAACGCACGCGCGCATGTTTCAAAGGGCACACCAAGCTCCATTGCTGCAGCAAGCGCCGCCAATGCATTGTGTGCATTGAATGCGCCAGGGATCTGGAGTTCTAACTCTCCGTGATTTGATTCAACGATCTGACGACCTGGTTCTGTGCGACGTGATATCAGCTTGTATGCACCATCAGCTCCGTACGTAATTGGACGCATGATATTGAGTGCCTTGCTCGCCTCATCGTCGCCATTCACAACAATCATCCCCTGCCCCTTCAACTTATCGACAAACGATTGGAAAGTTTCTTGAATATGCGCAAGGTCGCGGTAGAAATCTAAATGATCCTCTTCGATGTTCGTCAGCACAATCATCTCTGGCTCGAGATGCAACATGTTCGCTTTGTACTCGCACCCCTCGACAACAAAAAAGCGGCCCTTGCCCATGCGCAGGTTGCCGTCTTTGAAACCTGGAACGAGCGAACCGACTAATACGGTTGGGTCGTAACCAGCCGCCTCGAGAATCAAACCGAGCATTGCTGTTGTTGTGCTCTT
>JABITQ010000035.1 GCA_018700535.1 Candidatus Uhrbacteria bacterium | reverse complement strand
CTGAGAGCTACCGACTCGATGAATCCGACCACCAAGCCTTGCGACATATTCATCATCACCATCTGCACCCGGCTGAAGACCAAGCCTGGCTGAGAGAAGCTCGGCAAAGAATTCAATACACCCCCTGGGAACACCCAATGCTTTTGGTGCTGCCGCATTGGACACAGTCGACTGATCCATGAGACCTCCTTATGGTCAAAGGGAGTATGCCATATTCACCCCAAAACAAAAAACCCCACCTGCGCCACAGCACAGATGGGGTTCTCTTCTTTTTACCTAAACAACATCCACTCCAAAATAACTCGCCACCGCACGCCCGATCAAGTACCCAACCAATGCCGCAGCTAACGACACACCCGCCATTTCCATTCCAGACTTAAACTTCGATCGCTTAGTGTAATGCGCTGCCCAAACTCCGAGTGCGAACAAGGACAGTGCTGTAAAAATAACGGATGGTGCGAGTGCATCATCTACTGACAGATAAAAGTATGGTGCGAGCGGGATAAATCCTCCCGCAAAATAAAAGACGCCCATTACGACAGCTGATCTCACTGGCCGCACCTTCTCTCGACCTCTCTTTCGCTTGTGAAAGACATCCTCTGCCTGCTCAGCAGACTTACTCGACAAGTACGACCCAGCAGCCATACTCATCCCTTCAGCGGCAATGAGGACCAATCCAGAAAGGATCACGATGTACGTACTGTGCGCACCAACAGCGATTCCCGTGATCGCACCAAGGGTGGAGACGAGCGAATCCTCAAGACCAAAAATGATCTCGCGCATTGACTCAACAATTTCGTGACGGAAAGATTTTTTACTCATATTATTCTGCATCCTGCATGTGATGCTCACGGCACCATGTTTCAAATTCCTTTAAGCGATCAACCTGCACATCGTCCAAATGAATCACCGGACGTTTCTCTTTTACTTTTGTAAATGCCGTCTCGTAATCATCGCCAAGCAGAATAAAGTACGCAATCACCAAGCTTGGTCCACGCCCGTGGCCATTGCGACAATGTACGTACACCTTCTCACCAGTTTCGATCAACTCACGGATCGCATGTGTTCCAACGCGCAGCTTTTGCATAGTGGGTGCTGTGTGGTCGATTGTTGGCAACCAGAGGAAATACTCCGCACCATCGGCTGCATCAATACGCTCAGCCTCCATCGAAATATCAGCGCGTACTCCAGCTTTTAATAAATCATTATCAAAGTGAACGGTGCAGCAAGCATTTGTTCCTAGATAAATCTGCTCAGTAATTTTGTTGTACTCAAATGTTGGATTGGCAGAGTGATCAGCGATTCCATTAGTATTTTCGGGCATAAAAAAATAAATGCATTAACAACCTTACAGAACTATTCTACAACAAAACACCGAAGCATGCTTCGGTGTTTTGTGGAGGTCACGACCGGATTCGAACCGGTGCATAGAGGTTTTGCAGACCCCCGCGTTAACCAACTTCGCCACGTGACCAGGACAATGAAGAGGGTAGCAAAAATGGCTGGTAAGGGCAATAATCCATAGAAAAGTGCCAAGTACGTGAACTAAATAAAACAACCGCCTTGGAGGCGGCTGGTTTATCGACAAGCTTATGTTAGAAGACTTCGATGGTTGTGTACTGCAGACCAAACTGTATAGCCTCGTCATAGTCTTTGAGCCAGATGTCCATCTTAAGGTCATACCGGCGGTTCATGCGGTCTTCTACATAGAAGACGCGGTCTCCAAAGAGTTCTGGGATTTTGACGCGTGTTCCTAATGGTAGGAAGTTTGCGGCAACAACGTTTTCGATGTTGCGCTCACACACATCGAGTCCTGAGGCTGTAATACACGGCGTGTCATCAGTCTGTGCGACCTCTGACGTATAAGCCGTCATTGGAATGGTGTAGTGTCGACGCGCCGGAGCATTATCTGATACCGGCAACGATCCGTGCTTGCGTGAACCGTTTTGCATTGACACTACGATGAGCTGAACCGTCTCGTGATCAAACTGGGTTCGATCTTGGATAGGGTCAGCGTTGGCTGTGGTTGGGGTAAAGATGTATAGCGCAATGACCAGTACAAAACTAAGAACAGAGAGGTCAAGGGCGTAGCGTCGTATGGGAATCGCTGCGCGCTCAATGTTGACCCATTTCTGATAACAAAAGCTAGGAACTGTCCTTACGTAAAAGGCATCTTCCTCCCACTTACTCTTCAATTGTGTGATTGCCTTATTTAACATAGCCAATGACGTCCTCCTGGATTGAGTCAATGGTCATGCAAAATACTGCCCGTGTTTGGAGTCTCGCGACTTACAAACAAAAAGCTCCCCTGTCTTTGGGAGCATTTAAATAATAGCATTTTTTGGCCTCTTTGTCAATCAAGTTATCCTCAGTTTCTGTTACTCAACCGTGACACTTTTTGCTAAATTTCGCGGTTTATCAGGGTTAAGTTTGCGTGCAATCGCCATTTCATATGCAAACAATTGAAGTGGAATTGTGGAGAGGATTGGCTGCAAGCATTCAATTGTTTTTGGGATGTCGATTCGAGCATCTACCAAGTGATCAATCTGCGCACCTTTTGTTGTAATCCCAATAAGCGGTCCACGACGTGCACGCAACTCTTGCATATTCGAACAGTTCTTTTCAAACACAGAATCCTCCGGGCAAAGCACGATCGATGGGAACCCCTGATCGATCAATGCGATAGGTCCGTGCTTCATCTCCCCGCTCGAATACCCCTCTGCATGCACATAACTTACTTCTTTTAATTTCAATGCTCCCTCGTAAGCAATCGGTGCATGAAACGAACGCCCAAGATACAAACAGTTTTCAATCGACGAATACTTCTTAGCTGTCTGCGTTACTAAGTTACGATCATTTAGAATCTCTTGAACTTGGTCAGGCAGCTCATAAAGCGCAGCGAGTGTGGCTCCAGCATTTCGATCACTAAGCGATCCGCGCAACTGCCCCAAATACACACCAACGAGCGACAATACAGCCAGTTGTGACACAAACGCTTTGGTGGATGCCACACCAATCTCTGGGCCCGCATGACAATAAACACCTGCATCTGTCTCGCGCGCGATACTCGACCCGACTGTATTTATAATCCCTAAAGTAAGAGCATTTTTACGCTTTGCCTCACGAATCGCTTCGAGCGTATCTGCCGTCTCTCCCGATTGTGAAATAGCCAACACAACTGTTCGCTCAGTGATAATCGGCTTTCTATACCGATACTCACTACCAAGTTCCACCTCAACAGGAATACCTGCCAAATCCTCAATCAAATACTCCCCCACCAAACCAGCGTAATAAGCAGACCCACACCCAACAATCACAACCCGATCAATCTCACGCAAACGATCCTCGACCTCCTTCAGCCCACCAAGCACTGCCCTGCCTTCAATAAGATCAATCCGCCCACGACAAGAATTCTCAATAACCTGAGGCTGTTCCAATATCTCTTTCAACATAAAGTGCGGATTCCCTTCCTTTGTAGCTGTTTCAATATCCCAATCAAGTTGTTGTGTCTCTTTTTGAATTTCTTGTGCATCAAGCGACATCAAAGAAACTCCCTCGGATGTAACCGCTGCCAATTCACCATCATCCAAAAAGATCACATCTTTTGTTTGCTCAATAATCGCAGATGGATCCGATGCAATAAAATACTCACCATCCCCCACCCCAATAACAAGCGGACTCCCCATACGCGCAGCAATGAGCGTTTGTGGGATCTCTTTTGAAATAACAACAAGTCCATACGTTCCGCGCACACGAGCAAGAGATTCTCGCACAGCAGCGAATAGTGGACGACAATCGCTTAAGCGTTCTTCAATCAGATGTGCAATCACTTCACTGTCAGTCTCAGAAGCAAACACATGCCCGCGCGCAATCAACTCTTCGCGCAACTCAATGTGATTCTCAATAATCCCATTGTGCACAACAGAAATACCTCCAGCACAATCCGCATGCGGATGCGCATTCTCAACCGATGGTATGCCGTGGGTCGCCCAACGCGTATGAGCAATCCCCGCCGTTCCCTGCGTGCGCACATGCTGCACACGCTCAACAAGCTCACTCACCTCACCTACTGCACGCACCGTTACGAGTCGATCGCTCTGCACCGTCAAACCGGATGAGTCGTACCCTCTGTACTCAAGAGCCTTAAGTCCTTTTAATAATATTGGCGTCGCTTGTTTACTCCCTACGTACCCAATGATTCCACACATATATTTACCAAAAGTTCATTGTTGTAGGGAACCCGGGACCCGACATGTCGGGTCCCGGGTTCCCTACAACGTTGAATTAACAATAGTAACTGTATGTTCGTGCTGCTGATTAACGAATTGTTTATGTATCGTTTTGTGGAAAACTTCTATTGCTCCCACAAATACAGACTCTTTTGAACACATCACTTGTCATGAAACGGCCGACGATTCCAAAAGGGGCAAAAATCCGGTATTCTTAAATAAATCTATGTCTCAACATAACTACAATCAACAGGGGTGGAAGAAGAAACGCAGGTCTTCAAAACGACGAAATTCTCGCGGTAAAAAATCAGAAGGTGCACTCGTAAAGAATGTTATTTTGCTCGGCATCGCTGCTGCAGTCATGGGCTCGCTCATGCTTCTTATTTTTATGGCATTCATTAGTCGTGACTTGCCTAACCCAAACTCACTCACCGAACGTGAGATCAGTCAGACCACAAAAATCTACGATCGCTCAGGCGAGCATTTGTTGTACGAAATTTTTGGTGATGAAAACCGAACGCTCAAACAACTACAAGAAGGGTTCTGTGGCGATGGATCAGAACTCGACCTCGAGGAAACAGGCATCCCTCTTTACGCCCTCCAAGCAACGATTGCTGCAGAGGACCGATCCTTCTGTGACCACAAAGGATTTGATGTAAAAGGGTTCACACGTGCTGTTATTCAGAACTTGTTGGGAAACCGAGTGGGTGGATCAACTCTCACACAGCAACTTGTTAAAAACGCGATCCTCTCAAACGAGAAGACCATTACTCGAAAAGTGAAAGAACTCATCCTCGCCGTTGAGCTTGAGCGTCGCTACAGCAAGGACGAGATCCTTCAAATTTATTTCAACGAAATCCCTTACGGATCTACCTACTACGGACTCGAGGCTGCTGCACAAAACTACTTTGCAAAATCAGTAAATGAACTATCAATCGCTGAGGCAGCAACACTCGCAGCGCTACCAAAAGCTCCGACAACTTACCTCAACAACCCAGACCGACTCCTCGCTCGTCGCAACTATCTTCTTGGTGAAATGCACGAACTTGGGTTCCTTGATGACAGTGAACTTGAGATCGCAATGGCAGAAGAGACACCAGTAGAAGCATCGATTATCAACATCGACGCACCTCACTTTGTTCTCCATGTAAAAGAGCAACTTGAAGAAGAGTACGGACGACGCACTGTTGAAGAGGGTGGGCTTAGTGTGACAACAACCATCGATTACGACATGCAGATGATTGCTGAGGAAGAAGTACTGAAAGGCGTTGAAGAGAACGGTGAGCGTTATGGATTCACCAACGCAGCACTCGTAGCAATCGATCCAGACAACGGACAAGTGATGGCAATGGTTGGATCAAAAGATTATTTTGACGATGAGATTGATGGGCAAGTAAACGTCGCAACGCGACTACGTCAACCAGGATCAAGTTTTAAACCCATTGTCTACACCAAGTCGTTTGAGATGGGTTACACACCAAACACGGTCATCTGGGACGTCCTCACAACCTTCCCAACAGTGACCGGTGATTACGAGCCAAACAACTACGACCTCGGGGAACGCGGACCTGTACGCATGCGAGATGCGATTCAAGGATCGCTCAATATTCCTGCGGTAAAAATGGTTTACATGGTGGGTGTAGAAACCGCTCTCGACTTTGCAACATCACTCGGATACAGCTCATTTGATGACCACAGCGCATTCGGACTTTCGCTCGTGCTTGGTGGTGGAGAGGTAAAACTCACAGAACACGTAAACGCTTACGCCACGTTTGCAAACGAGGGTGAGCGTCACGACATTGCAACTATTTTGCGTGTAGAAGACAACGAGGGTGTTGTGATCCAAGAGTGGAAACAACGTGATGGTAAAAAAGTTCTTGATGAAAATATTGCGCGAACAATCACGCATGTTCTCTCAGACAACAATGCACGCACACCATTTTTTGGAGAGCAAAGCTACCTCCAACTTGGTGACCGACCAGTGGCTGCAAAGACAGGAACGACAAACGATTACCGTGACGGTTGGCTTCTCGGGTACACACCGTCACTTGCTGTAGGTGTGTGGGGTGGAAACAACGACAACACAGAAATGAACCGTGGTGCAGGTGGATCAACTGTCGCTGGCCCAATCTGGAATGCCTTCCTACGTCGCGCACTTGCAGACACGGCTATTGAGCAATTTACCGCACCAGTCATTGAGCAAACAGGTAAGGCTGTGCTCGACGGATCGATTAGCTCTGAAGCTGTAGTCGTCGATAGAGCATCTGGAAAACTAGCAACAGAATACACACCAGACTCTTACCGCGAAGAACGACTTTATGCCGAGTATCACTCGCTACTACACTATGTAGATCGTGGTGACCCACTTGGAAGCATTCCTAAAAATCCAGACGATTCAAACTACGAAGCGTGGGAGCAAGCAATTGCTGTGTGGATCGAAAAGCAAGAAGAAGAGACTGGTACAACAATCATCAATGAACCTCCACCGACTGAGGAAGATGATGTACATGTTCCAAAAAACTTCCCGACAGTAAAGATAAAAGACCCAGACAGAGGTGATGAAATTGAGGGGCGTGAACTTTCGATACGTGCCACAGCATCTGCTCGCAGAGATGTCTCACGCGTCGAATATTACATCGATGGTTTGTACCTAGGGTCAGACTCATCGTCGCCATATACACTCAACACATCAATCCCAAGCTCGATCGATCGTGGCGTCCACACACTCAAAGTTGTCGCATACGACGACGTTGATAATTCAGGATCAGACACAGTAAACATCGAAGTACAAACCGACGGATCGGCATCCAGCTTCGAGTTGATTGATCCAAACAACGGACAAACGATTGAGCGCAACGAGGACACCTACACTGTCGTCCTATCGCTTCAAAACCCAACAGACTACTCCCGCGTCCGCCTGTACGCAGAGCCTCTCGGAGGCGGAACACGCGAGACAGCCGGAACGGTCACAAACCCAAGCTCACCATTTGTCACAATCGACTGGGCCCTCCCAGACAGTGGCACCTGGGCACTAAGCGCAGAAGCAACTGGTAAAGATGGAGCTGAGCCTGCATTGACCGCTGGCGTGCTTGTGGAAGTGATTCCTGTAGATACACCTGAAGAGGCTGTTGAGGGAGAAGAGAGCGAGGAAATATTTGTACCGGAGGGAACATTGGAATTGTTCTAACAAAAAAATCGGGGAACGTCCCCGATTTTTTTATTTCTTATTTCCTGTCACGCTATATATTCCATTCTCAACCAGACCGCCTCCAACATCAGTATAGACGTACGGGGTCATTGAGCCTTTTGAGCTCAATTTTATTTTATTGCTTTCTGAACCGTGCGGAACGACAGCAGACACTTCTGAAGATAAAATTAAATCAACACCCATTGCATCAGCTTTCTGTTTGGCCAATGAGGCAAGTAGAGACGGGATTTTGTCATGTGCATTCGTGCTATATACACGCTCCATAAACAATGCAGGTGACCCATCGTCTTTTTGCAAAAGTCTTAACACTGACCTGGAAACAATCTGCCCACCAGAATCCCAGATCTGCAACATTCTTACATTCGGATCTGCAATGTAAGAAAGAAGCCCACCATTGAAGGCTCCATCATTATAACTTTGACATGATGGAACTGGCTTTTCACCAATCTTAAGATGTGTAGAAAGATCGAATTTGTCTGTTAGTGTTAACTGCCTTTTTGAAAACCGGGCCCCTTCTCCATACAGCTCACGTTTTGCTTCTGACAAAATCAATTGAATGCGCCTAACATCGTTTGTGAACAATGGATACTCAAGATCAAACGCATCTATAATTGTTTTGAATGCCTTTTTAAACGAAACCACTTTTTTGCCAACTAAAAGAGAAACCGCCTGCGCCTGAATATCTGAACCAGAAATACCCGCAAATGCTTTTAGATACATCTTCGCAACAAGTGTTTGTTTTTCAGTCTTATTAAGCTGACTCTCCTCTCTTATCAAAGATCGCAACTCATTATACCGAGACGACTCTTGTTCTGTTAGTGGAACCACTTGTGTTCCCAAGCGTTTAGCTTTTTTGTTTGCAGCCATTTTTGCCGACAGCTCCTTTTGCTCTGAAGTATACCTTCTGAGATTTTGATTTAGCTCATCAAGCTCTCTTCGGAATTCACTCTCTTCACCAGAAAAAAATTCAGATGGCACATGTTCATCAGCCACAGCCTCAGAAAACACATCGTGCACAGACTGCTGATAGTCCCCCGCCTCATAGGCAAGAGCTTCTTCTATATCAGTCTCAAGATCACCAATCCAAGTCTCATATTGATCAAGGTTCATTGCTGGTGGAATAACTCCACGCTCCTTCAGATCAGAAAGCGCCTTGTCTTTCCCAGCACCGTCTAAGTCGTCATGCGTTCTCCAATGTCGCATGACTACATATTCGCCAGCCGTAACCTCACGAACAACATCAGCGATCGCATCCTGAACACCATCTTTCGAATTCGCACTCTTAGAAGAATAATAAGTTTGAAAATCTTTCAGGCTTTCAAAATCAATCTCGCGCATCTCAGCACTAGGAGCAACATCGAAATCGTAAGGCAAGATCACATGTTCAACTGAGTAACGAAATATCATTTCATGTAATTCGTGAATATTTCGAGCGTGGTTTCTAATTGGGGATTCAGCTCCAATGCTAAACTCAGAAGCATACACAAACGTATTTATATAACGTTCCCGATCCTCAGGTGGAAGCGCTGCAAGCTCGTCACGAAATGGAACTAAGGGCTTGTATGCATCGAGAAGCGAAATGCGTTTTGAAAGATCTTCAAAACGCATATTTAATTTCACATCAAAAAACTTCATCTGGACCCCATGCTCAGCACGCTCTGAACGAGCCTTCTTTTCTAGCTCTGTTTTATATAGTCCATAAAACGATTTTGTAGAAAGCTCTCGAAGCATCGTTGCGTAATACCCATCTGTGATTGGTTTATCTCCAAACTCAATATGCATCTTCATTGCCGGATTCACTTCCGCAAGCTTACTTGAGACAGCCCAAAGAGATTGGTGTAGCGTATCCCCCTCATATTCTGGACGATCAAAAGCAAAGTAATTTACATATTTACGAACCAACCCATCTCTTTGACTGTCAAGCATTTCAGTGTCTTGCCGCCTTGCCCTCCAACCCTCTCGAACCATTGAATCAATCAAATAACCAACCAGTACCGAAGGGTCTTTTTTTGCTTCTGTTGAAAGATCTCTGGCAATAAACGGGAGGTAGGCAAGATCGCCCATCTCAGCAACATTGCGTTCAAACACAAAACCCGGGCGATCATTACAGTGTTTTACAATGGACTCATTGAGATCTTTACGAATTGCATCCGAGTGCTCTAAGACAATTCCTTTTGGAGGCTCAGTACTCAAATGCAATCTCAATCTTGATTCAATGCTTTGCACCACGAAAAGATAGTTTGACATTGCAGTTTTTTCATCTATGCTCAAACGCCTTTTCTCACTTAAGTAGGCAATGCGTCTTGATGGGGTACCGAGACTATTCTCAATAGAACGCCTATTTGTATCCCATTTTTTCCAAGACCAAGATGGGGTACCAAGAGTTTTTGCAACCTCTCTTAGCTCAACAAGGATTCCTGGTGCATCAAGCTGTGTTGCTCGCTCATTGATCCGAGCAAGGCCTTCTTTTGAAAAAGCTATTTTATGAACACCGCCTTTTTTCAAAAAATCTAGCCTGCATTTTGGCATACAAGCGAGCGTGCGCTCAAACACCTGCTCTGGTCCAAGCAACTCAGCAACAAACTTATTCTCAACATAAGATTCCCTAAACACACCATCATTGGTCATCAAAACAGTTCGCAACTCTTCTTTGTAGACATCTCGTTTACTTGACCTAAGAACCATCCCCACCAAAAAATGATCAGCATCAGTTAAAATACGTTCTGCAATAATAGTTTGACTTTCTTCAACACTCATTAAGGCCCGCCAATCAAGACGATCGTTAAAAAAGAAATGCATCGGTCCACCCTCTTGCACACGGTCTTTAAACAGTGTTCTCAAATCGTCTTCCGACACGTCTCCAAGTTCCCCTCTCTTTGCAGCAGCCATTAACTCAGACCCATAGAAAGCCAATCTGAATGGTGGCATGTGCTGAGCACTCAACATTGTTTGCGCATCAACCAATCCATTGGGGCCGACCAAATCAAGTCGATGAGCCCAAACTGAAATAGGCTGTGCGAGCAAGTTCTTTTGGAACACGTCAAACTTCTCTTCTGGAATCAACTTGCTCATCTCTTCAAACTCAAGAATGAAAATATCTGCTCGCGCCCCAAGAACACCTGAGGATGACAGATGAGCAGCAATGTCGTTTTTAAGCTTGCCACTCGGGTCATTTGTCTCAGCAAATGCGATCAGAGCTTTTAGATCAGACAAGTCTACAAGCGCTGGGAAGACATGATAATCATCATTCTTTGTTATCTTAATAACATCGCTAACTTCTTCAACATTCAAGCCAAGCTCTTCAATAAAAGAAAATACTGGTGCACCATTCCTTACTGCACCAACAATGAAATCGATCCGATCACTCGGAGATAAATCCATTCCCAAAATAGCATCGATTGCAAATTTTCCATCACGTAACCTTACTCTGTCATCAATCTCTCGAATGGCCTTAGCAGATTCAAGACTCTGCGTTTCATGCAAATTGACGTGCGCTGCCTGATTAGAACTTTCGAACAGTTCACGAACTTCGTCTTCGTTTGTTTTTGGATCTGCGGTTAATATTTCTTCAATCTCTTGCTGATCTTCTGCTGTGTAACGAACAGTTTGTTCATAACCAAAATGTTCAGGGGTGAATCCTTCAATAAATGACTCTTGCCCACTAAGCACTCCAATGCTCATCAGACGCTTAACATATGGCAACAAGAAAATACCATGATGGCTCTTTTGAAGATCAATAATAAAATCTTTTGATCTTTTTGATTGACTCTTTGGATTTCTCTCAAGATATTCAACAAGTGGCTCCATGAAATCCTGAAACTTCCCTATGTCACGTTCAAAAAACCTATCAAAGGCCGACACAATCTTTGGCTCAACCTCTGTCTTATTCTCAACATCAACTATCTCCACCTTGTCAGGTATTTTTGTTTGTTGATGCGCTAACTTGCGCAATGGTAAATCTTTCTTTCCACCCGCATCTATTGCAACCTCCTTTGGCTTACCTACCGTTCGTTTTCTAGACGCACGAAACCGAGCCACTGCCTCATCAGCCAACACCTCGGATTGTTTCCAATTATCAAACCCGGGGACTTGTAGACTGTGTGGATTAACAAAAGGCGCCACCATAACCATGTGTTCTGGCTGTTCTTCTGAATACCGCTTCATGAACTTCTGTGTACTTGCTTGATCAAGTGCATTCCAGCACTCATAAAAACTAAGCGGGTATGTCCCCGTCTCAAGAACGGCTTCAATGTATATACCAAGTCGTTTTCTAGGCTCGCGCCCCATTGTTTTTGCGATATCTGCAACAGAAAGGTCAGAGATAATAGAGACTCCTGAAAACTGCTCAAGCAACTCAAGTTTTGTCTCCTCAACCATCTCATCATCAGAACGGTTATACGCAGCCCTCTCAAACCAATTCAGGAGTTCGTATTGCTGTCCTTCATCTAGTCGATCGATTTGAATATCACCTGCGCCTCCAGACAACTCAAGTAACTCTGATGGTGTCAGTGTTTTTTCTTTCTCTCTTTTAAAAGACTCACCTCGGCGAGATTTTGATTCGGACATGTTCATATATCGATGATAAATATTTTATCATCTTTTCTACAAACTCGCGCTCGGAAATAAATCTGGTTGATGAAAATCTGGTTCAGTTCCTGGTAATGGACTTAGAGATAAAAATTGGCCACCCATGATTGCGAACGCGTTTAGTGCGCGGACGTTGTCTGGAACCAATCTCCATGGAATCACAATGCTGCTCGTCCATTCTTTTTGCGCAGTCTTTTCAAAACGTACGATCGGCTCAAAACGTTCGTGAGCATCTCGACGATGACGGATGCTGTCAAAACTCAACAGAAGCCAGTGACCTCCTGCACCGAGCTCAAGCTCGAGATATTGATGACCGGGGCCGACGAGGAATAATTCTATGACGTCGTACTCCCACAAACCATCCACACGAGAGCCTATGGCGCCCTCTGGGATGCGTTGCTCGTGAATCATGGGCCCTCGCACCAAAACACCTAGCCCGTCGCGCAGGCGCGAAAGTGAGAGTTCGGCCCAGATGCGATTATCTGGACATGGGTCGCCATTAAAAAGATGTGTAACTTTTAATTCGAGACCACTTGAGTCAGTTGGAACAACGTACTGCATAACAACGATAGTTTACGCGTGCAGCACAATGTTCCGCAAATCAAAAACGAGACCTTGTGGTCTCGTTGATGTTTTTTATTCTGTCGCTTCGACCAACACTCCGCCAATCACCTGCACCAAGGTCAGGTCGACTTGCGCGTCGCCATTCTCATCGAAGCGAATGTTTCCGATGGCGCCTGGCCAATCGTTTACAGTTGAATCTAGAAACTCTGCAACTCCCTCAGCCTCATATGCCCCAGCGTTTACAGCCTCTTCAATCAACTTAACAGCATCGAACGCTGCAGCTGATGCAAGAGCATCGCTTGGAGTATTTTCAAATTGAGCTTCGAACGCTGCAAGAAATTCTGCGCCAGCACCCTCTGATTTCAATCGAAGTTCTGCAAGCACGAGCTCCTCATACAGACTTTGGTTTGCTTCAAACATTTCAAGATCGACCAAGCTCTGCGCGCCGTAAACAGCAACGTTCAAATATGCTCGTTCAATCTGTCCGAGAAGCAATAATCCACTATCAGCACTGGATGGGATCACGTAAATCATCTGTGGATTCGCATTGCGAATATCTCGCATCAACATCCAAAACGCTGTTGTTTCGTTGTCATACACTTGGTCAAAAACAACTTCACCTTGGTATGAATCAACAAATGCGTTTCGTGCATCTTGCGAAAACGAAGTGTCTTCTGAGATAACCGCAGCACGAAGTTGATCTGCATGCGCAGCAATTGCAACAGCCTCTGTATCGGCTGATGGGTACGTGCGGTAAACCAAATCTCCAGCAGCCCCAACGCCTGCACCAGCAAGCGATGAACTTATGTGTAGCACGCGAGCATTTTGTGTCACCTCAGAAATCGCAAGCGTCTCATCTTCGCAAGTGCTACTTAAAATAAACTCGACTTTGTAAGTACCAATAAGCTTTTGAGCTGCACCTACAACATCTGCAGATTCGCAGGTTCCATCTTCAAAAAACAACTCGACGTTACGGCCCTTGGACTCGTTCACCTGCTGAACAGCCAGTTGGTATGCCTGCTGAAGTTCTATCTCGCTCTCTTCAACAATTGGAGTGATTACTCCAACACGGACAGTTCCAACAACGCCATCTGAAAATGCGAAGTAAATAACTCCAAGCAGAATTAAGACAAGACCAATTGACCACAACAGTCCGTTTTTTGTTTTTTCTGGCATATAAAAATTGTTATTAACTACTGCTTAATCGGCATGACTACATACCGATATGCGCTTGTCTCACCCTTTGGCGTAACAAGACATGGGTTTGATGCATCGATCATTTCAAACACAATCTGATCAGCCTTGATTGCATTAAGTCCATCAAGAAGATAGCGGAAGTTTACCGTAACGCTATTTTTTACCCCTGTGATATCTGCAGAACATTGTGTGGTGTTTTTTCCGCGCGTTGCATCTGTTGCACTTACAGAAATTGTTTTTGTTTCTGGATCAAGTGTGAGTGCAACATCAAACAAACCAATACGAGAAAACAATGATGCTGTTTTTACGGCTTTGATGAAGTCTGTCCGATCAATAATTGCCTGTGTCTGAAACTGTGTGGGGATAATCTGTTTGTAGTCGGGATAATTCTCTTCGATCGTTCTAGAAATCAACTCAACAGGCCCATAGGTAAAGACTACCTGACTGTTTGTGAGTGTCATCCCAAGTGAAGACGGTAAATCAACCGTATCTTTGAAAACGGAAAGGATGCGATTGATCTCTGAGAGGCTCTTAGCGGGGATCACTACACCAAACGGGTCTGTCACTCCGCTAACCACAGGTATTGTCTTCTCAGAGAGTCTGTACGAGTCTGTGGACGCAAGTGTAACGCGACCCTCCCCCTCAAAAACGAAGAAGTTGAAGACAACACCTGTTAGCTCAGGTCGAGACTCGTTCGCTGCAACTGAAAACAATGTTTGAGACAACGCTTCTTTGAATGCATCAACAGGAATCTGAAATGTTCGTTCGCCTTCTACTTTTGGAACGAGCGGAAACTCAGTTGCAGAGAGTCCGTTGATTTGTGTGTTGTAGGATCCACATTCAACTTTTACATTGCTATCGCTGGTGTCGATGTGAATTGTTTCGTTTGGAAGAAGTGAGACGTAGTCAAAAAATAGTTTTGAAGGAATGGTGTATTCACCAGGCTCTTCAACCTTTCCGCGAACGGTGCAGTTCACTGCCATTTCAAGATTCGTAGAAGTGAATCTAATCGATCCTCCTTCTGCCTTCACCAAAACGTTTTGCAAGATAGGTAAGTTCACGTTTTTGGTCATCAAATGAGAGGTGATACTTAACCCTTGGTGAAGGTTATCCTTGGTACAAGACAACTTCATAGTTCGTATTCGGAAATATTAAATATATAAACTAGTAATAGTAATAGGGGGTGTGGATGGAGTGGACAGGTGGATATATTAACTAGGTTGAGTTGAAATATAGCCTGTGGATTTGTGTACTACTAGGTGGTGAACTCTGTGGGTGAAACGTGGATGGTTTGAACACCAAATTTCGCCAATGAGTTATCCGTGTTTCATGCCGTGGTTTCCCACATACTTACCCTCGGGGTTACCCGCAAATTTTCCACGGGGATAACCTGTGGTCTACGCCATGTAAAGTTTCTGTTTGATGAGCTCTAAATCGTGCACTAATTTCTCATCCTCAGCGAGGCAACGTGTGATCTTGTCGTACGCATGCATCGCCGTTGTGTGGTCGCGTCCACCAAGCTCTGTTCCGATAGATGGGTAGCTAGATTTCATCTCCTCACGCATGAGGTACATCACAATTTGACGAGGGAATGCGAGTCGCTTCTGGCGGCTCTTTCCAAGGAGGTCTTCAATCTGAACATCGAAGTAGAGCGCCACTGTATTGATAAGTTGTTTTGGTGTGACGTTCTTTCGAGAAGACGCTGGCTGAAAACTTGTGAGGATTGGTTTTACTGTTTCGAGTGTTGGGCGAATGTTTTTGAACTGATGGAAGGCAATAACCTTATTTAGTGCTCCTTCGAGCTCTCGCACATTGGTTTGAACAGCATTTGCAACATGGTGAAGAATCTCTCGTTCAAGTTGGTAGGTTTTCTCACGACACTTTGTTTCCAAAATAGCGACACGTGTTTCAAAATCTGGAGAACCAACATCTGCAAGCATTCCGCACTCAAAACGTGACACAAGGCGATCCTCAAGTGCCGGGATAGCTTTTGGTGGACGATCAGAAGAGATAACGATCTGCTTGTTGTTTTGGTAAAGCTGGTTGAATGTGTGGAAAAATTCCTCTTGAGTCCCCTCTTTTCCGGTAATGAACTGAATATCGTCTACAAGAAGGACGTCAACGGTGCGGTATCGGTTTTTAAACTCTCCAATACGACCTGAACGGAGCGCACTAATGAAGTCATTAGTGAATCGTTCGCAAGTTACGTACAGGATTTTTGTATTTGGATTCTTTTTGATCAATTCGTTTCCAACCGCTTGTAGCAAGTGAGTCTTACCAAGCCCTACACCACCGTAGATGTATAAAGGGTTGTACACACCGCCTGGTTGTTGGGACACAGCCTGTGCTGCAGCATGTGCAAGTTCATTTTGCTTACCTACAATAAAGGTGTGAAACGCATACTTACCGTTTAGAGAGAATTCCCCAGAGCGCATTTCTTGTTTTGGCTGTGCAAAACCCTGTGGACTACTCGGTGGCTGCGCCTGTGTATTACCAGAAAAACCAACATTCTCTTGTTCTCCGACGAGGATAACCTGTGGATTACTTGGACGAGCTTCCACACGATATGAAAGACGTTTAAGAGAATTGTTGGTTTGTCCCTGCAATGAACGTAGAATATCTTTTGTATATTTTTTCTCGAGCCATGCTTTGGTAAACATGTTTGGAACACCAATGACAATACTTTGTCCGTCTACCTCTGAAATAAAAGTATTCTTAAACCAAGTTGTAAAGTTTGCCTTACTAAGAGAGAGTTCAAGCTCACCTAGGACAACTTGCCATAGTTCATTGGTATTCATAGGCGCGGGTAGATGTAATCCTCTTATAAAAATGGAGAAGGCGGAGGATGAAAACCCTGTTCGTCTTGGTCGTGGTCATTAGTTTAGACTATCTATCCACATGTGGGCAAGTACCCCATAACTGTGGAAAGGGTTGATCAATTGTGGATAGCATGTTAGTATCTCGACGTTCAAGAAGTACCCCAAATTTGATAATGTAATCTCACTATGCCAAAGCGAACATTCCAGCCGAAGAAGCGAAAGCGCTCAAGAACACACGGGTTCCGCGCACGCATGAAGACGGCTACCGGACGCAACGTGCTTAAGCGCCGTCGTGCAAAGGGACGCAAGAAACTCAGCGCATAATAAAGGAGGAAATTATGTTCCCTAGCGAACATCGGCTCAAACAAGAAAAAGATATAAAAACGCTCTTTGCTAAAGGCAAAGGCGTTTTTGGTATTTACGTGAGTTTGAAGTTTCGAAAAAACAATTTGGAAGTCTCAAGGTTTACTGCTGTTGCAGGGTTAAAGGTTTCAAAGAAGGCTGTGGTACGCAATCGACTTAAGCGTCAGGTCCGTGCGATTGTTGAGAAACAGATAGAGAGCATTCCCGCAGGCTATGACATTGCGCTTCTTATAAGGAAAGAGGCTGTAGGTAAAACATCTGCAGAGCTCGAACTACAAATTATAAAGAGTTTTCAAAAGGCAAAGTTGTTAAAGGTATGAGGCACATTGTCTACTTCCCAAAACACTTAACCTTGCTACTCATTCGAATCTACCAAAAGACACTCTCATTCGATCATGGATGGACCAAGGTGTTTTACCCCGACGGATATTGTCAGTTTTATCCATCGTGCTCAGAGTACGGTTTTCAGGCGATAGATAAGTATGGGGTGGTAAAGGGTGGTGTAAAGACTGTGTGGAGGATTGTGAGGTGCAATCCATGGTCGAAAGGAGGGGTGGATGAAGTGTGTGAGTTAGATGAAAAATAAAACACACCAGCTAAACTGGTGTGTTTTATTTTTGAACTTCAAACTGCTTCATACGCGCCGTCCCCCCACGAATCAACTCAATTCGCGATTTCGCCACCCTCATCTCTTTCGACAACAGCTCCACCACAGCCTTGTTCGCCTTCCCCTTCTCTGGAACGGCCGTCACCCATACCTTCACAGTGTCCTCATCCAACCACTCAACACGATTCGAACTCGCATTTGGTTTTACATGCGCGGTTATGATCATAGTGGGTAGATTGTAGCGTGTTTGTTCTGAATTGAAAAAAACAATAGGATCATCATTACGATGATCCTATTGTTTTAACTGCTGTTTATTTGATCATTACAGAACGTAGAAGTTCAATCACCTTTCGGTTCTTAAGCATCTGCTCCATGTAGTCTCGGTATTGTGGGGTGAAGACTTGCTCGCGAGCTTCTTTGTTCTCTTTGTACTGCTCTGCGACTTTGTCGAGCTCTTCGTCGAGCTCTTTGTCCTCTACCTTAATCTCTTCAGCAACCGCGACCGCACGCATAGCGAGTGCAACCTTGATGCGTACGAGTGCCTGTGGTGTGAAGTCCATTTTCATTTGTGCCAATGTCTTCCCAAGGCTTTCGATGTACTTGTCAAATTCAGCTCCTTGAGATTCTACAGCGCGCTGAAGTTCAGCTGCCATCTTGTTGATCTCTTCGTTTAGCAAGAGGTCAGGGATTTCATCGTACTTTGATTTTGTTGCAACCATCTCGAGCATCTCGCGTTCTTGGCGTGCCTGTTCTTCTTTCTCTTTTTCAGCAAGCAAGTTTTTGCTAATCGCATCCTTGAGTGCTGCAAAGTCTTTCATTCCTAGACCCTTTGCAAACTCGTCGTCGAGTGTTGGTGGTTCTAGGTGGTAAAGCTCTTTGAGTGCGAGTTCAAACTCGACAGGTTTTCCAGCGAGCATCTTTTGCGCGTGGTCCTTTGGAAAAGTGAGTGTGAATGTTCGCTCTTCACCTTCCTTCATTCCAACAACTTCTTTCTTGAGTCCGGGGATGTAGTAATCCTCGTTCAAATAAATTGCGTGGTTTGGAGCCTGTCCTCCTTCAACACCTACTCCGTCACGCTTCATGTTCATTGAGACAACAATCTTGTCAGCCTCACCCACAACTTCCTTATCGGTCGCACGCACTTCCTTTGTCTGCATGCGCTGAATGTCGCGAAGAGCTAGGTCGATGTCCTTGTCTTCAATTTTTTGAGTCTTCGCTTCGACGCTAAGTTTGCGGTAGTCAGCGAGAGTTTTTGCTGTTGGCATTCTTGAAACCTCAGCAGTAAAAACGATGTCGTTCTCTGGAGCCAGCTTTTCTACATCGATCTTTGGTGACCCAACAGTATCAATGTCATTAGCAAGTAAGGCCTGTACATAAGACTTTCTAATAATCGTCTCAAGCGCTTCCTCATAAATTTTCATCTCACCAACGCGCTGCTTCACAATCTCATACCCAGCCTTCCCAGGACGAAACCCAGGGATCTTGCTCTGAGTTGAAATGCGCTGAGCAGCCTCATCAAGGTAAGGCTTCGCATCTTCTTGTGTAAGCGTAAACGTAAGCTTTAGCTTGTTGTGCTCTAGCTCCTCAATTTTTGTGTTTGGCATAGCAATATTTAGTTCAATACGCGCGGAGATTAGCGAAAATAGCGATTTATGTCAATTGAAAAGCCCCCATGCACGTATGCACAGGGGCTGTTGCGTAGTGTGTCGGGTTATTTACCCGGAGACGTTCTCGCTTGCTCATCAATGATGCAGTTGCCCAGGTGGGCATCGAGCTTGTCTGCAATGCCTGTGGCGTTGATCATTGATCCATCAGGACCTTTCATCTTTTCCCACTTGAAATTCCTACCCATCTCGAATGCCTTTCGGAAGCTTTCGATGCGGTAGTCTCCCCTAAGGATCGCGTGGAAGTTTGCACCCGCAATGAGTAGACGAAGCAGCGCAAGATACGCGATGTTCTTTCCAAGGACTCGATCTGACCTTCCCCAGCTGGAATGCCACTGCTGAGAAGCTGCGATGAACATCTGCAGGATTGCATCCTGCTTCTTTTTTTCATCACGCAAGGAGCGCAATCGTGTTGCTTTTCCGTTTCCACAAGCCACCTTCAGTTGGTTGAGCAATGTGGTGACAGCGATCATTTCCTTCGGAACACGCGTGCTTTGACCAAAGAAGATCTGTTCTTTGAATGGAGAGGTTGGGTGAGCATCGAGCAGAAGAGCTGTGCTGTAGGCAACCTTCTCAGCGTCGCTTTTGAACCTTCCTCTCTCGTTGCACATTGCGAGCACGAGACGTCTGGCTACACGCTTGCGTTCCTCATCTTGCAAGAACATTTCAATGCGCTTTTCACGAGTCAGGTTGAGCCCAGCCTGGATCGTGAATTGCCAATTTGCCAGCACTGCAGCACTGAGCAGTTCGAGTGCTGCGAGTCGGTGTTGGCCATCATCAATGGTGAGAAAGCATCCATCGAGAATTTTGCCATCTTCAGTTTCGATCATTCCACGAAGGGTTTTGGCTTCGGCGTCATACCACCATTCACAACCATCGCCAGCGTAGAAGGCACCCTGGAGGGCGCCACGCATGGTTGCATCGGGTTGCTTCATCGCTTTCGCAATTTCCTTCACGCGGTTGTGAACCAAATCACGGTTGATGCCGAGCTGATGACTGTCCTCGTACCGAAGCGTTGTTGCAAACTTCAGTAGTTCAGTTGCATCGATTACGAATACAAGCAGATCACTGCCCATTTGTCTCATAACTGATACGCCGCTGATGACGATTTCTTTGAGAGCCATGACTCCTCCTTACTTTGTTTCACTGAAACTTCCGCATTTTTGCGGACCAAGAAACCTAGCAATTTGTTGGGTTATTGTCAATGCCTAAAGGTTGGAATTCAAAAAGCAGCCTAGGTTGGCTGCTTTGGAGCGTTTTGCTCGAGGTGTACCTCGAGCTCTTGTTGCGTTGGGAATTGCTGTCTGAGTAGGTCCAGAAATTGATCGAATGGGACATCTGTCTGTGTTCGTTGGTACAGATCCACAATCTCACTCATAAAAAGCTCGACTATGGTCTCTGCTATACGCCCTCGTTTTTTCTTCGGGGCGCTTTCGATCTCCTTGCGGATTTTTATATCCAGCAGACCAAGCATAACCGTGTGGATACGCTCGGGGTAATCCAGAATTCCTTCATGCTCTCTCTCGAGCGCTTTGCAGAACACACCCTTGCGCCCTGCACGACACCACTTCCGAAACGAAGTGGTGATCATTTCGGCGACAGTGTGTGCCAAGGCCATAACTCAGCTCCTAGAGGTATCCTTTCAGCCGGTCTTTGAGTTCTTCTTCTGTTCCCCAGTCATCCCTCACTTCCTGAAGGAGATCCTCGAACGACGTATCTGCTGGTTCGCAGAACTCCGTGTAATACAGAGGAAGTTCGTCTGCATACTTGGCGATAATCGTTTCGGTCAGAGGTGTGCCTTTTTTCTCCACTCCTGCACCTGTCGACTTCGGCATTTGTGGAACCAGCACACCTTCGACGGTGAGCTTGAGATTACCGTCGTCATCAATTACTTCGACACGTCCAGTCTGCTGGTGATCAAACCCGACATACTTGCCGACACGACCACCGCCGGTGATCACCTCGTTTTCTGCCGTCTTGATTCCAGTGATCCGCACACACCCACCCCGCTCACCACCATCGAGTGCAGCGATCAGGAACATCGCATGTCCCATCACCTTGGGGGTGAACACCGAGCCCGGCTCCATGACGAGGATGGGTTTGTAGGGGCCAGAATCGTTTGCTGAGCGGTGGTATGAATCCACTTTTGTGATTTCTACAACCTGCCCATTCGGCAGCGTGAGATTTCGTCCGACAAGCGCTGTTGCAAGCGCATCAATATTATTCAAAAAGAGCGACATCACTTCTCCGTGGGTTTAACCCATCTGCAACGGATTTATGCAGAGGACTGAGACTAACAACAATAATTGGCTGCGTCAAGAGAAGAAAGTAAAGGTGGGTATTAAAATAGGAGGCACCCGTAAATGGTGCCTCCTTTGAGGTTAGCGCTGAAAACTGATGAGTCCACGCCGTCGTAGTTGATCGAGGATTCGCCATTCACCACCGAATAGATTTGCCACACGCAGGTCAATCGGGATTCGGCTTTCACCTCCCTTTTGATTCCAGCGAGTCAGCTCTTTCAGTAGTGTTTGTCGAACAGCTGCTGTGTCTTCTCGCTCGTTGTACTTGTCGAACGGGTCGATAACCACGAAGCGTTCGTGTTGCACCTCATCGAAGTCGGAGCGTGCTTTCGGCTTGTTCTGCCTTGCTCGCTTAAACTTTGTCCTCTCAGTCTCAAAGAGAAAGAGGAACGAACTCGGATCGTTCAGTCTGATGTCCTGTCCATTCGGAGAGAACATGATCGACCAGAAGGCGAACTTTGGTTTTCTGTCCCCACGCATTGTTGTCGGCACCACCATTCCCGAAAGATTGGAGATGTCGCAACCAGCTTCGCGCAGGGCTGTCACCCAAGCTTTGAACAGCTTGTTGTTCATCGACTTGTAATTGAACGTCAGCCAGACCAATCCTTGCGGATGTGTGACACGAATCAATTCATTGAGCGCGCGAACACGCTCAGAATCTTTTCGTGACCCACGCTCGGTCCAGTCAAGAACCATCGAGCAAGTGGTAAGTCTGAACTTATCCGTCCACCATTTATCTAGCGCACTGACCGAACCTTCACAAATGTTTGCTGTGAGTTCAGGTGCGACTTCGCGCGCTTT
>JABITQ010000050.1 GCA_018700535.1 Candidatus Uhrbacteria bacterium | reverse complement strand
GCAAAGCTACGTATCGACGAGCGTATTATCGACGGATCAATCAAAGGACATCTAGATCAACTTGAACAGGCTTTCACAAAAGCCTAACGAAATATATATGGCTACAAAAACTGAAATCATCGACGCACTTAAGGGTGCACTAGAAAACTTCCACGTGGAAGCAAAACAGGAAGAAGTAGGAACTGTTACCTCAGTAGGTGATGGAACAGCTCGTATGACGGGGCTCTCAAACGCAAAAGCGTCTGAGATGCTTGAGTTCCCAGGCGGTGTTATGGGAGTGGCTTTGAACCTTGAAGAAGAAGGTGTTGGAGCTGTGATCCTTGGTAACGCTTCTAAGATTAAAGAGGGAGACACTGTAAAGTCTACTGGACGCATTTTGTCAGTCCCTATTTCTGACGATGTTATTGGACGTGTTCTCGACCCATTGGGAAACCCAGTTGATGGGAAAGGGAAGATCAACGCAAAAGACTTTTTCCCAATCGAGAAAATTGCCCCAGGTGTAATGACACGTAAGTCTGTGTCCGTTCCTCTTCAGACAGGAATCAAGGCGATCGACTCTATGATCCCGATTGGTCGTGGTCAGCGTGAACTTATTATTGGTGACCGCCAAACCGGAAAGACTGCGATTGCAATCGACACAATCATCAACCAGAAGGGGCTTGGTGTGAAATGTATCTACGTTGCGATTGGTCAGAAGGAATCAAAGATTGCGAAGATTGTTGCAAAGCTAGAGGCAGCTGGTGCGATGGAGTACACAACAGTGGTTATCGCTGGTGCTTCAGACCCTGCTGCGCTTTCTTACATCGCTCCATTTACTGGTTGTACAATCGGTGAGTACTTTATGGCTAAGGGAGAGGATGCGCTTGTTATTTACGACGACCTTTCTAAGCAGGCTTGGGCTTACCGTGAGATTTCACTATTGCTTCGTCGTCCACCAGGACGAGAGGCTTACCCGGGTGACGTCTTTTACCTTCACTCACGTCTTCTTGAGCGCGCAGCGCGCTTGAACGAGGAGAACGGTGGCGGATCACTCACAGCACTCCCAATTATTGAGACTCAGGCTGGGGACGTGTCTGCATACATTCCAACAAACGTTATTTCAATTACAGACGGACAGATTTATCTTGAGACTGATCTCTTCTACCGTGGTATCCGTCCAGCACTTAACGTGGGGCTCTCTGTGTCTCGTGTGGGTTCTGCTGCACAGACCAAGGCTATGAAGAAGGTTGCTGGAAAACTTCGACTAGACCTCGCGCAGTTCCGCGAGCTTGAGGCGTTTGCACAGTTTGCTGCAGACCTCGACGAAGGAACACGTGCGCAGATTGATCTTGGACGTCGTACAACTGAGATCCTCAAACAGGCTCAGTACCAACCAATGCCAGTTGAGCTTCAGGTGGCTGTGTTGTACGCAGTAACCAATGGTCACCTAAACCACATTGATGTTGATAAGGTGACTGAGTGGGAGTCTGCGTTTAACACATACATGAACGGAGCTGGAGTATCAGTGCTCGATAGCATCCGAACTGAACAAAAGCTTACAGATGAAATTCTTGAAGCACTTAAGAAGGCGATTGCAGACTTCAACGAAACATTCCAAAAATAACCTATGGCTGTTCAGACCCGCGTTATCAAACGTCGGATTAAGTCCGTCAAGAATACCAAGAAGATCACCAAGGCGATGGAGCTCGTAGCTGCGAGTAAGATGCGTCGTGCGGTGATCAACACCTTGGCATCTCGCCCGTACTCTAAGCTTGCTTGGAACACGGTACTTTCGATTGGTGAAGCGACTGATACAAGTTCTCATCCGCTTCTCAAAAAGAACGAGAAGGTCGAAAGGGTGCTGATCCTCTTGATTACATCAGATCGTGGTCTCGCTGGAGGATTCAACTCAAACATGGTCAGAGCGGTTCGTAAGGAGGTGGAAGCACTTGGTGATTCCGTCTCGATCGAAACCATCTGTATCGGAAAGCGCGGAGCTGATGCGATGCGACGGATGGATCTGTCAGTGATGGCAAGCTTTACGGACATCACCAACAAGACCAAGTTTGAGGAAGTGCTGCCAATTGGAAAAATGGTGATCGATGAATTTACAAAAGGAAACTTTGATCTCGTAAAAGTGGCGTACACAGACTTTGTCAGTGCAATTACGCAAAAGCCACTGGTTCTCGATCTATTACCGCTCGGTGCTCCTGAAAGTCTGGAAACGATCGGTGACATGAAAGAGAAAGACGAGTCAAAAGAAAAACAATTTAATGAAGCAAAGGAGTACACATTCGAGCCAAGCCCAAGAGATGTGCTCGATAAGATCCTCCCTCGACTTGTGGAGACGATGGTGTACCAAGCAGTGCTTGAGTCGGCTGCCTCTGAGCATTCATCAAGAATGCTCGCGATGAGGTCGGCATCAGACGCCGCCTCTGACATGATCGACGACCTCACATTTACATTTAACCAGGCTCGACAAGCTGGAATCACACAAGAGATCGCTGAGATCTCAAGTGGTAAAGCCGCGCTAGAAGGATAATCATATGAATAAAGGAATCATTTCACAGGTAATCGGACCAGTTGTAGACGTCCGTTTTGAAGATGGCAAGTTGCCTGAGATCCTCTCAGCGCTTGAAATCAAACAGGGTAAAGAAACCCTCACGCTTGAGGTTGCTCAACACACAGGAAACTCTGTTGTTCGTGCGATTGCTATGAGCACAACAGATGGTCTTCAGCGCGGAACAGAAGTTATCGACACAGGAAAGCCAATTGCTGTTCCTGTTGGACCTGAGACTCTTGGACGCATGTTCAATGTTACAGGTAACCCGATTGATGGACTTGGTGATTCAAAAGCAAAGCGACGCGACCCAATTCATCGTGATGCACCAAGCTTTGCAGATCAGGCAACTCAGGATGAGGTGTTTGAGACTGGTATCAAAGTTATTGACTTGATCTGTCCCTTCCTAAAGGGAGGAAAGACTGGTCTCTTTGGTGGAGCTGGTGTTGGTAAGACTGTGTTGATTCAGGAGCTTATCCATAACATCGCTAAGGAGCACGGAGGTTACTCTGTGTTTGCTGGTGTTGGTGAGCGTACTCGTGAGGGTAACGACCTTTACGAGGAGATGAAGGAGTCTGGTGTGCTTAACAAAACAGCACTTGTCTTTGGACAGATGAACGAGCCACCTGGAGCACGTGCACGTGTTGCATTGTCAGGGTTAACACTTGCTGAATACTTCCGCGATGACGAAGGACGTGATGTTCTATTGTTTATCGATAATATTTTCCGATTCACCCAGGCTGGTTCAGAGGTGTCGTCTCTACTAGGACGCATCCCTTCAGCTGTGGGTTACCAACCTAACCTCGCAACTGAAATGGGAGCGATGCAGGAGCGAATTACTTCAACCAAAAAGGGATCGATTACATCTATCCAGGCTGTGTACGTTCCAGCTGACGACCTTACCGACCCAGCGCCTGCGACAACCTTTGGTCACCTTGACTCAACAGTTGTGCTCGCGCGTTCACTTGCTGAGCTTGGTATTTACCCAGCTGTAGACCCTCTAGACTCTAGCTCAACGATTCTCGATCCAAATATTGTTGGAGAAGAGCACTACAGCGTTGCGCGTGATGTGCAGAAAATCCTACAGCGTTACAAGGACCTACAGGACATCATTGCGATTCTTGGAATGGACGAGCTATCAGACGACGACAAGTTGCTCGTAGCCCGTGCACGTAAAATTCAAAAATTCCTCTCACAGCCATTCTTTGTGGCTGAACAATTTACTGGTTCACCTGGACAGTACGTATCTCGTGAAGACACTGTGCGAAGCTTTCGTGAAATCCTCGACGGAAAGTACGACGATCTCCCTGAGCAAGCTTTTTACCTCAAGGGATCTATCGAGGAAGTGATCGAGGCAGCAAAGAAATAACCTATGTCAAAAATCTCCCTAAACATCGTGACCCCAGAGCGCGTCGTCTATGAAGACGAGGTTGATTCTGTTTCTGTGATGACCGAGATGGGGGAGGTGACTGTGTTACCAAACCACGTTCCGCTTGTTGCAAACCTACGTGCTGGTGAGCTAAGGCTTACAAAGGACAACGAGGAACATTTCCTCGTATCGTCTACAGGGTTTTTACAGGTGCGACCTGGGAATCAGGTGGTCATCTTGGCAGACTCAGCAGAGCGTGCAGACGAGCTTGATCTTGCTGCGATTGAAGAGGCTCGTGAGCGTGCTCGTAAACTTCTTGAAGAAAAACGTGGTGTAGACTCAGTTGCTTTCGCAAACGCATCAGCAATGATGGAACGCGAGCTTGCACGACATCGTGTGGCAAGTAAGCGAAGAAAGTATCGTGATGTCGGTGGATCAAAACTTGGACAGTAGAAAATTGAAAAACCCTCTAGACCTTTGCCTGCGTGGCGTGGTTTAGGGGGTTTTGCGTTTGGTGCGATTAGTTATCGCTTGGTGGCGTGACTCCGGTGCAATTGCCACCGGATTTTTTGAAAGGTCCGACTTTGACGGTCCAAGTAGAGTCGAACTCCCATCTGCTTCTCCCATCTTCTGCGGGGGTCACAGTGAGTGTCGATACGCCTCTTGGTGCCATGGCGATGTTCTGAAACGGGAGCGTGCTTCGCTCACCATCGGGGCCAAAGACGGCTCTGGCCCCCTTCTTTTCCAGAAGCTTGTTTGCAACGACGAACCTGAGGCCGGTTGGTCGAGTAAACCCAGCAACGAGCTGAGCAGCAAGTGTGCCGGCAATATCACGGACACTCAATTGAGTTCTTGCGTTCATGGTGTTCTCCTTGGTGAACTGAGAGAAACTACCTGATATTTTTACCCTTGTCAATCGTTCACGAAGTAATGGCTTAGAGGGTTGACAAACACCCAATTTACTGATAGTCTCGCCGCGGATTTGTCTCTTGAGTTAAGAGGCGGCCAAACCAAAATTTTCGTGAGGGTGAGTCATGGATTTGTTTCGGAATGCACTGATGGTTGGTACAGCACTGCTTCTTGCAGCTTGCGGCAGGCCGACGGTACTGGACACACTCAATGAAGAGGCGAGTCTCAAGACCTTCCCGACGATTGTGCTGGTCTACCGAATGAACGACGGCGAAGAAGAGCGCATGGTCACCGCGGTGGCTGATCAGTGGGAGGTGTGCCTCGGAGCCAAGACTGCCCTCATGGGCATGTCTGTGAATGACTGGGATGATCGAGTGGCGACGGATCGCAACTTCGGCATCACTGCCAATGAAGCGCGAAGCTACAATAGTCACCCTCATTCGTTCGCATACCTGCTCGAAACGGGGGAAGAGCTGAACCATGGTGGATACAGTAGCGCCCGGCACGACATGTATGTCGCAGCTGGACTCGCTTCTCTTGATGGGAGTGAGAGCGATTCGAATGTTGTCTATGGTCTGATGGAGGCACATCTCTCACGAGACATGCCTGTCATTCCGATGTTCTTTGTTCCTCCGAGCATCGAGCCTTGGTCACAGACGGTCATCTACCTCACGCCAAACCTGGCACTCGAGCAGTGGCAAGACTTTCGCGTCCGCCAAGCCTTCAGTCTGGCGATCGACCGCGAAAAGATCGCGACGGCCGTCCTGATGGACGGATCCGAGCCGACCGCACACCTCTTCCCACCAGGGTTGGGGTCGTACGAGCCGATCGAGGTCAGCCCAGACCAAAACTGTCGCATGGCACAAGGTCTCATGAACGACGCTGGTTACGCCACGCCGTAGCTCAGCCACGACAAGCCCCCGGACTACGGTTCGGGGGCTTTTATGTTTTGTAAGCGACATATACCGCTTTCGATCCATGAGAATGGGTTGACAAAAGCACCATTTTGTGGTAATTTTTCTCGTCACATTAGGGTCTTTCCTTCACCTGTGACATCTTCTGAAGAAGGAAATGGAGTACAAATGCAAGCAGAAATTCAGGGGCTTGTGTCCCGCAACCCGGTTGACTTCCTTTTCCCCGCTAGTGTGTTCGAGGATGCGAACGAGGCGGATGGGTGGGCTTCTCGACAGTATGTGAAGGCAGTCAGAGAAGGTCAGGTCGACACCTCGCGCCCGCCAGTGATGCTGCCTGGTCGCAAAGCCTTCGCTATCATGGGGGCTCGCCGCGGTCGGTATCTCGGCAGCGAATGTGTGACGGGTCCCAACCTGTTGAAGCCTGGTGGTGATCTTGGATTGCAGATGTGGAAAGGTATGCAATTTGTGCACCAGGAAACGCGTCCGGGCTTGAGTGATGCTGTGATGATTCTGGTCAGCGGACCGCGCAGCTATTGTCGCTCACGCATCTCGTGTTTGCGGCCCGGTCAGTATGTTGACAGTCAGGTTCCGTTTTATGCCCATTGGGCGAGAGGTGATGGTACGATCAAGCGCCGTCCCATGGCCACCGCTGGACCCAACAAGGTCTTTGCGGCTCGCTCTGGTCTGGCATGTGTCTATATCGAAGAGTACATGGACAGTTCACCTGATCGACCCGAGGGTCACCTGCATGTCTCTGCGCTTCTCATCGAGTTCAAGGTACTTGCTCGTCTTTCTGACAAGCCTGATGTCGTGAGCTACAAGGCAAGCGAGGTTTGTGTGCATCGTGATGATCGGCACATGGATCCCCGTGAGGCAATCCTCAAGAACGCTACCAGGAATCAGGGTGCAAAGCATCCCAATCTCTTGCGTAGGGTCACCGCTGCTCAACGAGGCTACATTGAGGCGGGGCTCAGCGCTCCCCCGATGAACGCCAAGTAAACAACTCAACCGCATTCCACAGAAAACCGCACCTCGTGCGTTTTCACTCTCGGGGTGCGGTTTTCTGTTTAAGTGGTTATCTAGCGAAACTTTCTGCGTTTACTCATGCTCTTGTTTTAACATTGACATTCTAAATGGTTAGACGTATCTTTCCGTCGTTCAGAATCGTCTGGATACGGATTCGACGGAGATCGAAATGAGTCAATTGGCAGCACAACGTGCCGCAGCATCAGTTCTCTTTTTCTGCTGCTCTGACCATCGTCTTGCTCGTTCGCAAGATGTGGCAATCTACGAGCAGGTGATCGACAGCCTTGCTGCGCGTCATGGATATGTGGAGCCAGGAGAGCAGGTAGAGTTTGATCCAATCAAGATCCCTGGCCCGCAGATCACCATTGCTGAGGGCCCAGATCATCAGGTCAAATCTGTCATCGATTGGTCCCAGTTGCTTGTTAGCATTCATGGCAATGAGCTCTTCATTGTTGCAGTCCATGTAGGAATCGGGGACGAGTCCGGCTGTGGGGCAGAGGGTGAGAATCACAAGAATCGTGAACTCATGATCGAGCATGCACGCACCACCATTACAAGACTGCAAGACGTGTTTCCCAATTGTGTATTCGAAATCATGATGATCGGCGTCCAGGACGGTCGGACAAAATGGGCTGAACGAGTCGCACCCGCCTGAGCGTCACGACAGCACGCGCACGCAATCCGGCACACATACGTTGTGTCGGATTTTCGTTTGGTGTATCCTCGTCACGTAATAATTAGCTACACACTCATATGGCACACGTGTGCTCAACCGCCCTCGTACGTTGCATGGACTTCCGTCTTGGATCTGCTGTGCGCGAATACCTTGAGGCAAACAATCTTTATAACGATGTCGACATCATTTCGCTTGCGGGTGCTGCAAAGGACATTGCGCAAACAGACGATTCTGTTGCTGAGACTCAGGTTGATCTTTCAAAGAAGCTTCACGACATCAAGACTGTCATCTTAATGAACCACACTGACTGCGGTGGGTATGGTGGGCGTGCGGCATTTGATTCTGATGAGGCTGAGCGTGAAGGACACGTTGCTGACATGCGTGCGGCTAAGGCGAAG
>JABITQ010000090.1 GCA_018700535.1 Candidatus Uhrbacteria bacterium | reverse complement strand
TCTTCGGCTGTTACTTCAGCCAAATCTTCTTTGTCAGAAATCAAATCGCGCTGCATCTCATGGATAAGCCCTTGATCCTGCAATTGCTGCATTAAAGGCACATGCGGACGAGCCTGATCTGTATGCGTATCAAAATAGATCCAATTGGCACATTTGAGATACTGAAAGAAGGTTTTTTCGGTAATAGTTCCTTGCATAGAATTAACCACATTATAACACGCAGTTGCATTTACTGTCGGGTTTGCTATTCAAACAAAAAAGAACCGTCATCGTACATGACGGTTCCTGCGTGCATCACGAGCATGTTTCTTTTTGAGTGCATCAAGATACATATCCTGACGACGACCAAGTGAACGTGCCAAGACGTTCATTGAAAGTCGCAAGCGCTTGAACACATGAACATTGTCAGGGTGAACCAACGATTTGTGTCGAAGTCCGCGCCGAAACTGAGACATGCTTCTTCTCATACCAGGGACATCGGCACAGCGACGAATGATCATTGTGGTGCTGTCTTGAAGTGCATACGCATCACCAGTGCTGATAAGCCGATACGCATCATCGAATGCCTTTAGCGCTAATCGGATCCTATCCCCCTCCTCAAGCAACGTACGTCCTTTTGTGTCCGCAGCCATCTCAATCAACAGATGTGGCATAAGATCTGCTACAGAGCGCTGATTTTTTGGAGTAGCGCTTCGGTTCGTCCTATGCGCCACCACGAAACAACCAGCACTTATAAGCATAAGCAACAATGGCGAGCCTGGTGGTTCTACCACCCATAGCACGATAGCAAGAACAACAGCAACGCTCAGTAAAATCGTACGCTTGCTCTTCTCAGAGAGCATTGACTTCTTCTTGCGAACAACATCGAGGCGCGGGACATCGCGCGTCGAAAAAAAACTCGGGATGTCTTGCGCCATCGTTACCTCCTTTTGTTATGCAAGAGAGTAGCTAACTGCAAAAATGCAGTTTTGTCAATGTATCGGAAACAAAAAGAACCGTCATCGCACATGACGGTTCTGGTGTTCGTTCTAGCGTGCGTTCTTACGTGTCTCCACAGCATGCCTTCTTTCGAGCTTGCTGAGATATATACCCTGACGGCGATCGAGTGATCTTGCTAGTACGACTAGCGAGATCCGTAAGCGCTTGATTGTCCGAGTGGTTTCGGGATGCCTGATAGACCTTCGTCCAACACCACGCCGAGCCAGCCTTACACCTTCCTGCATACCAGTCACAGCATCGCAGCGAGCCAGAATCTGCTTTACACCAGACTCAAGCGCATGCTCATGATAATACGGTGCGTTTGGATTTGTTAGCGCATGAGCATGATGATGAGCTGCATCAAACGCATTAAAGGCAAGGAGTATTTTGTCACCTTTCTCCAGAAGTGCGTGCCCCTCTTCATCTGTCGACATATCCCACAACAGCAAAGTGATAGGGTCTGCCAACGGCTCTTGTTTTCTGAGGTGAAGCCGGTAGATCACTGTAGCAACCACCGTTACAGCAACGAGACCGAGCAGCGAAAGCCACGCCAAATCATTGATCGATTCAGCAAACCACAGCACCGACGGCGCAATAACCCCCAGCAAGACAACAAACTTCTCTTGCCTGGAAAACAACGGTTGTTTTTTGTATCCAGCACTAAACGCTGGTACATCCTCAAGTGAATAAAAGTCGGGTTGATCCCCCGAAACATGCCGCACCATATCTACCTCCCATAAAATAGATAAGAAGGTAATTAACTACAAAACATCAGTTTTGTCAATAAACACAACTAAACAACTGCAACTCACCGATAATTCGCCGGCTCATAAACATTCCGCGCATTCCACAAAATCCATCCACTTGCCCCCGCGTCGCGAGCCCCTTTAATCTGTGCCTCGATTAACTCTGCGGTATACACCGCACCAATATCAAAATCTTGTAGCCACGGTCGCGAATGCTTCCGCAAGCCTTCCTCTGTCCCCGACCAAACACCCGAAATCAAATCTGCACCTCTGTCGAGTGAACGTTTTACAATTTCATAAGGCGCCAGGTTCGGATCCCCAAGCCCCTCAAAATCAAACGGATAGTGCGACGGGTAAACCATTGGGGAAATGTAATCTGCATAAGGGAACGCATCAGCAAGACGTTGGCCGATATTAAAATCGTAGTGCGACCAATACGTCATCCCAAACAAATCGAACGAGACAGGGATCCCCGCACCCTGCATCGCCCCGCCAACTTTTTTAAAAAAACGCTGCATCACCGCCGACTTTGTCTCTGTCCAATCGTACACCGGGTACACAATTGAATCTACGGCTCCGTCAGAAGCAAAACGAACATAGTCGTACTGGATTTCATCAAAGCCGACTTTGTAAAAAGACTCACCAAGCTCAATTGCGTAATCACTCACCTGCTCAGAAGCTGGGTCTACCCAAACAGACCCAATTGAGTCATTCCACAGCGACCCACTCTGTGTCCTCAAAGCAATCGATGGATTCTCTGCTGCATATCGTCCATCACGCATTACAGCAATGCGAACAATGCGATAAATATTCTGCTCTTTTAATTTTTGAAGTATTTCTTCAAAACGTTCAGGCTCAATCAATTCTCCGTTATCCATTTTAGCGTCAATGACTACAGCATTAAGACCTGTAGCCACCATGTACTCAAGAAGCTCATCTGCACGCTCAGTAATCCCCGTATAAGCCGTCCAATAAATACCACGAACTTCATCTGGAATCTCTACATGATTCGAAACCTCCTCAACAACAACCTCCACCTCATCTACAGCAACCTGCACTTGCTCATCAATCAAAACCTCTTTCTCATCATTCCTCATTCCAAAGAGCGCGACAAAAATAAGCAAAACAAAAAACGCAGGGGCAACTTGCTTGATCCTGCGTTTTGTTTCCATATGTTATTTCTTGTCCTCTACACTCACAGCTGTCATCTCATCACCAATGACGATCTGATCAACAATCTCGAGACCCTCTGTTACACGACCAAAGATTGTGTAAGCCTTTGGTAATGGCACATCGGCTAGCATAACGAAGAACTGAGAGCCGTTGGTGTTTGGGCCGGCGTTTGCCATAGCCACAACTCCACGTTCGTATGTGTAGTCATCGTTAAACTCATCTTCAAAACGATATCCTGGACCACCTGTTCCGTTTCCGTTTGGATCACCACCTTGGATCACAAACCCTTCTTCACGACGATGGAATGTTAATCCGTTGTAGTATCCACCTGTGGTCAAGTAGACAAAGTTTGAGACGGTCTTTGGTGCTGTGTCCCCGTAAAGATCGAACACGATGTCACCCTTTGCTGTCTGAATGCGAATTTGCTTGTTAGTAATCTCTGCTTCTGAAAGCTCGCCAGGAAACTCCCAGCTAAGCGGTGTGTTTTCTTCAGTCATAATTTCTTCAGCCTCCTGTTCATTGATTTCAAGCTCCTCCCCAACCTCTAGCTCTTCCTGCACCTCCTGAACTTCTTCTGCATCTCCGTAGTCAAACTCAACCTGACTCGTTCCAACTGACGTTCCCCCGCAGCCAGCACCCACGAGTAGTAGTGCGGCAGCAACAACCATTAATGTTTTCATAGTTATTTCAGTCCGTGAAAATTGATTTCGATCGGAGCATCTGCCCCGGCGAATTGGATAGATGGTAGTTCAAGGCCCGGTGCCTGTGCAATGATGATGCCTGAGAGTACAAAAATGATCAAGGACATCAAAGCGAGCATCTTACCCACACGCATTGGTACGTGATCGCAGTTGGCGCATGTCCCAACAAAGACGACACGACGGTGAACTTCAACGGGTTTATTTGCGTGCTCAATACGCTTTTCGGTAACCGTCACCATTGGCGCATGCTCAACAGCCTTAATCGCATCCTTGCGTACTTCCTTAATTGTTTTCTTTGCAACAGACTTCTTAAGTGTCTTTACTTTTTTTGCAACAGACTTTTTCTTAGCTGCCACTTTCTTTTTTGTAGCAGGCTTCTTTTTGGTGACAACTTTTTTCTTAGCAACTACCTTCTTAGCTGGTGCAGCCTTTTTCTTTTTCGCCACAGGTTTCTTTTTTGCAGCCGCAGGCTTTTTGCTTGCAACTTTTTTTACCACTTTCTTCTTAGTGGCCTTGGAACCTTTTTTGGTTGGCATAAAAAATCTCTCCTTGTGGGATCGTACCCCCTTGTTTAAAAAACCTACAACAATTATAGCATATTGGTTTTATCCCCAATTTCTACCTGCGCGTCGCAACACCGACCAAAATATTTCCAGAGAATTCAATCGATGTATTTAATGTTTTGTTCACGAGATCAAAAATAGTTTCAAGCTCTACCCACTCAAGTGATGTATTTTCAAAACGATAAAGAGACTGCTCCGTAAGATCTAAATTGCTTTCAGACAAATCAAATGTGAGCACACCGTCTTGCACGTATGTCTGCAGCGATGTCTGGATCTCGTACACATAATCCACCTCCGCATCAACGCTCTCATAACGCACAATCTCCACACCACCCTCACGCGTAACCGCATCTAACGTAACAACAGAATCGCTTGATCGCACATACAACTGCTCTGGCACATTCACCAACACAGCAAACAAACTTGCAACAAAAACAATCGCGACCGTAATCGCGATGTTCCAACTTGTTTTTGTCACCTTCCTCCCTTTCATATGTTCAAAGTATATCACAGCAGCTTCTGCGCGGTCACAACATCAGGCGTCGCAACAAACACAGAGTTTGGCGGCTGATGTGGTGGCAAGAATGCTGGCTTAGTCGGAGCAGAAAAAATCTCTGGTTCGACCACTGCTTCGTCAGCTGTTTTCTCTGACTCTACAGTCGGCACCACATCCTCCCAAGGCAGCCCCTCTCTTCCAAAATGTCCGTATGCCGCTGTGCTGCGATAGATTGGTCGTAGCAAATCCAACCTCTCAACAATAGACTCTAATCTAAAATCAAATTTTTCTCTTAACAAATTCGTCAGGTTCATTCTTGATCCACGACTCTTCTCCCCCATTCCAATCGCATGAACATGAATAGGCTCTGAGCGCCCAAGTGTATAAACAAGGTTAATCAACGCAGATGACGCCAACCCCTGATCCACCAAATACTTCGCAACATGACGAGCCATATACGTCCCTGCACGCACAGCTGTATGCGGATCTTTTCCTGAAAGACCTGCGTCTGTGTGCGGAATCAGACCTCCATACGTATCAACAGCCTGCCTGCGACCATTCGCACCCGCATCTGCCCGAAACCCACAGATCGTAAAATTTCCAGCCGGGTTAATAAACACCTTCGCACCCCGCTCACCAATCACAGGCATGACGAGTCGCTCAAGAAGCGCCGTCTGCACATCCTTGTGGTTAACACTCACCTGATGAGATGCAAGCAATGTTACCGCATGCACTTTATCCTTCTCCATGATCAACTGAACTTTGCCATCAGGCTTTAGCCAGCTAAACGCCGGGTCTGTACGACGCAAGTCATCAAGCCTGCGCGCGATCATGTGCGCATACACAACAGGTCGCGGCAAACACTCACGCGTCTCACGTGTTGCGTATCCATTAACCACAACGGTATCACTCGCACCCTTACTCACCTTTTTCATCTCGTCACTTTGGTCCTCAACGTTTACAAATACTTCAATGTCATCTTGATACCCAATTTCGTTGTACACCTGCTTGGCAAGCGCACCAACGTCAAAATCTGCTTTTGAATTTACCTCACCACCAATCATTACCATCCCATGCGACCCCATCACATTAATATCCACATGCGACTCTGTGTCGCGACGCAAATACTCATCCACAATTGCATCAGCAATCTGGTCACACACTTTATCAGGATGCCCCTGGGTAACAGATTCAACAGTTTTCAACATAGCCGCCAAAGCGTATCAAATCCTCACATGCGTGTCATCAGA
>JABITQ010000088.1 GCA_018700535.1 Candidatus Uhrbacteria bacterium | reverse complement strand
GTTACCCGCTCAACAACAGCGATCGTTGCGCTCTCCTCTTCGATCAATTCGATAATACGTGACTCCATCGCCTCGTCATCAGCTGCAATATCTTCAACAGAAAAAGACGTCTGAAAACCAAACGTCCCTGACATCACCATTGCAACCACTCCACCCACCACAGCACCAACCACAGCCGCGAGTGCAGCTGATAAAACGATCCAGGTTTGTGTTGAACAAATTTTTGGTTCAGGCATACTATTTTGATTTCTTTTTTGTTTTGGTGTTCTTTTTCTTGAGCAATTTCTTCAGTTCAGACTCAAATGACTCAACATCCTCAAACGATCGATACACAGATGCGAAGCGAATATAGGCAACTTTATCGAACGTCTTTAGGTGCTTCATAACGATCTCACCCAACTCAGCTGTTGTTAGCTGTCCACGACGTTTTTTCTGAATATCGCGCTCAATCTTGTTTGTGAGCTTTTGGAACGCCAGGTCGGTGTAAGGACGCTTCTCCAGAGACTTCTCAAGCCCCTTCACAAGCTTATCGCGCGAATAACTCTCACGAGCCCCATCACGCTTCACAACAGTCAAATCAAGCAATTCAACCTCCTCTAGTGTCGAAAACCGAAAAGAGCACTTTTCACACTCTCTTCGACGACGAACACTCGCACCATCATTTGAAATACGGGAATCTACAACTTTGGAATCTTTGTGGTTACAAACAGCGCAGCGCATAGACAAATCAGGATCAGTTAAGAATACGCATATTATACCTGAGATTTGTGAAACAAAAAACGGGCAATGCACCTAAGCGCGTTGCCCGTCCGTGTTTGACCTAGCGGAGATTGATCCTGATGAGCGGATCTTTAATCTCCACCAAGTAGAGATAGCGCCCTGCTGCTGCGTAGTAGCAGACTTGATTGGTCTTCCTGCCATCAAGCCATCTGTAGAACAGCTCGCTCACATGGTCCCAGCTAGGACCAACTTGAGTATCAGGCGAGTTGTCTGAATGACGCTGAATAACCCATGTCTCCTGACCGTCACCAAGCTTTGCTACATAAGCAAGAGCGTCCGTATCAATAATTTTCATCCCCCGAATATACGGGAGTGTGGCTCGTCTTTGCGAGAGAGGAGTCAGGTCACGATAAGTATCCCCGTCAGGCCTCATAAGCCTCGCACCCATCAGCTCAGAAGAGGAAGTACCTACCACGAGCTCCAGACCATTTCTGCGATCGATCAAATCGATTACATATGGATCCTCTTCTGGATTGAAGGAAGCTGTGCGATCTACACGAATCGGAGCCGCCCAACAATCATCCAGCATCCACAACGCCCCATACTGATCTTTGGCGAGACTACGAGGACATCTTCTAATCGACTGATAGCCCACATCACCATTGTCTTGTGTCAGCGAATACCACCGAACTGCCAGTGGACTATGAGGACGTAGACGTACCACCCGAATCACCGAACCATCTCTCAGAGGATGATATCCAACAAGCCCTTCAGGCTCATCTTGCCGCTCGCTCCCCACAAAGACTGCAATGTCTCTTGCAGGCTTTTCATCCTCGTGCCACCTCTTCAAAGGAGTCGTTGTGACCGGAAGGAATTTATCACTCACTCGTTTGAATCCGACGATCTTGAAACCGAATGCAGACGCGTAATACTCAGGGCCTACAACCGAACTCACGTCGTGCCACAATCCCCTGTGAACCACACCTTCACCCACACCAGCCACTGTAAGGAATGCAGGATTCCCTTTTGGATCAACCATCAGCTGCCTGATCGCCGAACCCTTCAAGGCTTCGATCGGATTCCCATCTTCTTGAATTCCGAAATCGTCCTGCAACCTCTCACACTCCAGAACAACATGTGCTCCTGAGCCACTCGGCATAATCGGCCCTTTTGGACGATTCATAAACGCTTCGAGCTCTTCAGCACTCGGCCCACCTCTCGAACCAAGTAGTTCCATCAGCTTGAACAGTTGTACCGCTTCAATCTTACTCATCTCTATTCTCCACTCTCCCCGCAGACTACCCGATCCGGCCGCATTAGCTGACTCGATCACTTAGACCGTCCAACCGCAACGTACCAGCGAGCGCCATTAAGAAGCTATGGTTGTTTTGTCACACCGCGCGTATCGCCCTGCAACATGGTCATTTAGACATGGATCTGTGTGGGTGTCAAAACAAAAAAGAGCCGATCTCTATGACCAGCCCTTAAATAAATTACTACATCATCTTCTTGCGAATAAACGCAGGGATCTCGATTTCATCCTCTTCTTGCTTTTGCACCATCACTGGGGCCGGACGCTTAATCTGTACTGGAGGCTTTGGTGCAGCTGGCACTTCTCT
>JABITQ010000055.1 GCA_018700535.1 Candidatus Uhrbacteria bacterium | reverse complement strand
CGCTGTGTTTGGTAACGTCGGTACAATTATTTCGTTCCGTGTTGGTGCAACCGATGCGAGCTTCATGGAGCAAGAGTTTGCTCCTAGGTTTTTGCCAGAAGACATCATCAACCTTCCAAAGTTTAATATTTACCTCAAGCTTCTAATTGACGGAGTAACAAGTCAGCCTTTCTCTGCAAACACATTGCCGCCAATTGCACAGGTGACAAACTCTTCTGACGCAATCATTCAGTTTTCTCGCGACACCTATGCTCAGCCGCGCGCGGTTGTTGAGCAAAAGATTTTGGATTGGAGTGGAATGGGCGATAAAGACTTGGATACGATGTATGCAGAAGCTTCAGCAAAGAAAAAGTCATCAAAGAATTCAAGTAAACCAAAACACGAATACAACTGCACACGCTGCACAAAAGATATCGTTCTCCCAGTCGAGCTTGATCGATCACGTCCAATCTATTGTGACGACTGTATTGAGATTGTTCGCGAGGAGCGTAAGAGCGGAAAGAAATCGAGCGCACCAAGAAAAGCCCCGGCGAAGACGGCGTCAAAAACTGCAGCAAAGCCAGGTGACAGACCGCCACGGTCAGCACCAGTAAAACCCGCTCCACGTCCTTCAGAAGGCGAGTCAGTCGTTAAGGTTGCAACAGAACCACCAATTAGTCTTTCAAGCCTGAAGGCTCCAGAAGAGAAAAAAGAAGCTGAGCTAGAGCAAAAGGTTGAAACAAAAAATGAAGCTTCTATCGAGAATGCGGTTGAGGCAAAGAAGGAAGTGGTCGTTGAGAAAGAAAAAGTAGAAGAGAAAAAGACTGTCGTTCAGAAGGGGGAGGTTGTAGCTGAGAAAGAGGTTGTTGCAGAGAAAAAAGAAGATGCGCCTGAGAAGGTAGCTGCGCCTGTAAAAAAAGAAGTAGTGGTTGAGAAAAAGGTGGCAGAAGAAAAACAAACCGTTACAGAAAAGGTTCCAGGTTTGGAGGTAGAGGCTCCAGTTAAAGTGGCTCCAGCTAAAGTTGTTCAGAAAACCGTTGAACCAAAGGTGGTTGCAGAAGAGGTAAAGGCAAAAGAAGTAGAGATAAAACCTGAGCGTGCGGCGCCTCCAGTAAAAGCTGAGGTAAAGGTTGAGGTTGAAGTAAAGCAGGTGCCAGCGCCGGCACAGACTCCAACTCCAGTCCCAGCAGAAGCTCCTGTACAAACACAGCGGCCTATTCCGCGCAGGTCAGACCGACCAGTGAAAGAGAAGGTTGTTGAGCAACCAGTTGCTAGCCTCTCTGCGCTAAAGGATCGTGAGCCACGGGCAAAGAGACGGAGTGAGGGGCAGGTTTTGGAGAAAGCTCCTGCTGCGAAAAAACAGGTCGTGGTCGACAGAGTTCCAGACTTAAGAATCGTGACGCCAGAAATGATTCTTGAAAGAAGGGGAGGAGCCAAAGCGGATAAAAAACCAAAAAGAGAAGAGTCATCAACAAAGCTGGAGAGAGCATCAAAACCGGCATCTGCAAAGCAAGTTGTTCGCAAAGCACCGGAGCCAAAGATTGAATCTTCGGTTGAAGAAAAGATCGAGACAAACCAAGAGGATCACTTCGTTATTCTCCCTGTTATTGGCGCGCCGGTCTACAGGTCTAAATTGAAGGAGGTTGATACAGCAAAGCCTTCATCAGATACTGCACCAACCCCTGGAGAAGGTGTGCAGAAACGCAAGCGAAAACGTCGCCGTAAGAAAAAGGGAAGCGGCGTCGGTAGCGATGAGCGTCGTGGAAGAGGTGCTAATGAGCGTGCTCGCGATCGAGAAGATCGTAAGCCATCAGCTCCTGCACAAAGGTCACAACCAAAACCACAAGCAAAGACAGAAGAAAAGAAAACGCAGTCCGGTTCGCTTAGGGCTGGACAGAGTATTAAGTTTGAATAGATGAGTATTTTTCAAGCATTTGTTTTAGGAATTGTTCAGGGGGTCACAGAGTTCCTACCAATCTCGAGCTCAGGGTTTCTTATCTTGGTGCCCAAGTTCTTTGGTTGGGAAGTGCAGAGCTTGGCCTTTGATGCGTTTGTACATTTGGCAACACTCGCAGCAGTCATCGTCGCTCTTTCAACCGATATCAAGTTGGCGTTCACAAAGCAGCGAGGTTTGCTTTGGTGGGTAGTGCTCGCGACGATCCCTGTATTGATCGGTGGTTTTGTACTTGAAGAGGTGTTGGAGCTCTCATTTAGATCTACTGAAATTGTTGCGTACTCGTTCATTGTCTGGGGAATCGTTCTCTATCTTGTCGATCGATACGCCAAACGAAAGACTGTTGCGATTGAGAAGACAGGGTTGAAACGATCGTTAGCTATCGGAGTTGCACAGGTTGTCGCACTTGTCCCAGGGACATCTCGTTCTGGTATTACGATTACTGCAGGACTCGCCACAGGTCTTTCTCGAGACGTAGCAACGCGCTTCTCATTCTTGCTGGGTATTCCAACGATCGCTGCGGCTGGGGCGCTAAAGTTGCTCCAGGTGTATCGAGGTGATGCAATCCTAGATTTACTCCCAGCATTGGTCGGAGCGATTGCTGCGTTCATCACCGCATTCTTAACAATCAAATTCCTTCTCGCATTCCTAAAGTCACATAGCTTCGCAGAGCTCGCCATCGTTCGAGTATTGCTCGGGATTCTGATTCTCGTTATATGAAGATCACACATCGTCGTGTTGTCACCGTAATTCTTCTTGAGTACGCAGGCTTCTTCGGGGTCGCAGTATTCATTTCAGGATTCATGCGCTCAGCCACACCATTCCTAACCGACACATTCATAGAGATCGCCATCGCCCTCATCGGGCTTTTTTTATTTCTCGGCGTCGTACAAACTGAGATCAAACTTATTCGGGGTAACCGGGGAACCAAGAGCGGTAAGTTACCCGGTTACCCTCGTGAAATCTTGATGATTGCCTTTGTTTCGACAATTGTTGTGATGTTCGGTCTGCAGCGACTTGGTCTGCCAAACTTTGTGACAATGATTCTTTCAGCTGGCGCAGAGTTTGGATCTTTTCTTCTTCGTATTGTTGACGTTACTTTCCGGAACAAATTTGAACTTGATTGGGTTGGTGTGCTTTTTGCCGGGATCCCGTGGTTATTCCAGTTTGTGTTCATGCTTGAGTTAACCAACTTGATCTCAAGCAAGATCAAAAGGTAAGATCTTGCATATGTCCGATTTTGAACTTCGCGACCCAGTTCACAAGCGCATTCCATTCAGCGCCTTTGAGCGAACGGTTATCGACCACCCTTTTTTTCAACGCCTTCGCCACATTAGCCAACTTGGGTTTTTGCAGTCTTATGTTTACCCAGGTGCGCTTCACAATCGATTTACTCACTGCCTTGGCGCCATGCATGTAGCTGGGCGTCTTTTTGGTAGGGCCGTAATGGGGTCTAGTGTGATCCGCGAGAAGTTGTCTGACAAGGAGTTGGAGCAACTTCGGCAAAGAGTGCGAATTGCTGGTCTACTGCACGACATTGGCCACGGCCCATTCTCGCATGCATCCGAAGCGGTGTTTCCAATGCTTGTAGATTTACCAATCAACAAAAAGTGGTGGCGCACTTTTGAAGACCGTCAGGCCGTTCATGAGGATTACAGCGTGCTCTTGATCCAGTCTCTCAGCGAGCAAGGATTGTTTACGCCAGAATTTGCGCAGGACGTCTCATCACTTGTGCACGCGAACATTGAACCATCTGAATGGCTAATGAGCCTTGTAGAGCGAATCCCGAGCCTGCAGCGTGTACTCAAGGCAATGATCTCTGGAGAAGCCGACTGCGATCGCATGGATTATCTGCTGCGCGATTCGTACTACTGCGGAGTCGCCTACGGTCATTTCGATCTCGATTGGTTAATCTCGAGCATGAGCATCGAAGACCTCGATGGGTCATTGGTGTTTGCCATCAACGAAAACGGTGTGCGTGCGTTTGAGGATTTACTCCTCGCGCGATACCACATGATCGACCAAGTGTATTTTCACAAAACAAAAGCAGGCTTTAAACATTATCTCGAGCAAGCAATCGTGCAGAAAGAGATCGACCTCACAATCCCAACCGATCCTGCAGCGTATGCAGAGTTGCGTGACGGTGCGGTAATCGAAATGATGTTTGCTGCAGCAAAGGACAATACAAACTATTGGTCTCATCACTTGATGAACCGCAAGCCCGCAAGACGCATCCTTCGGTTTCAGGCGAGCGACCCGAACGATCAGATTGCTCTAGAGAATCTTAAAAAGCGCTGCGACGAATCATTGATCCGTTGGTTTACACACTCAGCAAAGAACAGCCTCTCGCAACTTGAGGACACAGAGAAGACGATTATCTACGTAAACAAAAAAACCCTCAACGGGTTCAAGCTCGTTCCAATGTTTGAATACTCAGACTTGCTTCAAAAGTACAACGAGAAATTGCAGTTTACCGACTTCTTTGTTCACCGCGAAGACGTCCAAAAATACAAAGGACTCCCACAGTAAAGGGGGAGTCCAAGCGTTGCGTCATCTAGCTCGTGGCTGCCAGACGCCTCTCAATATGCTCTCTGATTGTACGTTTGAATGTGTCTGTGACTGTAGAGCGGCACAAGGCCAATCTGTCTGCATCCAGGTCCACGCACTCGATCACTTCTTGTATTGTGATGAAGTCGAGGTGGTCTGTTGCAATGATCAGATTGCACATTGGCCGATCAGGATTTTCTTCGTGGTCGATGCCTTCTTGGACGATGGTGACCAAAGCACGTTTTGTGCATCGTTCCCACACTGGCTTGAATCGCAGTGATGCTGGAACCAATGCGGTCAATGCTGTCGTGTACGCATCTCTGATCACTGGAGAGCCAGTTACGATCATCACTCGAAACTCAGGGGCTGTCGTTGTCATTTGTGCATCCTCATGTTGAAGCGGTGCAACCATAGCGTTTTGCATCAATCAGATCAACTAAAACAATCGATGTGTGTGGATGGTGTTTTCAAAAACGCCGCACTTAGGTGCCGATCGGACCCTAAGTGCGGCGGGTGAATATCTTTACTGTAAGTACACCTTAAAAATAGAAAGGACCCCCACCGTAAGTAGGAGTCCTAGTGTTGCATCAGGCTGCGGATCGGCTTGGCAGAAGTGCGCCGAGAATGGTTGCGATTTCACTGATCTTCTCGGGGGGAACAATGCGCAGGTTGGCTGGGTCTAGCCCCATCGCGTTCATTGATGTGCCAACACCTGTGATTTCCATCGCATCCACCGCAAGGATCAGATCGTACGTCAGATCGTGCTTGCCCTCATCTTTTCCGATGCGTTGGTCAAGGAGATTCATCAGCGCTCGTTTTCCGCACCGACACCAGACCAGATCGAGTTCCATCGAGTCTGGGATCAATGAGCTCAATGCCCTCATGTAGGTGTCTTTGATATGCGCTGAATGGGTGACGATCATCACTAGGAATACTGGTTTCATCGCAATCATGCTTTCTCCTTGGATTGAAGCGAAGCCACCATAGCTGATCTTTACGCTTAGATCAAACCATTGACTCCTACACCAAAATTCCGTATAACTTGCGCGTTAAAAGACTTATGAACAAAAAGATTAAAGTACTAGTTGGAATGTCTGGAGGTGTGGACTCTTCTGTGTCTGCGGCGCTTTTGGTTGAGCAGGGATATGAGGTGATTGGTGCGTTCATGAAAAACTGGTCGCGGGGGGTGAACAAGGATGAGGATGAGTTTGTGGAGTGTGGGTGGAAGGTGGAGCGGAGAGATGCAGCGCGTGTTGCGGCAAAGCTTGGTATCCCATTTGTCACATTTGATTTTGAAGAAGAGT
>JABITQ010000064.1 GCA_018700535.1 Candidatus Uhrbacteria bacterium | reverse complement strand
GCTGAGAAAGAAACCTCATAAAGGTTCTCGTCAGCTCCGAGCCAGTAGGCGTAGCCACGATCGGTCAAAAGCGGTGAAGCTCCAAAACCGATGTTAAGCAAGTACCCATTGGTGGCATTTTCATACCAAACGTTTCCGTTCCCGTCGATTCCTACAAGGATATCCTCATAAGTATCGGTTACATGATACGCACGTGTTACCCATTCACCAGAAGCAAATGTGTAACCAACGAACTCACCACGATCGTTCTGGAAGTAAATAGCATCAGACCCAAGGTTGAATTCTCCACCCTTAGCGACACCAAATTTACGGACACCAGAAACATCTGAGACGTACAAACCGTCTTCATCATCAATGTAGGCCATACGGTCTCCATTGATCTGAATTGCGTCTGCGGGTTCAACGAGCCATGAGAGGTACGCTCCACCAGCATCCGAGGGTTGTTCGTCATCTACCATGTTATAGGTAAAGAGACGATAGTTCCGGAAGTACTGAATAGATCCGTCACTCATAAAGTGTGCGCCGATTAGGGCTGCACCTGGTTCGGTCCAGGTTCCTGGAACCGCCTCCATCGAACGCGCTGTCTGGTTTACAATCCAGAGCTGTTCGAAGTCACCTTCAAACTGGAATCGCACAAGGGAAAGACCCTCATAGACGTCCAAGATTTCCTGCCAAGGAGCCGTAAGTCTGTACGTAAAGTCTTCACGCTCAAACTCACTACCGTAGTCATACACAGAGACAGACGACTCAACGTCACCAGTCACCTCATCCTCTTGTAAGGTTGATGTGTACACACGGTCTCCCTCTGTCGCAAAGGTCATGAAGGCAAGCTCCATATCCTCACGCTCAAGGTTTGCTAGCTCAGTAACCAATCCTGTTACAGGATTGTACTCAGCCACAACTCCCCAAGTTTCCGCTGTATCAGCGGCAGGGACATAATAAATAAAACGCTCATCTTGCGCCATGTGCCAAAAGGCCTGCGTAAGACGATCATCAACACCTTCAATTACGAGCTCTTGCCCGCCCTGATAGATGGTGACATCAACAAGATCACAGTTGTCTGCATACGCACAAGATGTTGAAGTCTCGGTTGTAAACACAACACCAGCAAACTTGTATGGACCAGCAGCCTGATCAAGATCAAGACGCTGAACCTTATAGTTGTCGTAATCCCAAGCAGCCTCGGCGATGGTGCTAGACCATGAACCAGAGTCAGCAAACGCACTCGGGAGCAATGGGCTCACAAGCACAGCGATTGCAACAGCGATCATCAGTGGTTTCTTAAGTAGAGTCATAATATTAGCTATGATTTCGTTTTAACTTTTTTGCTAAGTTAAGGTAAAACACTACCACATTTTGGGCCTTTTGTCAACCGATTCACCCCCGTTTTGCACTAATTTTAGGCAAAAAATCTGATCGTTCTAGAATTAAAAAACAACCTTCTTTTAGGTTGTTTTTTAACTTCTTATTTCAGAAGATCTTTCAAATATTTTCCAGTAATACTAGCCTTACACTTCGCAATGTCTTTTGGTGTACCGGCCACAACCACCTCTCCTCCCTTGATACCTCCATCGGGCCCCATGTCGATCACCCAGTCAGCTCCCTTAATGACATCAAGGTTATGCTCAATGATCACGACAGTATTCCCCTTATCTGCAAGCTGGTGCAATACACCGAGCAGGCGTTTGATGTCGTCGAAGTGAAGACCTGTCGTTGGCTCGTCCAAGATATATAGCGTGCGACCTGTTGCGCGACGTGACAACTCAGTTGAGAGTTTTACGCGCTGCGCCTCTCCTCCAGAAAGCGTTGTTGCTGGCTGACCAAGCTTGATGTAACCGAGACCAACTTCGTGCAAAACGTTTAGCTTGTCGAAGATCGCGGTCTGGTCTGCAAAGAAACGTCGAGCTTCTTCGACTGTCATTGCAAGCACATCAGCGATATTCTTTTGCTTGTAATGCACTTCAAGTGCTTCATGATTGTATCGAGTTCCACGACATTCAGTACACTCCACATATACGTCTGGCAAAAACTGCATCTCGATACGACGCATTCCCTCACCACCACAAGCTTCACATCGCCCACCGCCCTTTACGTTAAAGCTAAACTTTCCAGCCTCATACTTACGCATCTTCGCCTCTGGCATTTCTGCAAAGAGGTCGCGGATCGTTGTGAATACTCCTGTGTATGTTGCAGGGTTTGATCGTGGTGT
>JABITQ010000060.1 GCA_018700535.1 Candidatus Uhrbacteria bacterium | reverse complement strand
CTATTGATGCTGAGTTTAGTGAGAAGGAGAAGGAGGGGGAGAGTGAGGGTGAGGAGAAGGGGGAATAAAATCATCTATCATGTTTGTTTTTCAAAGCGAGGCTTCATTAGAAGGATCAGAGGTTGTTAGGACTCATTGTTTGAGTCCTGAGAAGTTTTCGATTGATCTTGAGCCTCGTTTTGTTTTCGGCTCAAGTGATTCATTTCGCACATCTGATCAAGAGTCTTGGTCGAGTTCACCTAGCAAGCTTGAATTTGCAATTTTTGATTGGAAGACTAATCGCGTTGTTCTTCAGGAGCCGACGGATAATGCTGTTGGATGGAATAATCTATCGTTCAGGAACGAATCGCCGGGATATTGTATAAGCGATACTTTTGTAGAAAAAGTCACTCAATCTTACGAGTATCTTTCTGTTGCTACGCGAGAAGGATTTGAAAGTTCTTTAAAGCATGCGAATCAAAGGCTTCAATATCAGATGTTGGGACGGAAGTTTTTCGCAGCACCTGATAAAAAAGCTGTAAGTGAAGGAGTGTGTGTGCATGGAACATTGTGGTCATTAGGTAGTGTGCTAAGTAAGCATTTTATTTCCAATTGGGAAAAGACGATTTTGTTTGTGAGGATGTTGAAGCCAGAATTTTATTACGCAGTTTGATGATGGAGCGTAATAAAAATAACGCACAACAATTTATGACCGAAACATTTTCGATTATTAGTCTCACTAAGGCGCTGCTGGGTTTTGCGTCCAGCCTAATGAAATCCCTAAAACAATCTATGAAAAAATTATCAAATATTGAAATTAACGATGAGGCTGACTTGATTGAAGGGTCTCCTGGAATGGAGATAGTTGAGAAGCACGTTAGGATGGATTCGATAACCATTACTCGAAAGGCTGGTGAAATCAGGAATAGCCCAGGGTTGGCACTCAGAAGCCCAAACGAAAAATCGTCGTTGGAAATCAGCAAAGTTTTTCGTTCAGAGAAAAATAGCACTGCATCTGAAATTGAGGTAGGAGAGAATGGGCGAGTTGTTCTCGAAACGTTTCCGGGTGGTAGGATGACTATTGAGTAAGAGGCTTCATCACAATCATGAAAACAACCACCTCAATCCCTCCTTTCCAGGCGGAGCCTGGCCTGGCTCCGCCGGGTAAAACAAGGAAGGAGGGGTTAGGGGTGGTTGTTGTAAAATCTGCACAAAAACAAAACACCCGCCAGTCAACAATCCGTACAACCAAGCAAGGTTGTCGTCGTTGAGTGCGGGTGGTGAGAGCTAGTCGCGTTTGGTGAAGACGAGGATCTCTCGGCGATCTCTGCATTCTTCGTGAACGTAGCCATCCTTGGTCCTGACCCATCCCTTCGATTTTTGTTCGCAATAGATGGCAATCGAATCGTTTGCCTCATTCATTCTCTGTGAATACAAGGGGCTCAATGGTATGAGCAATATATCGCTATCGCTGAGAGCGATATGTAGTTCGCGTTCGTCCGACAGTCGCACTGAGAATACTGAAAACGAGATTGGATGGATTGAACCAGGGATTCTAATCGCAACGTCCCATCCACCTTGGTTCACAGTCTCAATCACTTTACGGATGTCCATGCTGACCTCCTGACAAAACATGACGACTCGACAATGACTGAAATTGTGGGTTTTGTCAAGGTATTCACGGTGTTACAACAACCACCCCTAACCCCTCCTTCCCCATACTTAAAAGGAGGGGGACCGGAACGGTGGTTGCTAAGTTTTAAACAAATCTTATGACCCACCCAATCCCAATCGGTGAAGAAAAAGTCATTCACCAAGGACACATCATCGAGATCGTCCAGCAGGATCATCAAGTTGGTGATCGCGTAATCCCTTTTGAGAAGGCGCGGCGTTCTCCTGGGGTGCGGATGATTATTGTGAAGGATGGAAAGATGCTTTTGTCGAAAGAGTATCGGACTGAGCTTGGGGGCGATGATTATCGTCTGCCGGGTGGGAAGGTGTTTGATAAGCTTGAGGAGTATAATGAGGCGCTGAAGGGTGAGGTTGATTTGGTGGAGGCGGCGCGCGGTGCTGTCGAGCGTGAGTGTGTTGAGGAGACGGGGCACGCTTGTCTGTCTGCAAAGCACATCCACACTACATCACCAGGCGCAACAATCTCTTGGGATCTTTACTACTTCGTTGTTGAAGAGTTTGAAGCGAATGCCGATGGCCAGCAACTCGAAGGTGGTGAGGTGATCGAGCCAATGTGGTTTGGTCTCGACGAGGTAAAGGAGATGTGTTTGGATGGGAGGGTTCAAGAAGAGCGGACCGCGGCGGTGTTGATGAGATATTTAGATGGTAGGCTTTAATAAACTTTTCGCTACCCGGTAGCGAAATTACAACAACCACCCCACTAACAAATTATGCCCAACGATTACTACAAAACGCTCGGTGTCGATAAGTCTGCTTCTCAAGATGAGATTAAGAAGGCTTTTCGCAAAGAGGCGCACAAGTATCATCCTGATAAACCAAATGGTGATGAGGAGAAGTTTAAGGAAGCGAATGCTGCCTACCAGGTTTTAGGTGATGCTGATAAGCGCGCAAAGTACGATCAGTATGGATCGGCTGCTTTTGAGGGTGGCGCTGGTGGAGGGGGTGGATTCGGCCAGGGCTTTGGCGGTTTTGATTTTTCTGGGGCTGAAGGCTTCGGTGATATTTTTGGAGACATTTTTGGGGGAGGGCGTAATCAGCAACGTGAGCGTAAGGGGAATGATATTCAAATTGATTTAGATTTAACTTTTAGCGAAGCAGTTTTTGGTGTAGAGAAAGAGCTTGATTTAACCAAGGTGTCCAACTGTGAGCGTTGTGGTGGAACGGGCGGGGAGCCTGGTGAGGCCATGAACACGTGTGGAGGATGTCATGGTGAGGGCGTGCAAATGAAAGCGCATCGAACCGTGCTTGGTGTCATGCAAAGCAAGGTGACTTGTAGTGAGTGTGAAGGGCTTGGTGAAAAGCCAAAGGTTGAATGTAAAGATTGCTCAGGTAGCGGACTTGATAAAGGACGTCATCACATGGAGGTGAAGATCCCTGCCGGCGTTGATAACGGCGCGACACTTCGTTTGCGCGGTGAGGGTGAGGCAATGAAGGGTGGTGCGTCTGGAGATTTGTATGTGCGTCTGCACGTAAAGCGTGACAAGCGTTTTGAGCGTGAAGGTGCGACGATTCATTCGACGGTAAAAATTGGATTCACACAAGCTGCTGTCGGTGACACGATTGATGTTGATACCGTTGATGGTTCTGTCGAGCTAAAGATCCCACACGGCACACAATCACACACGCAGTTCCGCCTGCGCGGAAAAGGAGTTCCAACACGCCGTGGTCGCGGAGACCACTTGGTGTTAATCGAAGTTGTCGTGCCAAAGAAATTGACACACAAGCAGGTGAAGATGTTGAAAGAGTTAGACCTTACAGAAAAATAAGACCCCACACCGTTAGTGCGAGGTCTTGTTCGTAAGCTCTTCGTTACTTGATGTAGTACCAAGCAGCGAAGGCGTTTGCCGATGAGGGGTGCATGCTCAAGCCTTTGGAAGTCAGGTAGTCGCGCAATGACTTGGTGGCTGCAGAAATGTCTTTCGGGTCCCTGCTACTACCGAGAATCACTTTGTCCTTTGTTGGTTTTACGTAGAGAGTTCGTTCATCTCTAGAAAAGCTACAAAGAAACATGCGCACACCAGTTCTGGCTCCTTGTGGGGATTGGACAACGACACTGTCTCCAGACCGAAGATCGGTTGGTTGTGTGGCGTTGAAGTCAAGAAAAAACGACAGTTCCTCAATCGCATCCATGTCAGCCTCCATTAAAGATGACCACAGATAGTACCAAAATATACCGTTATGTCAACCTTTGAGCTTAAAAATACATCAGAAATTAGTAGAAAAGGCACGCTTTCACTTCCTCACGGGGAAATCGAAACGCCTTTCTTTATGCCGATTGCCACCAAGGGTGCGGTAAAGACGATGTCATCAAAAGACATGAAGGATTTAGGTGCGCAGATTTTGTTATCAAATACATATCACTTGTTGCTTCGTCCAGGGCTTGAGCAGATGAAACAGCTTGGCGGGCTGCACAAGTTTATGAACTGGCAGGGGCCCATCCTTACCGACAGTGGTGGGTACCAAGTATTCAGTCTTTCAAAAACAAACAAGACCACTGAGGACGGTGTGACGTTTAGGTCGCACATCAATGGAGACAAAGTCCACTTAACGCCAGAGCTCTCAATGCAAATGCAGTCTGCGATTGGTGCGGACATTGTGATGCAATTTGATGATGTTGCTGCGGGCAATTCGACTCGCGAGCGTTACGAGGAAGCGATGGAGCGTTCGTTGCGTTGGGCGAAGCGATGTAAAGAGAGTGTCGACCCAAGCCAGAAGTTGTTTGGAATTATCCAAGGGGGGACGCATGAGGATTTGAGAAAGCGATCAGCTGAAGGGCTTATCGATATTGGTTTTGACGGTTACGCAATCGGTGGGCTTTCTGTGGGTGAGTCGCGCGAGGATGCATACCGGATCACCAAAGCTATTTGTAAAATTTTACCAGAGGACAAGCCTCGCTACTTTATGGGTGGGGGCATGCCTGAGGAGATTGTGTATTACGCGAGTGTTGGCGTTGATATGTTTGATTGCGTGTTACCAACGCGCAACGCACGACACGGCACGCTGTTTGTTTGGGATGAAGGTGAGGGTGTGTTCAGTAACGAAAAGTTCTACTCACAAATCCGAATCACAAACACCGAGTACGCAATCGATGACAGCCCCATCGATCCGCACTGCACATGTGAGACATGTCAGAACTATTCGCGTGCTTATGTGCGCCACTTGTTCCGTGTGAACGAAGTGTTGGCAAAAAAACTCACCACAGTTCACAATCTACATTTTTATATGAAGTTGATGAAAGGTTTGCGTGGTTGACATCCACAATATTTTGATGCAATCTCAGGGCGAGTAAACGCGCTCATTCGGAGGTGAACATGCGAGTCCAGCTTGAAAACAGAGACATCCTTTTTGTCAGGGGTAGTGGTGTTCTTGGTTTGGTGAACGCCCTTGCGGAAAGTCTTGCTCTTCGAGTGGATCTCTATGACGGTCCAGTTGCTGGATCGTATATCGTGTTGGAGGCTCACAGGCAGACAGGGAGCTGTTTGGTTGGTAAAATAGAGGGGAGGCAGCCTCCGATTTTGCTGATCGCTCGATGTATTGACGGGGTTCGAGGCGGAGTGATTCGGCAGGTTCGAGTCGTGGTTGAGAAAATAGAACACGAATGGTTTAGGGGGCATGTGATCGATTCTCCAGATCTCGAGATCAAAGAAGAGGCTTACTCAGTAGTGAAGTCACTCACTGAAACGCTTTTCGAGGTGCTGCTGGCTCCACTCGAACCAGCCTGATCCACATCAAAAGACGCACACGCGCACGAAGGCGATCATGAAAATGGTCGCCTCTTCTTTTTGTGACAGAGATTGACAACAATAGCCTTTTACGACAATCTCTTGAGACACACATACTAGTGGAGGTAGTAGTGAAAGCTAAACTGAACGTTGATGATTTTCTCCTGTTTCGAGAGCTGGGTCTTCTAGACATTGTGCACATGTTCGCAATGTCTTTGGCAGAAAAGCTCGAGACTCAAGATGAGCGGTGGGCTGTTCCGGAAATGCATGTTGTTCTCGAGGCTCGCTACGAAACAGGAAGAAAGTTCCTCAAGGTGGATGGTTTTGGGAATCCGATCTTGATCCACTGCAGGTTGGTTGATGAAGAATCGTGTGCGGTGGTGTTTTCTGTCTGTGCTCTGATCTACAGAAAATCGTATGAGGTTGTTGTTGGTGTGATTTTCGAGCAAAAACCAGTTTCTGAAGTGAAGGGTACTCCACGTTCTGTGGCAACGGTTCTCGTCGAATCTGTCGTCAATGCATTGTTTCCCCCACCCAAAGCGTAACCACAACAAAAGACGCACAACGCGCACGAAGGCGATCATGAAAATGGTCGCCTCTTCTTTTTGATGATAAAATGATTGAGTTATGCACAAAGCTCCTGCGACGCTTGTTGCACGCTATGTATTGCGCGATGGACTCAAGCAACTCGTGTTGTTGCCAGTCTGGTGGTACACAAGCGGACTCAAGCTTGTCTTTTACTCAACGCTCCATTCGATGAAAAACGCATCGGTGTTTTTTGGTCTTGGGGTGTGGGTCAAAAACTTGTTTGTTCCAATGTATGGCGAGACAACGCTGACTGGGCGCGTAATTAGTTTTGGTGTGCGTTTTGTCATGATTATCTTTCGCGGGATCGGCACACTGACGTTTAGTGTGATCGCATGGATTGGTTTTGCCATCTACGTCATCATCATGCCTGTTCTTTTACTAACGATCGTTATCAATTTCTTGAGCTTACTTTTTTAGTTATGCCTCTTCAGATTGCAATCCACGACAAAGCCTATGCTTGGCTCGAGCCTCTCGATGAGGCTTCGGTAACCCATCACACCGCCTCACAAAAGGCAGCTCAGGTTTTGGGTGGAGTGGTATTTATGGTGTCTGTGCTACTTGCGGTGCTGGCACTGTTTTTGTTTTTTATGACAAGCCTTGGTGACTTGCTCCTAATCGAAACTTGGTTTGAGGCTTCGTGGCGCACGGAGGTTTTGTATGTCAGCATCCTGGGGTTTTGTTACTTGTTTGCGCATCAAAAGATTATCGCGAGCAATGTTGCTCACATGCCAAAGCAAAAAGACGATTTTGTTATCGGAGAGCCTGTTGCGCTTACAGAAGAGGCGATCAACATGGCAGACTTGTTTATTGATGAGTCACGCACATCGGTTGAGACAGCGCATTTTCTAGCCAGAAAGTTTGGTCACGCGCAGGTAGACCCTCTTCATTTATTTGTGGGAGCGCTAGAGTCTGCGCAGGCGTCGATTGCCCTTGGGCGACTTGGGATTAAGTTTGATGTGCTGAAAGACCCGATTAGCCGTCGTTTACAAGGGAGGCAGCTTGGTGACACGACTGTG
>JABITQ010000045.1 GCA_018700535.1 Candidatus Uhrbacteria bacterium | reverse complement strand
TACATATTATTAAACTCATAACGATGACGATGCCGCTCTGAAACCACATCTTCCCCATAGGCTTCACGCGCAATCGAACCGTCAGTCATTTTACAATCATACGCACCAAGTCGCATGGTTCCACCATATCGATTCTGACGAACGTTTTCTTCTTGCCTTGGATTAATGTGAATGATCGGATCCTCAGTGCTCTCATCAACCTCTACTGTATGTGCGTTCGTTTTTCCAAGAACGTTTCGTGCAAACTCGACGCAGGCAAGTTGCATCCCATAACAAATTCCAAAATACGGAATCTTGTTTTCGCGACAATATTTAATCGTAGAAATAACCCCCTCAATTCCACGAGTACCAAACCCTCCTGGAACGAGCACGCCATCATATGCCGCCAAGCCCTCAAGCTTCGACGCATCCTTCTCAAACTCCTCGGAGTTGATCCAGTCCATCTCAACCTTGGCATCGTTGTCCCAAGCAGCATGCTTAAGCGCCTCAATCACTGAGATGTACGAATCTGACAATGTGTAGTCCCCACTTTCAAAATACTTTCCAACAACACCAATCTTCACTGTCTTTGTCGCCGTCTCCTGCACCTTAGCCATCTTGTTCCACGCATCGAGGTTTGATGACTTTGACTCCATCTCAAACCTCTTCAACATGATTGAAGATAAATTCTGCTCTTCAAATGTTTGTGGGATATTATAAATCGACTTTACGTCTGGTGCAGAAATAATATTCTCAGGCTTTAGGTTACAAAAGACACTCAACTTATCTTTGCGTGGCGCGTCCATGGAGTGCTCTCCACGACACACAATAAAGTCAGGATGGATCCCCGCACTGTTAAGTGTGCGAGTTGCATGCTGAGTCGGTTTTGTTTTCATCTCACCAATATGCGCTGGGATCGGCAAATAACTTACCAAAACAAACTGAACGTTTTTAGGCTCAGCAAGCTTCATCATGCGCGCAGCCTCGAGAAACAAAATATTCTCGTACTCACCAACCGTTCCACCGATCTCGATCATCGTAAAATCAGCCTGTGCATCTTCTGCCGCTGTTTTAATGCGTGTAATCACCTCCTGCGGAATATGTGGCACCACCTGCACACAACGCCCCTGATACTCAAGATTCCTCTCACGCTCAATCACATTCAAGTAAACGCGCCCAGTCGTCATGTAGTTCATGCTCGTCAGGCTGGTGTCTAAAAAGCGCTCGTAGTTACCCATGTCCTGATCGGTCTCATCGCCGTCATCAGTAACAAACACCTCACCATGCTCAACAGGGTTCATCGTACCTGCATCCACGTTTACATAAGGATCAATCTTGATCGCAGTAACCGAATAACCACAGGACTGCAAAATATTACCAATACTCGCAGTGGTAACCCCTTTACCAACACCAGACATCACACCTCCCACGACAAAAATATAACGATGAGTCATAAACCGCTTTCAAATTTAAGACGGGCCCGAAAGCCCGTTTATTTTTCCTCGATTATAATGTCGACTTCTGCTTCGAAGCCATGCTTGAGTTCTAGAGTCACTCTGTGCTCACCTAATTCTTTGATTGTTGACGGAATCTTTACCATCTTTGCATCCACCTTGTGTCCTGCATCTTTAATTGCTTTTGCAATGTCTTTTTCTGTTACAGCTGCATACAATCCACCAGACTCGTTCACCTTTTCTTTGAGGGTCACAACGAGGCCCTCAAGCTTTTTGGCTTCATCACCAGCAGAAGAGACATCCTTTTTTGATTGTCGTTTAAGTGCTCGCTCTTTCTCTCGGAGCTTTTTAAGAACATCTGGCGTGGCTTGCACGGCAGAGTTCTGCAGAAAAAGAAAATTGCGGGCGTGCCCATCGGACACCTCCACCAAATCCCCCTCCTTCCCAAGCGTTGGTACGTCGCGGGTGAGGATAACTTTCATACTGCGAGGATTATATCACTCTTGCTGGATAGGTCCAACCACAAAAAAGTGCTACACTTTGATTAGAATTATTTAGCAACAATCATATGGGCGCAGAAGACAATACCATTGGGGAAACTGAGCACAGACCAATCGAAACACCCGATGAGGCGGCTACAGACAAAATCGAACCCGTAGCAATTGAGGCTTTAGACGTCCCAGCACCACCGAAATCCGGTGAGGATGAGATGGCACGTTCTGACAGAGAAGCTGCTGAACGTCTTGCGCACCAAATTAAAACTGGAGAGCGTGGCGGAATGTCTGGTGAAGTGAAAGTTCCAACTCAAAAGAACCCAGACGCACTAACACCTCCACCAGTCGAAAATGTTGCAGCACGCGCACAATGGCTTAAAGAGACCCAAGTGAAAGCATTGCACGATGAGGAAAAACGAATCGATGCAGAGTATGCATCAATCGGATTCTTTAAACGCATGGGAGGTAGAGCGCGCGAGCTTCGACAACGCAAAGCGCGTGTTATAAAACAAATCGGCAGGTTAGGGATTCGTGAGTTTTTTGATGAAACCTTTCAGCTACCAACAGCCAAGCTGCCCATCAAGAAAAAAATCGCGGGGATAAAAACTGGTATTGCACTTAGAGAAGCAGAGAATCTACCCAAAGCAATGATGGAAGCCCAACTATCACGCACACCAGAAGGTGCAAAACGTTGGGAGATTTACCAAGCTCGCCTAGCAGAACTTGAAACGCTGCAATCTAAACGAGGGTCATTAAGCAAACTCCCATGGAATGATCGACCGGAGAAGAAACGATTAGACCAAGCCATCGAAGACAAAACGCGACAAGTGAACTTGAGCAAAGGAGAATACGATAGGTAGAAGTGGTACAAAAAATAGGACATGTAAATCATGTCCTGTTTTTTCATTCAACCAAAAAATCGAGAACGCTCCCATGGCGTTCTCGATTTTCCCCGAGTGTTATTTACACTTTGCGCATTTCTTCTCCAACAAGAGGAGGAGAGCTGAAAGACCAACGAGAACGTACACGAGCGTAACGAGCCATGGCCATGATCCGAGAACTGTCTCGACGAGGTTCCAGTCTAGTAGACCGACAAGACCCCAGTTGATGCCACCTACCCAGAGGAGCCACCAAGCGACGCAATGAAGGCCGCACTTACCTGAATGCTTCATATAGAAAAAAGCTTATAAATTAGCGTTGAATCTATTGTAGCATTTTGAAATTTAGGAATAGTTTTGTTATCCACATAAAAAGAAGCAGCTGCACATTACACAACCCCCCCGCCATTGAGAACTCAGTTACTCAACATGATCCACCAACTCGTCATACCCTCCACCAACCCAGATGTCAGCTGCGCCACCAGACGCATCAAGCTTCACAAATGTGTGTTGATACTTCACACCATAAAGCCCCTTGAGTGCCTTCTGAGTATCGTAATCTGTTTTTAAAAGTTTAACCCCCGCAGGGATCTCATCGATGTGCGCACGGAAATCTGCATCTGCCTCAAGGCAGAAGTGGCACCAATTGGCGTGGAAAAAGAGTACGACTGTCTCGTCAGAGAGAAGCCCAGATGCAACAGCGTCTTTAGAATAGTTTGTGTATGTTCCAGCAAGAGAAGCTGCTACAGGTTCAGACTCGACCTCTGCTTCGACTTCCACTTCATCAAAAACAATAACCTCAATCAAGTCATCAGCAACCATCTCCTCCTCAAGCTCAGCCAACACCTCAGCAAGCTCTGATTCAATACTCGAACCACCTACACAACCAGCCCCGACCAAAACCAACACTGCGCTCACAATTAAAATATTCTTCATAAAACAACATGACAGGCGCCGCGCCCAGTCCTAGCTACATAATTTTGATGATAATCCTCTGCTCGATGAAACGTTGATGAATCCTCAATCTGCGTTGCGATCTGATCATCATGCTCCCTCTTAGCTTTTTCGAGCGAAGCTTCTGCCACCGCTCGCTGTTCTTTTGAATGCACAAAAATTACCGACCGATACTGAGACCCCACATCCGGCCCCTGCTTATTCACTTGCGTTGGGTCATGTATCTTCCAAAAAATATCTAGAAGCCCCTCGTAAGAAATCGTCTCTGGGTCAAACACCAGCTGAACCACCTCGGCATGCCCCGTCTTCCCACCACCCACCTCCTCATACGTCACACTCTCTGATCCACCACCCATATACCCAGACACAGCATCAATCACCCCCTCCTGTTTTTGATACACATCCTCAACCCCCCAAAAACACCCACCTCCAAATGTCGCCAACTTAACTTTTTTCATACCCCCAATTCTTATTTATAAACCAGCCCACAAAAACCCACTTATTACTATGTGCGTATAATTGCACCCATTTTTCCTAAACCAACGTACCTAATGTGCATAACTCGACAAGCAGGTTATAATCGTTGTGTACTATAGCAAAAAAACTTCTATGAAATTTTCCTCAAACGTTGCAGGTGTTGATGAGTCAGACATTCAGTCTGTTGCAGATACGCTTGCAGACTACCGAGAACATCTTGCTGAAATTGCTACACGTGTTGACTACAAAGACCCTGAAGCGTCGCTACAACTTCCGTTTGATGATGACCTGCTTGAGCAAGTTCGCAACCTTGGAAAAAGTATTCAAACCTCAACCTTGCAGTATGTCATTGTTGTCGGGATAGGCGGATCAAACCTAGGAACCAAAGCTATCTATGACTCGATTGCTGGCTCGATGAATCTGTTAGTGGATCGTCTGCCAAAACTATTGTTTCTTGACACCGTCTCAGACGATCAGATGACAGGTGTTACACAAAGACTCATTCGCATGCACAGCAAGGATGACTTTGCGATTCTCTCAATTAGCAAATCTGGTGGCACAACAGAAGTTATCGCAAACACTGAAGTGCTCTGGAAAATATTAGGAGACCATTTTGGCGACATCAGTGATCGCATTACCACTATCACCACAGAAGGCTCCGCGCTCTGGAAAGCAGCTGCGACAAAAGGTCTTGGAAAGATCGCTATCCCAGAAAATGTAGGCGGACGATACTCTGTGTTCTCAGCCGTTGGACTCCTACCGCTTTATCTTGCAAACATCGACCTTGATCAAATTCGCAAGGGTGCACGAGATGCAATCAAAGATGGCACGCACACAAACCTAAAAAAGAATCATGCGATGGTTTCTGCCATCCACACACACCTCCACGCGCAACAAGGCCGGAACATTCACAACAGCTTTTTATTTGCCCCCAAGCTTGAGGCGCTTGGAAAGTGGTACCGACAGCTAATGGGTGAATCTATTGGAAAAGAGCAGGACCTTGATGGAAACACAGTCAACGCTGGTGTCACACCAATCGTCTCTATCGGATCCACAGACCTCCACTCAATGGCACAGCTGTACTACGGTGGTCCGGACGACAAATTTACAAACATTATCTACTCGTTCAAAGGTGATATCAATGTAGTGCCACACTCCCTTCAGATGCCAAGGCTTGTAAAAAACGTTCAGGGTAAATCGCTCGAGCGAATTTCAGAAGCAATCGTCGGCGGCGTCAAAACTGCTTACACCGCAAAGAACCGTCCATTCATCGAGATCGACCTTCAGGGTGTAACCCCACGCGAACTTGGTTACTACCTGCAGTTCAGAATGATCGAGATGATGTACTTAGCAAAACTCATGAACGTAAACGCATTCAATCAACCCGCAGTCGAGACATACAAAGAAGCAACGCGAAAACTCCTGGCTGTGTAACAAAAAAATCGAGAACAAAAAAACGACTCCTAACCGAGTCGTTTTTAAATCCACTCAAATGTCGCCAGGATCTCCTCAAATGTATACGAACTTTTTTGGTAGCTCACCACATACACCACCCCCGCCCGATTAAACACCATTAGCTTCTCAACAGAATTTTCCGTACCACTCCCCCTGATCACAATCGCATCCTCACCCACAAACTCCTGAATTGTCTGCCCAGCAACTCCGCCCTTCACATACTCCTCAAGATGCACCGACACCCACTCATGCGCCGACCGCTCCCCCTCAATCACCTCGATCGTCAACGTGTTCACCTGCGTACTAAGCACCTCCTCAGGTGTCGCATCAGTAATGTGCACAACAACTGCATCTCCGCCAGGCACATCAATCTCATGATCCTCCGTCACCCCAACAAACAGCACACCAGCGCTTGGATACGAGACAGAGTAACCAAACGCATCATTGGCATACACAGTCCAAGACGCCGGAATCTCATTCTCAACCACACCAACCTCCGCCTCCTCCGCAACCTCAATCAATACTCTGGTTCCACAACCAGAAAGTATAAATGTGGGGATAAGAAGAAATAAAATCAACCTCATAAAAAAAGTATAGCAAAAACCCGCCGAGACCGTATGTCTGGGCGGGTTGTATGTGCTGTGGACTGAGGTCAGCTAGCCGCGGACCTTGGAGTTTCCAAAACCCCTTCATCTGTCAGCTGAAGACCAGCTCGTTCAAGCAAGTCCTCGATCGACAGATCAACTACATCTGGACCAAGCATCAGAAATGCGGATCCCGCACCTTTCTCGACAGAATAGTGAAGTGCAGATCCTTGCCGCTCAGGCATCACCTCAGAAGTTCCTCCACCTCCCCGAACAAGAGGACTTCTTCCCAACCTTGGTTCGATCGCAAGGTAGGATCCACCAAAGTAACGCAAGGGTTGTCCACCGACATGACCTCGTATCAATTGATGGTTGCCATCATTAGATCGCCTGATGAGAATGTAATTCCACAAAAGCATTGGCTGAGCACTTGGAATTTCCATCTTCAACAACATTGCAAATAGTCCGACAATGAACAAAATGAATCCAAAGGATGCCAAAACCTTTCCGGCAAACATTGCAACTTCTTCCATCGCTACCTCCCGCTCAAACTGAGCGATATTCCATTTGGGCTGATTCCCATCTTTTGGCACAAAACTTAATTCTGCAAAAAGATGGAACCACCCTGAGATTATACAAGAACAAGCGATAATGTCAGAAAATACGTACTTTGTCAACCTATTACTACAACCAAAAAACCTCCAACCAATTTTTTTATCGGTTAGAGGCTTTGCATTTATCCCAACTGTTCCTCAACAAACCCCCAGTTCACATGCGCCCAAAATCCTTCAATAAACCCAGCGCGATTGTTTCGATGATCGATGTAATACGCATGTTCCCAAACATCGAGTGTTAAGAGTGGTGTCACGTCGCCATCTGCTGGAGTGTCTGCATCGTGGTATCCGCGCAAAACAAGCTTGTCATTCTCGACGATCAACCAAGCCCAACCAGACCCAAAGTGTGTTGCGGCAAGTGCGCTGAACTGTTCTTTGAACGATGCAAGTGATTCAAAATCACGATCGATCATCTCAGCCAACTTAGGTCCGGGTGCACCGCCGTCTACAGAAAGACAGTTCCAAAAAAAGCTGTGATTGAAATGTTGCGCTGCGCTGTTAAAGATTTTGTTGTTCTCTCCGCGACTTGCGGCGATCACTTCTTTTAATGAGTACCCCGCTAAATCAGAGTCTTCAAGAGCTGCGTTTAGTTTCTTTACATACCCCGCGTGATGCTTTCCGTGGTGGTAATCGAACGTCTCTGCAGACGTCCATGGTGCGAATGAATCTTTTTCAAAAGCTAATTCTGGCAACTCAAACATATTGAAATTTTACGACTAAGTAGACCAACTATACCTCACCAAAGTCCGTTGACAAAGCGGTAAAATATTGGCATACTTTCCCCACTTCTCTTGTTAGGTTCCTAATTAAGGAAGTGTAAATAATTCACTTGTTTTCTTGATTATGAACAACAAGCTTTTTATCGGCTCCCTTCCATGGGCAGTAGACGACGCAGCACTCGGAAACCTCTTCGCTGAATTTGGTGAAGTCATTTCTGCACGCGTAATCACTGACCGTGAAAGCGGACGCAGCCGCGGGTTCGGGTTCGTTGAATACAACAACGAAGCATCAGGACAGGCTGCTATCGACGCCATGAACGGCAAGGAGGTCGAAGGTCGCGCAATCAGCGTCGACTTCGCACGTCCACAACAGGACTAATCTCCACAACATAAAATACCCCGAGTTTTCTCGGGGTATTTTTGTTTTGTTGCAAAGATTAGACAACTAGGTTAACTTCTTGCCAGGAGGAAATACATGACAGCTATTGCTCAACGCCTTCAAGTAGCCTGCCGTGCCACACGAGTGGCAGGTGACAGCATTCTCGCCATTCGCGAATCTGACGGCCCTATCATTGAAGGCGCCAGAAAACCAGACGGGTCTCTTGTGACTCGTGCAAACCAGGTGGCATCCGCCGCTATCGAAAGAATGATCCGCTCGGTCTTCCCCGGTGACGTCATTGTCTGCAAGGAGGATGAATCGAGTCACACAGGAGCACGAACAAGAAGCTACTGGACTGTCGACTCACTCAATGGAACCGACGGTTTCGCTCGGGGCACAGACGACTACTGCGTCATCATTAGCTACGTGGCTGGCAACTCCGCTGTGGTTGGTGCGATCTACTTCCCAGACTGTGACATCATGGTCTCTGCGATGAAAGGTCATGGAGCTTGGATTCAAGTTGGTCTTGATCAACCAACTCGGCTCACACGACCTGGGTGTGCAAACATCAAAGATGCATGCATGGTCAGAGCAGACAACCCGCAGTCGAACCAGCTTTACAACTACCTCGCAGAAACTCTGGGGGTATCCCGCCAACTCGACATTCACAGCTACGGTCACCAGGTGCTCGCCGTCATGAATAGCGAAGCGGACGTAGTGATCTCACGCGTGGGCGATCTCGCCATCTGGCAAGTCGCTGCTGCCACCTGCATTCTCGCGGAGATGCATGGAGGCGTCACCGATCTGAGAGGTGACCCGATTGACTTCACAGGTCCTGTGGATCTTCCATTCGGATCGATCACTGTCTGTAGCACACCACTACTTCCACAGATCACGGCACGTCTTCCACCGATCGAGACACTCACAATCTCAGCCCGCTAAGCATTACGGCTAGCGGGTTTTATGATTGACAAAAGCCTTGATTTCGACTAACCTCCCCTGGTTATGGCCTACTCAAATCGCAACCAACAAATCGTCGAGCTTTTCCCAAAGCTTCCAAACTACCGCCTCGCGCAAATCGAGGAGGCTTTGTTTTCTCCAGAAATTCGCTCTTGGTTAGATGTGAGCACGCTACCCAAAGCCATGCGAGAGAAACTAGATAAAGACATGCCTTTCATGTCAGTTACTGTCGATGAGATTGTTGCAAGTATTGACGGAGACACACACAAGGCAGCCATCATCGTTGAAGGTGGTCAAAAAATCGAAACCGTTTTGATGAAAAACAAACGCGGGATGTTTACCATCTGCGTCTCATCACAAGTTGGGTGCGCAATGCGTTGCGGGTTTTGTGCCACTGGAAAAATGGGATTGATTCGTAATCTTGAAGCAGAAGAGATTATCGACCAGTTGCGTCTCTGGCAGCAGTACCTTGTAGACAACATGGGAGAGGATGATCGCATCAGCAACATCGTCTACATGGGTATGGGTGAACCTCTCGCTAACTACGAGAATGTAAAATCAAGTCTGAATACGATTTTGAAACACACAGACATCGGCACAACACGCATCACAGTTTCTACTGTCGGTGTGCTCCCACGTCTCGAGCAAGTCCTCGCTGACGAGGATTGGCCACATGTCCGTATGGCCGTCTCGCTCCACAGCGCAGACAAAGCCACCCGCAAAGAAATCGTCCCAACCAGCTACGACGACTTCCTCCCCAAACTCGCAGACTGGTCACGTCGTTACCTCGAACGTTTCGGCAACCGCCGTCACCACCTCACGTTTGAGTACGTAATGCTAAAAGACATCAACGACACCAAGCACCACGCAACCCTCCTCGCAAACTTTGTAAACCGTATCGGGACCGTGCGTGTAAACCTTATCCCCTACAACTTCACAGACTGCGGCTTTGCCGCAAGTACCATCGACACCATCACAGCGTTCAGAGAGACACTCGATAAAAAGGGTGTGGTCGTGACGACTAGACGCACACAAGGAGAGGATATTGCTGCGGCGTGCGGGCAGTTAGTTAAGAAGAATGAGAAATAACAAGGATAAAGCCAGATCGAAAGATCGGGCTTTTTTGATTGATACAAAACAAAAAGCCGCACCCCAGAAGAGCTTGATCGCCCAGGGGGCGGCCTCTTACTGAAATGCGGTCGTAGGGTGACTAGGCAGATGCCTGGTCGGAGCCCTGAGAGTTTTGTCCGAGGGCGTACCTCAGCAACTCATCGCGCCAAGGTTTCTTTCCTTCCATGATGCTGGACATATCCTCTGTCACCACATCACGAAGAGCTGCACGACTACCATGACTCTCCAGATACTGCGAAAATCGACCTGACTTGTCGAATGCTGCACCAGCGATAGCGATCACCTGACGAACAAGCGCAAACCGAGCTGCACGCACTGTCACTCGAGTCAGGTTCAGCTTTTGAATTCGCGAAGCCTCCATCAGAGCCGTCTGGTCGAGCACGAGCTCCAACGTATTGATCAGCATGTCGTGCCGAACAATAAACTGAGATCTGATTTTTCTCACAGACTCTACGGAAAGCGCTGCAGACTTCGTCATCCAGGCTGCCAACTCCTCATCGCCGGCAAGATTCCTCAAACGACTATTTTCAGACCAGTCTTTGATCCAAGTCTGGTACGACTCCGAACGTACATAGAAGCGCTCGACGGCAGGATTACCGCTGTCCTCACAAATCTCGCGAGACATCTTGATGCTTGCATCAACACGGTAAAGCAACTTGGCACAGGCCTCACGAAGCTTCGCTACTCTGGCAATCTGCTTGTCTTCGAAAATGATGAGGACTATGCAAATGATTGCAACGGTCGCAAAGATGAATCCGGAAGCCCAGATCTCCTCCTGCGAACCATACTTGTTCATTGTTTTGCAAAGCAGCAGACTCACTGCAAGAGCAACTACGGACATAGCCACAAGTCGCATGTTCATGTTCACACTCCTACGATGCAGCTCCGAAAGCTCCCACCGTTGGTTTGAATGCTACAGCGATACAGACTGGCTTGCGCCGCGTAGATTGGATCCATTTCCGCACTACATCCATACCCCGTCAACACCCATTGTATTAGCCTGATAACAACACCAGACCACTCCGAAGAGATGATTAAACTACTACAAAAAAAGCCCTTTGTCAATGGTGACAGGGGCTTTTGTCGATTTACTTCAACCTCTCCTCAATATCCTTAATCAATTTTGGATACACCTCTTTCTCTTGAAAATCCCCCCACGCTTCCCCATCCAACGTCTTCCCTTCAGGCAACACAACCTCTGGCCTATCCTCAACATTCAAACCGATAATCATTTTTTGCTTTACGTCGTACCAAAGCTGCAACTGCTCCTTGATATCAGGATGCACCGCAATAATCACATCAGCAACATCAATCTTCTCCTGCACTTCGTCATGATCCTGACACACACCAGCAAAGTCGGTGTCATAACCTTTCTTTTCTAAATACTCCGCTAAGTACCGCGATCGGTTTTTACCAAAAGCGCACATGGTTAAAATCTTCATACCCATAATATTACAAACTTATTCTGCAGCATCAGACCCCGCAATCCACCCCATTGTCCAACAGAGCTGTAGAGAGAATCCACCAGACGGTCGGTTGATATCAATCGTGTCACCAATCAAATAAAGATTGCTAAACAATCTTGAACGCATCGTTTTAAAATCCACCTCTTTCGGATCCACACCCCCATCAGCCACAATCGACCACTCAAACCCCATGGTTCCAGTAATCGGAAACTGTAAATCTTTCATTGTGCGCACAAGCAACTTGCGTTGATCCTTTGTGACTGAATGCACAGGCACATCAACAATGCTCTCATCCACCAATCGCAAAACAGTCTCGCTTAATTTCTTTTGCAGCAACTCCTTCATAGCTGTCTTCAGCTGTTTGTTCTTTTGTGTCTCAAACAAATCTAGCAGGCGCTTATCAAGGCTCCCAAAGTCGTCATCTGGAAACAAGTCTACAGATGCAATCAGCGCCCCTGTCTTCAGCAACTTCTTAACCTCATGCGCAGAATTGATAACCAATGGCCCAGAGATTCCAAAGTGCGTAAACAACAATCGTCCACGAACCTTCAACTTAATCTTGCCATCCTGAAGGTAGCGCAGCGTCATGTCATCAACAGATGCCCCAGACAACCCATGAACCCATTTGGTATTCGTCTTCAACGGAGCAAGGTTTGGGTCTGGATCCTTCACAGCATGACCAATCGTCGCAAGCATCGAGAGCCCCTCTCCTGTAGACCCAGTCTCCGGAGCAGCCAATCCGCCAGTCGCAAGAACAAACTTCTTTGCAAAGAAATCTCCCGAGGGTGTGTGCACCCCTTTGATCTCTCCCTCTTCAACAATAAACGACTTCACAGACGTGCTTAGCTGAACATCTACATTAAAACTCTCTTCAACATAGTCGATTAAAACATTGCACACATCCTCAGCCTTCTCAGACTTCGGGAACGCACGCTTACGGTCTTCAACAATCAACGGCAACCCGCGACCTTGAAAGAACTCGAATGTGCTCTCAACGTTGAACTGCGAGAATGGTGAAAACAGAAACTGCTTCGACTCAGGGAAATTATCTAAAAAGATTCGATTATCAAACTCAGCATTCGTAATATTGCATCGGCGCCCGCCAGTAATACTCAACTTCTTCCCAAGACGATCATTCTTCTCAATCAAAAGAACCTTGGCCCCAAGCTCACCAGCCCGCCCAGCAGCCATCATCCCAGAAGGCCCTCCACCGATTACAATAATGTCGTAAGTCTTATTTTTCATGCATTGATACTAATAACCACTCAATGGTACGTCAATGTTTTGATTATTCCTAGGGTCTAGCAATATTTGCTTAATGCTTTACTATAATGCTATTACATTGATCGAATCACCTCTACACATATGAAAAACGTCATCGTTTACACATCTGCCTTTTGCCCCTACTGCGTTAGGGCAAAACAGCTTCTAAGCTCACTCGATATTCCTTTCAAAGAACAAGACCTCTCAGTAGATCCCGAGCTCACAGCATCTCTCGTTGAAAAGCATAATTGGAAAACCGTACCAATGATCTTTATCGGCGAAGATTTTGTTGGAGGGTACGATGATCTCTACAAGCTGCACACCTCAGGCGAGCTAACCAGCAAACTTTCGTAGAAACAAAAACCACCAGCTAAACACTGGTGGTTTTATAAATCTCAAATTTAACTCTACTCTCCCAACACCCCACGAGCCTTTGCCACATCGATCATGCCATTCAAAAACTCAACCACCTCCTCACGATTCGATCGCTTGATTTCAGACGGAAACTCCTGCCTGCTGTTATAAAATTCAAAGTGTGTCTCTAACGCAGCAAATCCATCTGTCTTTACCTCATCTTCAAGCGCTGAACTCTCCTGTTTTAATTCTCCGATTGAAACCTCGATATCCGCAGCACGCTTTCTAGCATCCTTGATCCCATCAATTCCACCAGCTACATGACGAGTATCAAGAAACTTTTCCTCAGCATCTTTGATATCTTGTGTTGAAACTGTTCTGCTATCGATTGCTTTATATCTCTCAGCTGCCAATGCAGCAAGATCTGACTCTAGTGATTTGATCTTTGTCTGAGTCTCGTCTCCAACAAGACGACCAAAAAGCGACCTAATCCCCGATTGAGAAGCACGCAAAGCTGTTATCTGTTTTTCAAGCTTGCGCATTTCCGAGCTAATGTCTTGCGGACCTTCCGCATTATATGTATCTCGAACAAGATTCAATCGCACCCGAGCCTCATCATGAGCATCGAGCGACAGCTTGATCATTCTCAAATCGCTCACTGCCCTCTGAACCCTCTCTAAGGACCGAGTAAGTCGACTTGCAACATTATCAACACCACCGCGCTCCACACCACGCTCATCACGCTTAGATAAATATTCCTGCACATCTTTCAAAACCATTCTGTCTTTCTCCGTAAGAGCCTTTTCAACACGCTCAGCCAACTCACCCTCTTCAACTCCGCGCGCACTCAAACTTTCTTCAAGCTGATCTTTCAAAGTCTGAAAACTTACAGCCTCTTGAACTAGTTGGAGTTCAGCCTGAGCCAGCTCCCCACCCTCAAGAACCTCTACCTCTCCTTCAGGCCCAACTTCGTTTTTTTCTGTGTCTGTCATATTACTTTCGCTTTTTGATAAAACAAGTCTTCAACACCATCTTTGTCCCATTCACCTTCCCCTCCACCTCTTCAGGATTATCTGTAAGGCGAATCTTTTTCACAACAGTCCCTTGCTTCAAAACCATGCTAGACCCCCGCACCTTCAAATCCTTAACAACCTGCACAGTGTCTCCATCCTTAAGCTCTCCTCCATTGCTATCTATTGTATTCATAAATGTTTCTTTAATTTTATATAGCCTATCACGCAGAACACTGTTTTCATAACGAATCATGCAAATAGAAAACCCCGCACCAAACTGGGACAGAGTCTCCAGGGTTGGTACGAGGTCAGTGCGTGCGCTGACACCAGTTGTCGGTGTCAATGAAGTTGTTGATGAGATCACGAGAGCGACCCTTTGAAAGAAGATCTCCCTGCTCCACTCCACGCTCATGCCTTTCAAAGGCAAGGTCCCTCACGAGAAGTTTGCGCAAACGCTGAAGACCAAACAGCTCACTGATGATGTGTCTCACAGAAGTGTTGTAGCGCTCGTGGTTTGCATGCAACCATGCAGTCGCATCACTTGCATCCAGACTCCCCATGCACTCAGGAAACTTCTCAATGACGATCCCACGAATCCTCGAGCGAGCCTCGCTTCCCCATGGAGTTCGATTGTACACATCGCGAAGTCGGTTGAAATCATCATGATCAACAAGCTGACCATACAGATCCCAAGCCTCACTGTCAGTAACAGGTCGTTCACAATCACAGCAACCCTCAACCCCGAGATCGAGGCCACCAGCGCGAATGTGGTTCTTGAAAAAGTCTTCTCCACCCATGACCGCTCGCCTCAACCTGAGCAATCGTTTCATTACAAGTAATGGCGGAGAGCCCATTCCAACCCAGTACATCTCCCAAGCCAACCACTCCTCAGCCATTCTTCTCCGAAGAGCAGATTGCCTACCACCTACAGTCACAACACTCATCATTGCCTCCTAAGGCGTTGAAGGGACAACAATCCCAGGTTTGAAAGAACAAACGAATTTATCCTGAAAACGAAGCTGTGTCAATAATGAGTACAACAAAGCTAAGATGACTTTATCCATAACAATATGCTATAAACAACTAGCTCAACATGAACCAACAAATAATGGAGTCGTCGTGCAACAACTTTTGAACGTCATGAGAACATGGATCAGTAGCGGTTTCGAGGCTCAAGGTCTACTTCCTAGCAGAAGCGGGCACACCACTGACTCATGGATTGCTGCAAGGTTTGATGTGTTGGGAAGACCTGTTGAAGTGACAGAGCTCCTTGTCGCCAAGACGAATCTCGCAATGGACACAGAAGACCACAACAGACTCATTCGCTGCCTAGGTCTCATACACACGATCGGCTCCCAAGCCGCTTGGGATGTGACCATAAAGGCATTCGGGTATCTCAAGGAGCACCCAGAACATCTTTCTGTTACCGATGCTGAGACCATTGCACTCACAGCTCTGCTTGGCATCGAGCATACTGAAAGCACGCTCGGGCATCGCCATAAACAAAACCTGGAGTTCTGGCTCGAACTGATGAGCAACGAGCAACACGCACTCGTAGGCTTCGCAGGACTTCGAAACCACCACCCACCTCTCGCGTTTCACAAACTGGACATACTACTCGGACTACTCAAAAGCAATCCGGGGGTACGTGTCAGACAAACGCTTATATACCTGCGACGATACGCAGCAGCTCATGAAGTCGACCAACTCAAAGAACTCAGCGCGTTTTTCAAGCAAAAACCTGAGCTCGATGATTCACAACGCGCTCTGCTAGACGAAGTCTTTGGTGCTGAGCTGATTGCGCAAGCAGCAGATCACAACTAAGACGAACGCCCGTGCCGCCCCATCAACACTCTGTGTGTAAATGAAAGGGCGGCTTTTTTGTTACCAACCTGTAGGGAACCTAGGACCCTACATGTAGGGTCCTAGGTTCCCTACAGTCACATCTTCTAAAACAAAAGACCCCGCACCAAATGGAGCAAGGTCTTCAACAAAGTTTTCTTATTCCTCCCCCTCAGCATCTGGAACATACTTCCAGTCAGACACATCCAAGTTCCCAACACGCACATGATAAACAAACTTTTCTATAATATCTACTTCCGGCGGAAACTCTGGCTCGTCCTCAACCTGCTGTTTACTCAAAGAATCAAGTGCGAGTCTGATCTGTTCTAACGTAACAATCGACATTGTTTTTGCGAGCTCAGGTTGAAACTTATCTACCTCATCAAAATACCATCCGGCATCCTCGCCAACAACAAGCATGTCTGGATCATCCATCTCATCCACATCCAAACAAACCTCTGGCACACTTGAAGCCACCAATCGCTCAGGTGGAACAAGATATTCATTAACCAAACTAACCACAGTCGACAATGCTGCACGCAAAACCTTGTCACGTTTTGCTAGCTCGTCAGCCATCACGTCATCTATGTCAGACAATCGATCATTTAAACCCATTTCATAAACCAAACCAAGGCTCGTCTCAACACTGATAACAACATTATGTGGTTTATTTATTGCATCTTCAGGGAAAACAAAAACGGATACGCTATCTAAATTGTTTGTGTGCCGAACATCGAATGTCTCATAAACAACCCCGCACGTAGTAAAGACACCATTCAATCCAAGGCTCTTTTCAAAACTACCTGTACCCACTTGTGTTCTCTGATGTTCTTCAGCTTTTTGAAATCCTGTTTTTAAAATACGCAACAAGTTCTTGTCGGTAGTGCCATGAAACAAAGACTGCATGCCCGGAACCGGATGCTCCGCCTCCTCTTTATTTCTTTCAAGCTCATAGATCACTTGAATATGCTCGGGTAAAAATCTCTCTGGAAGTATTTTGCCCACTGCATCTCCAATCGTCATCAACTCGTCATTATTCCATTTTTCTGACTTCAGCTGCAGATCATCTGAAAAAGCCGCCTTCAAGACACCAATCTCTTCAAGCCATGCAACGCTTGCCATCAAGTCCTTAGCACTGCTGCCACGTCTTGCATGAGCTGCGAAAACAGCCTCGTTCATCACACGACGCTGACCATCTGTAAGACCGTGATAGAAATCTCCAAATTCAGGAGGTGCAAGTTTTTCAAATGTTCGCCCAAAACCAACCATCCGTTCTTCATGACCCATCTCACCGGTATCACGCCTACTACTATCTCTACCCATATATCAATATAGTATTGCTCATTATTTCTAAAAGCAGTCTATCACCCGACAGCAGAATTAAACAATCTGACATGTGAGCAAAAAGAAGACCCCGCACCAAACTGGGACAAGGTCTCCAGTGTTGGTACAGGGTCAGATCGTGGGTCGACACCAGCTGTCGGTGTCGACGACGTTGTCGAGAATAGCTCTCGCGCGGCTCTTGAGAAGAAGCATTCCGTACTCCCGCCCAAGCTCTGGGCAAATGCTAGCCAAATCCTCCATCAGCACCCTTCGAAACTTAGCCAGTCCGAAGTGAGTTCCGATGATGCGTTTGACCGCACGGTTGTAGTCAGGATGATTGGCGTGCAACCACGCCATCGAATCAGGCGCTTCGAAATCTTCCGCACGATGGGGATTGTGCTGGATCATTACCGCACGAATCTTCGCACGAATTCCACTGTCCCACGGAGCCTGATCGTAGACAGCGCGAAGTCGGTCGAAGTCGTTGTAATCGACGACCTGCCCAAACAGATCCCAAGCTTGGTCTCTGGTACCAGGCTTGTCACAGCCACAGGCACCCAAGTCCGAGCCGAGAAGCAGACCATCACCGGCGATGTGCCGCTTGATCGCCACCTCTCCCCCTTTCGCAGCACGCACCAAGACACTCAGCCACTCCATCACGAGCAGCGGCGGCTTGTTCATCGTACGGCTGAACGCCCTCCAACTAAACCATTCTTCAGACAATCTTCCTTTCCGCTGCGCCATCCGATCGGCAGCACTCATAATAGTCATCGCAAACTCCAGTTGCATGGATTGATGGGTCATTTCACTATGGAAAGACAAATCAAACTAACGCAAAAATAGCTTTTTGTCAATGGCAAGCCTGTCGTATTTCACAATCAAATATCAAAAAACACCAGTTTTTACTGGTGTTTTTATGCACGATTCAATTTAATTCTATCTCTTTTTCTCAAGAAGCTTGTAAAACCTATCCCCTCTACGGATACGCTGTGGGACTTTAAACGTAAGGCAGTCTCCTTGTTCTGCATAAGTCGCTGACTCCTCATTTACCCTAAAGTCCTCAGGTGTAATCCTCAACACACCAGTCGTCTCACCCGTAATCAAACACGCCTGCCCAGCCTCAAGGTCGCTTGCGTGCACATTCACTTCTACAACAGACTGATCAGAATAAAAATTTGTCACCGTTCCAATAAATACTTTTTGCTGCGTCGCCTTTGTGCTCGCAGCACCGCTCCAATACTTAAACGCTTTTCCGCGATAAAAACCATCGCTCAAACCGCGATTAAAAACGGTCTTCATACGCTCAGTCCATTCTGCAATTTTTTCTTTGCTGTATGTTCCTTGATCAATTGAATCAATCGCCTCGCGATAACACCCGACCACAATATCAACATACTCAGGCGCACGACCGCGTCCCTCAATCTTTAGTGACACAGCACCCGACTCCAAAATCTCATCCAACAGTCCGATGGTGCATAAATCCTCAGCAGACATCACAAACTCATTCTGAATATCAAGCTGCTTGCCCGTACTCTTATCTGTCACATTAAATCCGCGCCTACAAGGCTGACTGCACTCACCGCAATTCGCGGAAGTTCCATACATATACAAACTCATCCCACACCGACCACTCACAGCCACACACATTGCGCCATGAATAAAAATCTCAATCTCCATCAAATTGCCACCAGGACCACGTACATCATCCTGCTTGATCTGCTCTGTAATAACCTTAATCTGCTCAAGTGTTAACTCACGCGCAAGCACAACACGATCAGCAAACTCAGAAAAAAACTTTACCGCCTCAATATTTGAAATTGAATGTTGCGTCGAAATATGCACCTCAACACCCTGCTCACGTGCGTAACGAATCGCGGACATATCAAACGTGATCACCGCACTCACCTTAGCCTCCTTAGCCGCATCGATCACACGTTTCATCTGCTCGACGTCTTTGTCGTACACAAGTGTGTTCAGCGCCAAGTAACATTTAATATTTGCATCATGACAAATATCAGCAATCTCTTTCAAGTTATCAATCGTAAACGGCCGCGCAGTTTTAGCACGCATGTTAAAACCAGAAAGACCAAAATAAACAGCATCACACCCCGCCACAATCGCAGCACGCAACGCCTCGTAGGATCCAGCCGGAGCCAAAAGCTCAATGTTATTTTTTGACATAAACATTCTATTAATTCAACACAAAACTACTCTTCGAAAGGTATTTTGTCTATAGACTAGATATCTAACTATCACCCAAATCAGCAAGCAAAGGATGATCCGGCATCAACTCACGCATCACACTCTCCTGGTTCTCAAACCATTCTTTCACCGCATCTACATGAGATAAACCTTCTGTCTGACGTCGGCGCAAAAATGCTAGTTTCTTTTGAAAAAACTCATGATGCTTTTCCAGTCGCTCAGACTCCTCTAGCGTCCACAACCCTTCCTTGAGAGCAAGAGCTTCTTTAGTGTTTATAACATCAGGATCAAGATATCTGTTTTTTGAAATATCAAAGTCGACAACATCGACAAATACTTTTTGATCAAAAACAGCATCAGCAAACGCTTCAACTCTTGCCTGCCGAGTCTTCTCACAAAAGATTGTGATCTCTCCCACAACACCCTGATCATCTAACAACTTTTTAGCAAACAACAAATTCTCCAACGTAGAAAGCGATTCATCCTCCAACATCACACCCCACTCCTTTGTTTGACCAACCGTCTCAGGTCGTTGCATTAACGAAACAAGATAATCAGAAATCACTTCAGCTTCAGTGCCGTCATAAGGCAAATCACATTTCGTCGGACCACCACAAGACATCACAACAGCCTTCTGATTAGCTGAACGCTCATACATCCGATTGAAAACAATATTGAGATACGTGGAATAATTTTGATCACTAGCAATATCTTTTGGAATCCCGTAACCACAGATGATGAATGTGTTCATATGCGAATAGTCTACCTGAAAGGTTGAGTGAAAAAAAGTTTGAACAAATCTCTCTAAAAAAAGAACCCCCACAACCGCGAAAGACATGGAGGTCCTTCTTGGTTGCGGGGGCGTAGCCTCTAGAGCGTGGTGAATGCCACCTGGTACCCACGGACGGCGTCATACCTGATCACGTGGAATTCCCCGTGCTCATCGTACACTCCCATCTGGTTCGCTCCGATTGTCATTCGCATGGTGTCGTTGTGGCTGACGTTGCGAGTATCAGGGATGAACCCAATCTTCCGAGTGGTACCCGCGGGGATCGAGAGGCCGTAGTAGCCCATCTCTCCTTCACGGAAAACCACCGTCGACTGAGGACAACCGCCACCATTGAGGTTGCAGACGCCCATATAACCGAAGCCGAATGATTCGCCGGTGTCCAGGTCGACCATCTCAACCTCGGTCGCCTCTTCGTACCAGTACGTGTTACCGACATCTGTCGTGCTCACATACATGGTGAAGCCACCGACAGTGAGATCATCACCACACTCATTGACTGCGGCGAAATCCACACTGAACACGTTGGCGTATCCAGGCTCGAGGTACCAATAGGGACTGTCTTCGCTGACGGTCATCTCGAGCTGGTTGCCCATCTCGACAATGCCATCCCAAGTCTCCACCGGGTAGGTGTAGTCCTCGGTGTCATCACATGCTGCAACTTGATCATCGCTCCCGGTGTCAGTGTTGTCAGCCCAGGTGTCACCCTCGACAACATCACCAACTTCCAACGCACCACCGGTGTCGCCCTCGATCTCGAGAACGGTTCCGGCAGCGGTGTGATCGGACGTCGTGCAGGCGGCGGTGAGGAAAGACAGACCAATGAACAGATACGTACGCATAAGCGTCTCCTTGCTGGGGTAGGTGCGCTGTTAACGCGAGGATAGGTAGGTTGGCGGGAAAGAAAAATCCCGTAAAACATTCTACACACGAGTGAGTAATCTGCTATACGGGACGCTCCTTCTTCTGTTTACTTCATGAACAAACCTACCACAAAATTGGCCTTTTGTCAAGGTATTTGGTTAATAATTGGGCTAAAATTAGTGAATATTCATTGATGAGGAGAATGTAAGACCACATAAGATCCTAACCCTAATATTCACCATATCTCAAACAGAAACCTCCGCTATTACAGCGGAGGTTGAAAACTCGACAGTATCCTTACAACGAAATCAACTACTCTATTTCAATTACTGAATCAAACACCCAAGACATACACCCAATCACCCCGCCTTCAAACAACGAATTCATTGTAACCAAAACTTTTATCGGATTACTTTCTGTGCTATCAGAGATACCTCCCCAATCTGAGTCTCCTGAACCAATTACAATTGTTGGAGAGGTGCCAAATCTATCATCTGATAGTGCATCCATTAACAGCTCGGGGCCATCGGTTACCACAAGTGCGGAACAAGTTTCAGGAGGTGTTGAATTATCGAATGAAGTTAATTTTTCAACAGTAGTGTAATACACCTCTATTTCTGCTGCTCCAAATGGCAAGTTGTAATACTCCTTTTCAAAAAGAATGCTGTCAAATTCCGGCTCTGTAACCTCATTGTTTTCATCTAGCATTGCTTGCAAGCTATCATTCTGCACTTCTATTGCAGCCAAATTCTCTTCGATACCAGAAGCGTTTGAATCACCTGAATCTTCACTTAAAGTAAACGCTAGGTTCACGCTAGAAACAACAAGCACACCAAGCACCAACAACATCAAGATAATATGTTTCATGTCCCCTCCCTGTTTTTGAACTTCTTTATTTTCCATATTGTAGATGTTATTTTTACCTGCTTAATTATAATACCAAGTTAACCCCCCTACTGATTCAACCCAATAAACGGACTTGCCTCTCCCCAATACAACGGAGTCTTACCGTCCCACTTTTCAATCCAACGTAGCTCAACAACTTGTGGGTTTGCTCTTAGCGCTTGAGCCTCTGTCAAAATCGCTTTTGCCTTACCTTCTGCTGCAACAGCATTTTGGTCAGCCTCAATGCGGATTCGTTCCAAATCACGATCCGCTTTTAGCTTCAACTGCTCAGCCGTAACCTTGGCTTCGATCGCTTCGTTAAACGCTGCAGAAAAACTAAAGTCAATAATGTTAAATTCATCAACGATAATGTAATTTGTCGACAACCTCTCAAACAAGTTCGCCTTGATCTGATCTTTTACCTCTTCTCTTTTTGTAATCAACTCCTCAGCAGTAAACCTTGCTGTAACAGACTTTACAGCCTCTTGAATCGATGGTGCGATGATTCGCGTATTGTAACTCTTCCCCACTTCCTGCCAAACGTTATTTACATTATCAGGATCAAGATGATAGTTCAGCGCAATCTTTGACGTTACAATCTGAAGATCTTTTGATGATGCAGTAGACAACACTTCATCTTTTTGGATCCGAACGTCAATCACTTCAACCGTCTGAACAAAAGGAATTTTAAAATAAAGTCCCTCTCCAATCACCCTGTCCTGCACAGCTCCAAACTGCAACATGACACCACGCTCACCAGCACCAACGGTACCAAGACTGCTTATGACAACGATCAGCAGAGCAATAATAATCCCCACAGGAATCATAGCCTTCCCACCTTTTCTAATACTTTGCTTTATCTCCTCTGCTCGCGCATCGATTACTACCATATTAAAAAATGCATAATTATTTAACAGATAAACTCTAGCACAGACCAATCATCTCGCACATGTCTTAGGGTTGTAAAAAAAAAGACGCCCCACCAAGCAATGAGAGTCACCTGGTGAGGCGAACGTCTTTTTGCTCAGCGGGGCTGAAGCGCAGTTTCATCGATGGTGATTCCGAACACCTCCGAATGATGACTGATAAGATTTCCAATGGCCTCGTTCGTGGTTCTACCGCACGCCCAGATTCCGGGCTGACCATCGACACATACGTGATAGTCACTCTGCCTCTTCGTGACAACAATCTTCACCGGAACTCTCTCCACAACATCGAACTCAGTAGAGTCATACGAGGCGCGAGTGCCGTCTGTGTGTTCCACGTCGTAACACAGACCGTGACTGTCTGAATGTCCAACAATTTGTCCCGCAATACCCCAGACACGCATCTTGAGCGTATCCTCCTCCCACTCCCCACGAAGACTCTTATTCTCTTCCGTGGTGACGACCAAGGTCCCGGTCAACAATGGCGACAGGCTACTTGCACTGCTCATGACATCTCCAAAAACGAGTTGCTACCATGAAACATGGTACGACCAAACTATGCGAATAAATCAGTTTTGTCAAGAGATTCAGGTGGTTCTTGCGCTTTAGATTCACTGTCTCAACAAAAAATTCTCCACTAAACCAGTGGAGAATTTTTAGAAAGACTCGTGACCCAGAACCTAGCTACTCCGACTCCAACAGCTGAAAAGAGTTAAAAACTTTTTTCTCCTCTTCATTCAAATGAGCATCTGAGTGTCTAGAGAAAAGAAGTTGATACAGCCCATCACTCTCAAACATAACCGCATAGGTAGCACCAAACCCTCCTACAATGACTTCGTATGCCTGCACACCATCAACAGCCGTGCCACCCTCCAGCTGCACCATCCTAAAGACATCGTCATTTAAATACTCCCCCAAACTTTTATAATCATATCGGGAATCTATTCCACCACCAGCCTGAGCGTACTTGTTGTTTATGTCATCCCAATACGAAACAACAAAATTGTACTTTATATCATTAGGAAGTCGACGATCTTCGATAAACTGTTCAGTGTCAGCCACCTTAACTCCAACAACCCAACCAGAGACAACATGATCATTCTCCGTAAATTCAGTCAGCTCCCAATCGCTCGGATACATAAATGAAAAACCAAACTCTTCATTGCTGTACTCCAAATATTCATCAGATACAGATGTGTCAGTAACACTTGAAGTGCTGGAGTAATAAGTAAATCCAGCCGCTAACAGTGCGATGATTAGGAGAATGAGAAGATGGGAACGTTTCATAGTACTGACATTAAAGTTTTGAACACAGAACTCAGGCTTTAGAGAGATGAGAAATCGATATCAAGCTCAGGTTCATCATTTTGAATAAGCTTATATTCATACAAACCACCACGCCTCAACCACCATTCCCTGCTTGAGTGCTCATGACGGATCGCACGAACCAGACGAACTTGTAGCCCTTCATTGGTAACAGTCATCGTGTAAGAAGTGTGCGTGTCATGAAGGACACTCTCTTTGTCAGGAAACATTTCTGTATAGGAAAAATGAGGAAGACCAAGATCCTCTGCAACTTGTTTCGCCTGTTGATTTGCAAGCTCGGCAAAATGCACATTCCTTTCATCTGCTCCATCAACAAATTTTCGCTCTGGTGTAACAACTACGTATTTACCATCACCAAACTTTTCTTTGATGATCGCACCCCCATCCGCTGCCAGCGCACCGAAGTGAGGACCTGGCACATGTGCGAAACACAACTCCCCTTTATTGCTAACACCAGCAATAGCACTGCAGCAAGAAAACTTTGATGACCCCAATACTCTCACGTCTTGAGAAGAAACCTTTGCCCACACACCACTACTAGCAACATCTGCAAGCACATCAACTCCATAAGTACGAACATCGAAATTCTCTCTATCAATCCCCATCGATAACCGTCGCTCATCATCTTTTGTTGTTGATTCAGACGTGCTGTCTACACGCGTGCGATCGCGCATTAATCGCTCAGCTAATTTATTGGCACGAGCGGGCTCAAGCACAAACTTTTCAGAAAGCTCCGATCCGGAAGACCGTCCTGTAGATGGATAAAACGCATCAATCCAACGCCGTTGCATAAGAGCACGCAGCTGTTCACCCTCAAGTCCTTTTTCCTCCTCAAGCAATGCTTGCGCGGTCTCGATGGCAAGTGCCGGTTCCCACATCTCCTCAGCACGCACCCCAAATTCTTGCACAAGACGTCTAGACTTCTCTTCAAGCGATAATTCCCCACGATACTCTCGTTGATCTCGTTTCAGTTCCATAGAATCATGTAGGAGCTAATTCTCCTTTAAACTTAATATCAGCACAATTATACACCAATGGAGACAAGTCTCACGTCGTTCGCGAGCGACGTGAGGTCTTGAATCTTGAATTCTAAACAAAGAACAAATCCACTCTCTAAACAAAAGAACGCCATTACGGCGTTCTCTTACTCCCACCTTGCCCCGAACAACGTGACCTTACACACCCAATCAGAGTGGCAGGCCACGTCGCTCGCGAGCGACGTGGCAGGGCATAGCGAGTCAGGTTCTAACTTTTATAAACTAAAACGTCAAATTTATATTGAACGTGGGTTCAGCTTAGTTGTATTGACAATCTATCATTTTAATGACATAAATATTGTCTTCGCACCTTTGTACAATTGAACATCTTGATCAATGGGAGACAGTATTATGCGCATCCTCGTCATCGAAGACAACGAACGTCATATAGCTGACGCAAAAAACTTCTTCGACGGTCAGACTGACGTAGAGGTTGAATACGCCAGCAATATGGAAACCGCTCTACCACACCTCAAACCAGACGCAGTAGATGGTGTGATATCAGACATCATATTTCCTTACGATGGCAGCAGACGCAGCTACAAACCAAATGGAGCACAGGGCGCGATCATCGCCGCTCTCTGTCACGAACGCGTGATCCCGTGCGTGTTGATCACGGATAGTAGCCACCATTCAGAGAACAACAATTGGGTTTGCGGAACCGCTCGTAGCCTCCATCTTCCAGAGCTGATTGATTGCGTTCGTAATCCAGGAGACCCAATGGCGGTGAAAGGTAAACGTTGGGAGGATGCGCTAATCACCCTGCATCGCTTGATCGAAGCCGGACCCTGTAACAAGCATGGTCGTTACCATCTCGTTCACAAGAGTTTGCCTGGCAACACCTCCTTTCTCCGAATCAAGGCCTGCGAATAGTCTCATACAACAAGATCAGCTCAACCCATCTCACCACCCTCGACTACCACCACCTCGGCATATCGTCCGGGGTGGTATTTATTTTCAATAAAATTGCAAAAAGACTGAAACAAAAAATCTCCACTAAAACTAGTGGAGAAAATTTGGCAGACCACGTCGCTCGCGAGCGACGTGGCAGGGACTAGCGAGCCAGGTTCTAACTATTTGTTTAACCTAATCCGTTTCTTTGTTAAGGCACCCTCAAACAGTCTTAGTGATTTTCGTTTCTCAAGTTTATACATTGCCGGCATGGCGATAAGCCTTCCGCATTTCTTACAATCAATAACTTTCAAATCTTTTATAGCTCTCTTTTCCATACCAACATATTTCGCTGGTGCATGAATCCGATCTAAATAGAGCCTAAGCAGAGGTCCAGCACCATCCTTTTGATAATGAAAAAACTTCTCTCCACATTTTGAACAAGACAACTCAAGCATCTGAGCCTTCCCCCCTCTTACAGATCTGTGTTTGTCTTTAATGAATTTTCTTGACTTCATAGTAAGTTGATTGTACCAGAAGTCACTCTTCATTATTTCCTAATCCTCAAGACTTTTCTTAATACGTCGCAATAAAGGAACAGAAACAGATCCGCTTTGTTTAACAGACTTCTCCCGAAGACGCGCAACTTTCTCAGAAACATAAGCTTCGTAATACACAAGCTTCCAAGGTTTACGAGGTCGAGTCGAATCTACTTCGCCTTTGTTGTGCTGATTCAATCTGCGCTTAAGATCACCTGTAGATCCTTTGTAAAAATAATCGAGATCCTTCTGACTTTGTAAAATATAAAAATACCACATACTAAAATCAAGTATAACAAAAGAACACCCTTACGGTGCTCATTTGCTGTCATGTTGCTACGAACGATCGTGACCCACACACCCAATCGGGGTGGCAGGCCACGTCGCTCGCGAGCGACGTGGCAGGGGCGTAGGGATTTGAACCCTAACGACAGGTTTTGGAGACCCGCATGCTACCATTGACATCACGCCCCTATATTTATTTGTAGCCCAAACGTTTTAACAAATGCGTATAGGCTGAACCAAATTGTTTCAATCTTTTCTCTCTTAACTTCGCTCGATCTTCAGTCAAATACGATTCGTAGTAAACAAGATTCCATGGTGCATATCGTCTTGTTGAATACACCTTACCACCTTTATGCTCACCAAGCCGACGTCTCAAATCTGCCGAGTATCCGATGTAAAAATGCTCACCCTCTTCACTTTGTAAAAGATAAACGTAATACATATTGAAATGACATCACCCAGCTGGTGGTCAAACACCCACAGTGGACAACAGACAAACGAAGCCGCAGGCGCCTCACGGCTCCCAACCACTTGATCCAGACGAACATCTCAGACCACCGGCTGGGTCACGCCCCTATTTCGATTGTGATGCGATTATACATCAATTACCGGATTTGAAAAGCATCGCTATATAAAAGAAAGACCTCATGAGAACATGAGGTCTTGCGTGTTTACCGACGTAGATCTACGAGAATCCACCAGCCGGAACCTTTACTACCGTTACCGTACCAGCCAGAATACCGTCAACGAACCCACTGCCGTTCCAGATTCCAACTTGCGCACCAATAGGACCCACCCCACACCCCCTGCTCATGCAACAAAGACCGTAGCCGTAATTCATACACTCTTGTCCTTTGAAGATCGCTGTATTGCAGCAAGCGCACTGAGTGATTCCATCCACCGCTTTATCAAGTCGGCACTGTGCACACTCCTCACGACTTCTGATGATTCCCTCTTGCAGTCGATATGTAACACCGAAGATTTCATGTGCATACTGCACGGGACCCGTATGACCACACTTGTAGTCATCTCGTCCCCACGATGCTTCAGCAACAACAGCGTGACCAGCTTGCCCTTCAGACATGACAACCCCTTATGATTGGTAGGTAAAAGAGTTTTAGCAGCCATCCCCACCACAGTCAACATTGAATACAAAAAAGACACAAGCCATCAGTAGAAGATTGACATCATCCAAAAATACGGTATGGTGCAGCGTCGTTGCTTTTGCACCCGACACAGACCATTACAATACGGAGTCGATCATGAAACTCGTCATTCATACAGAGTGGGGCGCCACTCTCCAAGTAGCTCACTTGTTCTTTACGGGTGAACGAGGCGTAGTCACCAGAAGTATTGATCTGCTAATTGACTTCGGTCCATTCGTTTATGAAATCGCTCTGCGACTCAAAGACGGAAGCATGTTCCCATCTGTTAGAGATTGGATTCGCCAAACGAAGATGGGGAATGCTGTCATGCACCCCGCCCCAGACGGCACACCTGTCTTTCAAGGTCGCAATGCACTCATGGTCTGCAAACGCCCCTACGCAATACAGCCCCTAAACCCGTTTCAATCAAGGGGCGAGCAAGGCATTGTCCTTGATGGGAAAAACGATCTGTACAGATGGAGTCCGGCAGATCCTAGCGGAGACTATCTTCCACGACACAACTCTCCTCACGCTCGACTCCCAGATGGATCTATCATCGCTCTTCAACCTGAGCAAAGACCCGCTGACGACAGCGTGTGTGGCTTCCACCTTCAGTGGACAACACTACAAGATGAAAGCGGCCCGTTCCTCAGCACCAAACCACTCCGGAGTGCCACCATTCCCGGATCAGTGCTAAAAGCAGGGTCTCCTCATTTGAGCATGAACATGTAGTCTCAACACGCCCGACATGACAGAACACACCCTGTCTCTCAAGGCGTGTTTTAATTTGCTATAATCTCCCAGTACGATTCACCAACCAATAAGCCTGAAGATCAATACCGCTATGCTTCTAGAAGAATCTGAATTAGACATCAATCCAGAATTCAAGCGCGCACTTGAACTAATGAACAACACAAAGGAGCATTTGTTTATCACCGGCAACGCAGGGACAGGTAAATCCACTCTCCTCGCACTCTTTCGTCAAAACACTCACAAGAAAGTTGCAGTGCTTGCACCAACAGGTGTCTCTGCTTTAAACGTCAAAGGGCAAACTATTCATTCTTTTTTTGGTTTCAAACCCAACCTCACACTTTCAAAAATCCGCCGAGCTAAAAAAGAAAAGCTTGCGCTGTACGACAACCTCGATACGATTATCATCGACGAGATCTCCATGGTGCGATCTGACTTGCTCGACTGTGTCGACAAAGCGCTGCGACTCAACCGACAAACTCCACACATCCCATTTGGTGGTGTGCAGATGATTTTTATCGGCGACCTTTTTCAACTCCCTCCTGTTGTTACTCAGCAAGAGCAGTTCATGTTTGAAAACGAATACGAGTCGCCTTACTTTTTTTCTGCCTTTGCTTTTGACGAGCTCGACCTCACGTTTATCGAACTCAAAAAGATCTACCGCCAAGAAGAAGAAAAGCTTGTCTCGCTACTAAACAACGTTCGGCACAACACAGTTTCAGATACCGACCTCAAACTACTAGAATCTCTCCACGACCCACATTACGAACCAGACGCTGATGACGTATCTGTTTGCCTCACCACCACAAACAAAATGGCGCAAAAGATTAACGACCACGAGCTCACACGACTCCTTGCAAAAGAACGAACATTTCAAGGCTCTCTTGAAGGAGGTTTTGGAGATAGACGACTCCCTGCACCAAACGACCTTAAAATCAGGGCCGGTGCGCAGGTGATGATGGTCTGCAATGACAATCAACGCCGCTGGGCCAATGGGACCATTGGGACCATTGTCGAGATCCAGAAGTCCTCAGACACCACCGTGCCTGACTCGATCCTCGTAGAGCTTCAGGATGGCCGATTAGTCTCTGTAATCCCCTACACCTGGGAAATGTTCAAATACGTCTATGACGACAAGTCAGGGCGCGTAGAGACCGAAGCAACTGGTAAATACACTCAGTACCCCCTCACACTCGCCTGGGCGGTCACAATCCACAAAAGCCAGGGGAAAACCCTTAAGAACGTCATCATTGACACAGGCTGGGGAACATTCGCTCACGGACAAATGTACGTCGCACTCAGCCGCTGCACCACACTTGAAGGCATGATCTTGAAACAACCATTTAGAAAGAAAGACATAATCTTAGATGATCGTGTCGTGCAGTTTATTAAAAGCCTCTCGTAACAAAAAAACTCCTGAGCACTTGCTCAGGAGTTTTTAAATCTTAGATTATTCCATGTCTTCCTCAGCTTCTTCACCATGGTCATCCTCACCCTTTTCTTCGCCCTCTTCTCCTTCATCACCTTCTGTCACCTCTTCAATAATCTCACCAAGCAAGTTCTCAGTCTCACCTGACTCAAACTCAAGTGCGAGCGTAAGCCCGAACACATCGTTGATGACAGCGTCTCCAAGGTTGTCAAAGAAAGACCCAGACCCGTAAGTAATTCCAAACTTTGTGCGATCGATCTCCATTTCACCAGCGAGTGAAATTTCACCTTCTTCCACCTCAAGCATCACTGGCACAGACATTTCAACGGACTCTCCTTTGATCGTCATGCTTCCATCGAGACGATAGTTTGCGTCTTCAATCCCCTCAAGAACAGATCCACCAGTAATAGTAAACGAAGCTACAGGAAATGCCTCCACGTTAAAAAAGTCTGCTGACATAAGATGCTCCTGCAATCCACCACGTGAATCTTCTGGAAGATCAAGAGAGACGATTGTGCTCATGTCGATCACAACAGCTCCACCTGTCACAACACCACCCTCAACAACAACCTCACCTGTTGTCACATTGATGGTACCAAAGTGCTCAGCTCCAACTTTCTTTGATGCAGACCATTCTACAGATGCTTCCTCTGTATTAAGAGCATATGCACCATCGACAAGCTCGAGACTAACGACAACAACTTCTTCTTGAATCTCATCAACGACATCAGGAGCCACCTCAGTACAACCAGCACCAAGAAAAATAAGAGGGATGACTAACGTTGGGACCAAGTACTTAAACATAGACTTTTGCATAATTATAGTTCTGTTAAATTTCGACCTTGGAACAAATCCATCGTCCAGCTAAATGCTACACGCAACTTGTTCGCT
>JABITQ010000061.1 GCA_018700535.1 Candidatus Uhrbacteria bacterium | reverse complement strand
TAGGTGCCGATCCAAACGCGATCTGTCGTTTACTAATGGATCAGGAACTCTGAATGTATCGATGGCGGTAGATAGGAACGTTATTAATCGAACTCACAAATTTCAAGCGACGACACAGACCGAGCTGTTAGATTTTGTGATGCGCTTTGTGTTCCCTAAGGCTTTGTTTGATAAAGCTGTTATTGCAGGCGATGAAGTGTTGCACCACGATCATAATATTTATCACCAGTACGCACTTTCTGAAACGTGTAGGGATGTGGTGTTAGTTGGTTCGCAGCAACGTGTTCAAATTGCTCCAGACACTATTGATTGTCCTAAAGGATTCAAACCGCATATTTACGTCCGTGATGAGAAAGGGTATTGGATTGTACATGTCCGACTGCTTCCAACTGAGTCTGTTAGAACGGTTACAAAGCTTAACTATTCTTTTTATAATCGTGCAGTCCCTCAGTTTGCGCAGCGACTACTTGATGTTGTTGGAGTAAGTCGTCGGCTTTTGTATCGCGGAGAGAAGAAGGTTGTTTGGTCAAAGTGGAGAGCGTTTGTGTATAGACTGCTTCCACTAACCTCGTATCCGCTTGGGCGGCTTGATGTTGGCGAATCGATTACGTTGAACGCTCGTTGTATTGTTCAGGAAAGATAAAGGCGGCACGTGAGAGAATGGCTGCGGTAAACCCTAGGTAGTCGTAGAGGTTGTTGTATGTCTCCCAGTCGGACCGATCATCAGCCTCTTTTAAAACAAGTGGAAATAGGCCGTCATCGTGTTGAAAACTGGAGAGATGTTTGATGGCTTGATCAAGATCTGCTGTCAGTGTGGTGGACTGTGGGTTTTGTGACTGTGCCCAGCTGAGAATGTAGATAAGGCTTGCATACCCAAACAGTTGGTAAGCGCCGCGACCTTGAGTCAGCTCAATCGACTGCTGTCTCCATCTATCGCGAAGTTTGTTGAGACCTTTGTCAAAATACTCTTTGAATCGTTTGTTGCCTGTAAGCTTGTAGAGGTCGGTGAGGATCATGAGGCTGAATGCTGTGTATTGGTCAGAAGCATATTCAGGCTTTTGTTCGCCGCGAATACAGGCGCCAATGCCTCGATCAAGAATATGTTCGCCGTTCCAGTTTCTACGAAGGAGGGAGAGGGCAACGTGCTTCCAAACGAATTGCTGGAGTATGGACCCGTGTTGGATATAAAAGCGTGCGCGTAAGAGGAGCCAGTTAGTTGGCTTTACTCGCAGGGTCTGCTTAAAGGTTTTTGGAAGAGAAAAGACGGGGGTGTTGTTGCCTGATTGTTCAGAAAAAAGATCCTCTGCATACCAAAGGAACTCTAGGTGATTGCGAGCGTTTTCAGATGTTTCAAAACGTTTTTGAGAGGAATCAATGAATTCCTGAATCGTTGCTTGTGGGAGGTTGTGATAAGCACTTGCTACTGCAGTGAATGCTTCTGCATAGAAGGTGCGTTCAGGAAACCCTTGTGGCTTCACTGCTGTCACCAGTGCATGTGTTAACAACGAAGACATTGAGGAAAGGTGCTGTTTGCGTGTATTGTATAGTTCAGACATATGACAGATTTGAATCCAAAAATCAGTATTGTAACGACTGTATATAACGGTGATGCTTTTTTAAACGATACGTTGGAATCGTTGTTCCAGCAAGATGAGACCGATTTTGAAATTATTGTTGTTGACGATGGTTCAACAGACAAAACAGCAGAGATTTTGGCGGAGTGGGCACAGAGTCATCCTCGTCTGCGTGTATTCAGTTCAGATCATGTTGGGCGTGTTGATGCCTTAAATGAGGCTCTTGGATATGCTCGTGGCAAGTATGTTGCTATTAGCGATGCGGATGATCTGTATCGATCTGATCGATTGAGAATCCAGTCAGCTTTTCTTGATGCACACACTGATGTTGGGATGGTTGGTTCTTTTGCAAAAACGATTAATGAGACTGGTGAGGAGACGGGGGTGATTATTACAGCGCCGACGACACATGATGAGATTGTGAATATCATGATCCGATACAATCCGTTTGTGCATTCCTCGGTGATGTATCGACACGATGTGCTGGATGAGGTTGGTGAATACTCGAATCGTTTCATCCCAGGGTTCGAATGGGAGATGTACACAAAAGTTATTCAACGCTCAAAGGTGGCGAATCTTCCTGAGCAGCTCGTTTCTTACAGGAGATATTCGTCTAGTCAGACGTTTAGACGGTCTAAGTTGAAGCGTCTTTGCGGGGTGACGCGAGCAAGATGGTTTGTGTTCCGCACACTCGACTATCGATGGGCACATGTTCCAGAAGTGTTTATGGGTTTGCTGGATCTGTTGCCTGAAGGTGCTCGCAAATGGCTAGCCACTCGTGCATCAAAACGTGATCGACGTTAAAGCGATCTCTGATCTCGTCTGCTTCGTTAAAGCGCTCATCAGCAATCTTTGTGTAGTTGTTTTGTAAAAGAGTGATTGCTTCAGTGAGTGTTTGGTCGTCGTCAAATTGAATGATTTGTTTATGCAGCTCTAGTGGAGCTGCATTTTTTGATACGAGTACTGGGAGCCCTTGAGCGAGTGCGTCGATAAGGACGAGTGGACTTGCTTCAAAGAGCGATGGGAGGATGAGTGCGTGTGCATTTTGCATGAACGATTGGACTTCGCTTTGCGAGACCCATCCGTGGTAGGTGATGTGCTGAGTGTTTAGTTTGTTAACCCCAATGACGTGTAGGTGAATGTTTAGACTCGCGTCTGCGCAGAAACGTTCGAGCCACGGAAGGTTCTTGATTTTGTCGTCGCGTCCGACAAAGACGAGTTGGAGTGGTTCGTTTGAATCGTAAGAGCGTTGTGATGGTTGTGGTGGAGTGGTTGTTAAAAAGTTTTGTGTAGAGAGGAACGTCTTTACACCTATAGATTCAAAGAATGCTTCTGCGCGCTTTGATGCGGCAATGGCCGGGTTTGCTTTGTTTAATGCCCATTTTGCTGCGAGGTATGGAAGCGCGTATCCGAGTTTTGATTTGTACGATAGTGACTTGAAGAGAGCTCGGAGATCGCCGGGCTCTCTGTAAAAGTAGTTAATGCCCGGTTGTCTCCATGCGCCTGCTGTGTGCGTTACGATGATGTCGAAGACCTTGGTTGAACGTCGTAGCCAAAGGGAGGCGAAGAGGTTGTTGTAGGCGACGTAGCGTTTTGGAAAGATCCGTGGACATTCAATTTGAGGGTAGGGGAGGTCGGTGCGTTGCTCGCCTTTAAAGACACCGAGTGTTGGTGTGACTCCATGTCGTAATAGAAAATCAGCAATGCCAAACGTGACGGCTTCTGCGCCGCCTTTCCAAGCACCTTGCCAGATAAAGACGTTACGATTTTTGAGATAGTCCAGCGATGGTTGCTCTGACATATGTTGATAGAAGATTCGATCGTTTTTGAAAACTACGGAGCGTTGCTTCGACTGCGCTTATGAGCACGACGCTTGGGAGTGCGATTGGGATGTGTTTGCGAAAGAAGTAGATTTTGTGCGCTTGGTAATAGTAGAACCAACGTTTTGGGTCATGCTCTCTGTTTCCTCCAGAGGATGCTTGGAGATGCATCATTGTGTACCCGGGAAGTAGGTAGGGTTGAGTGTTGTGTCGTGCGCGTACTGAGTGTGTGAAGTCTGTATCGTCGAGATATCCGGTTCCTTCACCGATCCATTCGTCAAAGCGTACGTCTTTTACCAACGAGTGTTTAAAAATCATCGTTGCACCAACCATGTGTTCAACGGGAATTGGCTTGGTAATCTTCTGATCAAAGCCAGCAACGAAGAATCCAAGCCACTTAAGGGTCTTGCCTGTCCAGTGTGATTGAGTGAATTGTTTGAACCAGCCTCTCGTTTTGGTTTTGTTTGGGGGGAGGATGATCTGGGGTGTGAAGCAGTCATAGGTAAGCGACTGTTCATTTACCCACGTAAGAAAGTTCGGCTCGATGACTAGGTCGTCGTCGAGAAACACGATCCAGTCGCCGGTCGCTTTTTCAAGACAGGCATTTCTACTACGGCAAGAGTTTGAGTTTTGCTCTGAGTAGAGATACTTGATCTCAAATGGCCAGTCCAAGTTTACAATCGTTTCTGTTTCCTCATCTCTTTCATCGTTAAACAAAACCACCTCAAATGTTTCTGTTTGATCACGCAGATTTGTTAAGACATCACGAATCTCGTTCGGACGTCGTTTTGTGGGGATGATGAGTGAGAAGGTGGGTTGTGTCATAGAGCTTAGAAAATTGTCTTGAGTTTGGTGGCAGATGTTTGCCAAGAGAACCGTTCCAGGTTTGCTGCGCCTCGATTGATGAGGGTGTTGCGTGCAGATGCGTCTGACACGAGCCGTGTGATCGCACCTGCGATTTCTGTTGGGTTTAGGGGGTCTACAAGCATTGCTCCATCGCCAGCCGTGTGAGGGGTTGCTGATGTGTTTGAGCAAATGACGGGAGTGTTTGCTTGCTGAGCCTCTAGGATAGGGAGTCCGAACCCTTCGTAAAGAGAAGGAAAGACTAAGGCGACTGACTGAGCTAGCAGTGTAGATTTCTCTGCATTAGTCACAAACCCTGTTTGAATGATCGAGCTCTCGAGATTCAGTTCCTGGATGCGTTTTGAAGAAGCGGTGAATCGTTTATCGAATGCTCCTACAAGAACGAGCTTGAGTTTCGATTCAGATGTTCGAGCGATCGCGAATGCTTTTAGGAGTCCGTCTAAGTTCTTCCTCGGTCGTGGAGTTCCGATAAAAATAATGTATGGAGTGTTGATTCCAAAATCAATCAGGCTTCTATTCGTTGAATTGCCTCCTTCTGAAGTTTGAGGGAGTGCATTCTCAACGATGTGTATCGAAGAAGGCTTGATGTGGTAGTAAGTCTCTAGTTCGGTTTTTGAAAATTGTGAAACGGTGATGAACTTTTTTGCTGTGTGCTTGGCGATAAATACTGCGGCAGAAAAGTAGGCACGAGAGATTGTACTTCTATATTCAGGGAAGCGTTTGTAGGCGGCGTCGTGAATGGTGACAATCTTTTTGCCACGAGCGAAGAGGCTGCTGAAAGGAGATGGAGAGAATATGACGTCGATGCGATCGCGTCGTGTTTTGAAAGGAAGGAGACATTGTTGCTCGAATGCGCGGCCGATTCTGCTTTCTAAACGAGGTTCAACAAATTGAACGTTCGGTAGTGCATGTTCTACTAAAAGAGGAACGAATTGTTTTGTGCCATAGATAAAAAATTGATCTGTTGGTGAGAGGGTTGAAAGAGAGAGAATCAGATTGTCTGCAAAGACTTCTGTTCCCTGATACCCCATGGAAGTTGTTAAATCTACCCCAATGTTCATAGTGTTTTCTTGGTGCCTGATCTTATAAGAAGCCACGATTGAATGATCATACCGATTCCATGACCAAGCACAAAGGCAATAACCGCTCCGAGGATTCCGTAGATGGGGATGAGGACGGCAAACAGTGTGAGTTGAACGGCTGGTTGTACAGCGCGGATAAGGTAAAGATCCTTGATTTTTCCGTGAGCCATGAAGGCCATTGGGATAAGTTGACTCCCTTGAAATAGAAGTGCGATGGCTGCGATTTGAGCGTACAGGATGGATTCAGGATAGTTTGGGAACAGGGTTTGGAAGAACGTTGGGATGATGAGGATGAGTGCGATTGTTAGCGGAACGAGCACGAGTATCATGCGTAAGAGTTTTCCTGGGAGGTGCTCACGAATCTCTTCAAAAGACCTCTGAGTAAACTTTGGCATGGCGATGCCTGTGATACCCCCGATGTAGACGAAGCTTTGTTGGATCGGGATCATGGCTAGGCTGTAGGCAGCAACTTCGACTGGGCCTAGTAGACCAAAGAGGATGATTTTATCAATATGCTCTGATGCACCTGTAAGAATTGTCATGGCACTGAAATGCTTTCCTAATGCGTAGGTCTCTGGCTGATCAACTTTGTTTTGTACATACCGACGCTTTACCCAATAAAACCACATGAGTCGAAGAAAAGCATTTGGGAGGTAGTAGGCGCTGACGAGAATAAAGATGTTGTGTGTAAAGAAACTTGTGAGAACGGCGAGGAGGATTGAGGTAATGAGTGTTGAAGACCTGACAATGGCAAAAGACCCGAATGCCTTTTTTCCACTCAAGAACGCCCACGCTGTTTGAAGAGGTTCAATAAGTGGGAGCACTGCGGCAACAAGAAGGAATGTGAGAGCGAGGGTGGGTTCTTGTTGTATCCATTGATACCCGGCGTAGGAGATGGAGAGGATTGACCCGAGCATGCTCCATCGAACACGCATCCATGTTCCGCGTTGAAGTGTTTGGTCTGCGTTTAGTGCGGCTGCGCGGGTGACAGCGTGCGCCATGCCAAATAGAGAGGTGATGCTGAGGATGCCAACGGCAGAAATGACGAAGCGATAGGTGCCGTAGGTTTCTTTTGGGAGAATGCGAGCAAACACGATTGCCATGACAAACGAAGCGATCGATACAAGGATTTGACCGAATGTTACCCAGCTTCCGTTTTTAAAAATATAAAGAACATCAACTTTAAAAAGTGATTCAAGTGCGCGTACAAACCGTTTTGTGTGGTGAGATGGAGAATGGATAGGATGAATATTAGTAGCCAATAGATTCAAGGAAGTCGTCAACAATCGCTGCGCTGGATGGATCAAGTGTCTTTAGTTTTGTTGCTGTTTGCGCTGCGAGCTCCAGTTGTCCGTTCTCTGCATAAAACGCCGCGAGTGTTGGGAGAAGAGGTAAGTTGTTTGGTTCGATAATGACGGCACGTTCGTAGAGATAGATGACGGTGTCGAAGTCTCCTTGCTCGAGAGCGTAAGAGATAACCCATGAGAGCTGTGCTGCTGAGTGTGGAATGAACCCTGCACGGATACCTTCGATGGCAAGAGGTCCAGCTGCGGCAATATAGCCTGTTTCTGCCAGATAGTTACCAAGGGCCCATTTGCTTCCGGCGTGATCAGGTGCGGCGTCTAGAGCCTCCTTGATAGTCGAAATTGCTTGGTCAGTGTTGCCATTGTGTTGATACATGTCGGCGACAGAGCTTAGGAGCTCCACTCGGTAAGGAGATGCCTTCTGAATTTCAACGAATTGATCGATGGTTGTTTGTGAAATCGTAGACTGTGTGATGAACCCACGCAAGAGGGTGAAGAGAGAGTATTCGTACCACAGCTTTACACTCTTTGGTTGCGAGGTGAGAGCGTCATCGAATGCTGTCTCGATCTGCTCGATTGCCTCGGTGTATGAATCGGCTGGTCGATCTGTTGATTGGTACGTATCAGCCAAGAGATTTGTGAGTGTTGATGTTTGAAGCTGAGGATCGAACACGAAGGTGAGGGAAGCGAGTGCTTTTATGTGTTCATCTGCATTCGTGATGGTTGTTTCGGTTGGAGTAGAGATTTCTGCGATCTGCGTAAGTTGGTTCCACGTTGGATTGATTACGAGCAGGAAGCCAAGTATGGGGATGAGGATTGTGATCCAGAGAAGTCGTTCGCTTTTGTTGGACTTGGATTGGGTGTTTGTTGGGTGATGCAACGCAACTACGAAGAGGATTGAGAGACCGAGAAGCGAACTTGGGTTATCAAAAAAGAAAAGGTTTTGACCGATGTATGCGACAAGTGCGCTGATGAGAATGATTCGTGGGAAGAGTG
>JABITQ010000092.1 GCA_018700535.1 Candidatus Uhrbacteria bacterium | reverse complement strand
GATTTAGACACTGTCGACTATTTAGAAAAAATCAAAACACAGCAACGTCACTGGATTGGAAAGAGTGAGGGGGCATCGATCAAGTTTGAGATCGATGTTTCAGATAAGTCTGAGGCTCCACATGTTGAAGTGTTTACAACACGAGCAGACACACTTGATGGTGCGACATTCATTGTCCTTGCACCCGAGCACGAGCTTGTTGAGCAGATCTCTACAGATGATCAGTCCGAGGCTGTGCGTGCATATGTAAATGAGGCTGCAAAAAAGAACGATCGTGAGCGCGGAAATGCTGAGCGTGAAAAGACTGGTGTGTTTACTGGTGCGTACGCGATCAATCCGTTGAACAGTGAGAAGATTCCTGTGTGGATTGCCGACTACGTGCTTATGGGCTACGGGACTGGTGCCATTATGGCTGTGCCGCAGCACGATGAACGCGACCGAGCGTTTGCAGAAACGTTCAGTCTTCCAATTGAAGATCGTGCACTTGTTGATGTAGATGAGGTGCTTGAAAAAATCGGTGCAAAGAAAACAACGACATACAAACTTCGCGACTGGGTGTTCTCTCGCCAGCGTTACTGGGGAGAGCCGATCCCACTCGTGCATTGCGATACATGCTCGTCTGACACAGATGGATGGGTTGCGGTTCCAGAGGTGCAGCTGCCGATCGTGCTTCCAGAGGTGGAGAAGTATGAGCCTACAGACGACGGTGAGTCTCCGCTTGCTGCGATTGAGGATTGGGTAAACACTGAGTGTCCATCGTGTGGTGGGCCGGCGAAGCGCGAGACAGACACGATGCCAAACTGGGCTGGATCTAGTTGGTATTACTTGCGCTATGCTGATGCGCACAACAAAGATGCTTTTGCTTCAAAAGAAAAACTAGAATATTGGACACCAGTAGATCTTTATAATGGGGGGATGGAGCACACAACACTTCACTTGCTCTACTCTCGTTTTTGGCACAAGTTTTTGTTTGACCAAGGACATGTTCCCACACCAGAGCCGTACGCTCGACGCCACAGTCACGGACTCGTGCTTGCAGAGGATGGTACAAAAATGAGTAAATCTAAGGGAAATGTCGTTAATCCAGACGAGATTGTTGCGCAGTACGGGGCAGATTCGCTCCGCATGTACATCTTGTTTATGGGGCCTTTTGAAGAGCCTGTACCATGGTCATTGAACGGACTCATTGGTGTGCGTCGTTTTCTAGACAAAGCAATGCGGTACGTGACCGACTGGAAAGAGGTGGATGAAAACGAGCTCGCTGGTGTGGTCGAGCGTTCTCTCAAAAAAGTATCAGACGATATTGAAGCGTTTAAATTTAACACAACGATCTCCGGGTTCATGTCACTCTTTAACGACATTGGAACCGAGCAACTTACTCGTGCACAACTCAAGAAGCTCTTGATCGTACTCTGCCCATTCGCACCACACTTAGTGAACGAAGCGTGGGAGATGATTGGTGAGAAGGGGTTGGTAGATGAAGAGGCTTGGCCAACATTTGATGAGAGCTTGCTTGTGCTCGAGACGATTGAAATGGGTGAGCAGGTAAACGGGAAGGTGCGTGGATCGATCGTGATTGCACCAGGTGCGAGTGAGGATGTTGCGCGTGAGGAGGCGATGAAGATTGAAAGCGTGCAGAAGCATGTAGATGGGAAAGAGATTGTGAATGTGATCTACAAGGCTGGAAAGATTTTGAATTTGATTGCGAAGTAATATGGCCAAAATCCCAGAGCAAGCAAAGTTGATTTTTGAAGGGGTGATTTTTGATGTGTATCAGTGGGAGCAAGAGATGTTTGATGGAACCAAAGATACATTCGAAGGTCTTCGTCGTCAGAATACTGCGGAGGTGATTGCGACGGTGGGGGACAAGATTATGATTCAAGACCAGGAGCAGCCTGCGAAGCCTAGGTTTATGTGTTTGCCTGGAGGGCGTATCGAAAAAGGTGAGGATGAACTTGTTGGTGCGAAGCGTGAGTTGCTTGAGGAGAGTGGGTATGCGAGTGATGGTTGGGAGTTGCACAACGTAACTGAGCCTAATAGTAAGATTGATTGGAAGATCTTTATCTACATTGCCCGCGACTGCAAAAAGATCCAGGAGATGAATTTGGATGCTGGGGAGAAGATTGAGATTAAGTGGGTGACACTCGATGGGTTGATTGAAATGGTGAGCAGTGGAGAGCTGAGTCATGTCGATCATCACCTCATGCTTGAGCTTTTGCGTGCTAAGTACGACAGTGATGCGCGTGACAAATTACAAAAACTTATTTTTGGCTAGGTTTGCGGTTTTTGGGTTGTTTGGTAAGCTCTCACAACTATGAATCTTGTCATCATCGGAACTGGATATGTGGGCCTCACAACAGGGGTGGGCTATGCGACACTTGGTCATCAAGTGGCTTGTGTTGATGTTGATCAAAGCAAGGTTGTAAGCCTAGATATGGGGAAAGTGCCCTTTTTTGAGCCTGGGCTGCAAGCAGCACTTAAAGATGCTCAGGAGGCTGGAAAGATTTTGTTTACGACAGATTTGGCCAGTGTGATCGGTGGAGCGGATGTCATCATGATTGCGGTTGGTACTCCTTCAAAGGGTACCGGAGAGGCTGATCTTTCTTATGTAGAGACAGCTGCTGAGCAGATCGGAGCAATGCTTGACCACGAGGCGATCATTGTAATGAAGAGCACGGTGCCCGTTGGGACAAATCGAAAAGTCCTTAAGGTGATTCGTGACTCGATGAGTCTTGTTGGTCGCAAAGACTTAACAAGCTTGATCAATATTATTTCACTCCCAGAATTTTTGCGTGAAGGTTCTGCGCTTTCAGACTTTTTAAAACCAGACAGAATTGTAATTGGTTCAGAAGATGAGATTGCTGCGCAGACTATTAGTCGCATGCATGAGAAGATCGAAGCACCTCGCGTCTTTACTGGGCTTGAGAGCGCCGAGCTCATCAAGTACGCAGCAAATGCGTTTCTTGCGACAAAGATTTCGTTCATCAACGAGATTGCAAACCTCGCCGATCGTGTTGGTGGGGATGTGCGTGATGTCGCTGAAGGGATTGGGCTTGATCGACGCATCGGGCCACACTTTTTACAGGCGGGTATCGGGTACGGTGGATCTTGTTTTCCAAAGGACGTCTCAGCGCTTGAGCAAATTGCTGGAAACAACGGCTATGGATTTAAATTGTTGAGCTCGGTTATCGAGGTGAACAATCAGCAGCGCACATTATTTTTTAATCGAATCAAAAAGCAGTTAGGGCCACTGAAGGGGAGGCGAGTTGCGGTTTGGGGATTAGCGTTCAAGCCGAACACAGATGATATTCGTGAGTCAGCAGCAATTGATATTGCTCAACGTCTGTTGGCACACGGTGCAGAGGTTTGTGCATATGACCCAGAGGCTATCGAGAACGCCAAGCGTGTCCTCCCAGATTCTGTCGAGTTTGCACCAACGGCTATTGATGCAGCTACCGGAGCCGAAGCGCTTGTTGTGCTGACTGAATGGTCAGAATTTCTAAACGTATCTTTCGACACTCTCAAGGCGCGCATGATCGGCACACAAATTTTTGACGGTCGCAATTGTCTTGTTAATGAGAATCTTGAGCGACTAGGGTTTATTTACCACGGGGTAGGTGTGTGTCGTTAACACGCATTGCACAGTCACCCTCAAAAACACTCGCCATCTTTTTGGCGGTGTTTTGTTTTGGGATTGCACTCGGTCCATATGTTCCATTGTTTGAGACATCACTCGGGCTCCTCGCAATCCTCCTTCCGTTCGGATTCGCTTGCGTTGTTCCCGACAAAGAAAAACGCCTCGCAATATTCCTTATCGCCGCATTCTTCTTTGGAGTCTTTCGGATCCAGCAGGCAGTGATTCCATCTATCGTTACCACGGTCGCAGATAAGGTTGGGGCGGCGACGCGTGTGGAGGGGGAGATTGTTTCAGAGGTTGAGACACGTATTGATCATCAGCGAGTGACACTTGATCATCTTGTTGTCGCAGACGATTCCGTCGACGGAAAACTGCTCGCACGACTCCCGCTCTACCCAAAAGTTCGTCATGCAGACACACTTGTCTTTAGCTGTTCTCTCGAGAACCCCAAGCCGTTTAATGGTTTTGCTTATGACAAATACCTAGCAACTAAAGGTGTTTTCGCCATCTGCCCATTTCCACAATCCATAGACGTTCGCCCCTCAGAATCTTTCTCAATCATCGGGTCTGTACTTTCGATTAAAACCGCAATGCTTGATCGTCTCGAAAAAATTATCCCAGAGCCGCACGCAGCATTTCTCTCAGGTCTGCTCTTCGGAGGTAACTCCTCGCTCAGCAAAGACATGCAAGATAACTTTCGAGCAACAGGCACCTCGCACATCCTCGCAGCATCAGGATTCAACATCTCGCTCTTCTCTCATGTGTTTCTCGCCTGGATTCTCTCAACACGATTTGGTCGTAAACGCGGACTGATCCTCACAGCGATATTAATCGTTACATACATCATCACTGCTGGTGCCACACCAGCCGTTGTGCGCGCGGGTGTGATGGGGGCTCTTGTACTCATGGAGTTTTGGATTGCCCGCAAGGCATCAATGACAAACGCACTTCTACTTGCCGCCGCTCTTATGCTTCTGCACAATCCATTGTTGCTCGCATCAGACGTCGGGTTCCAGCTCTCTTTCGTTGCAACCACAGCCGTAATCACACTCACTCGATCGTTCGAGCAAAGACTCAAATTCCTCCCAAGCTCCCTCGGCCTCCGAGAAGCATTTGCAGGATCTCTCGCCGCAATCCTTCTCACACTCCCAATCCTCCTCTGGCACTTCGGTGAAATCTCACTCATCGCACCAATCACAAATCTATTAGTGCTACCTCTCATTGTTTACTCAATGGCAACAGGGCTTGTTGCGCTTGCTGTGAGCTTTGTGTCGATTGGGTTTGGAACGATGATCGCAATTCCAACCTGGGGTCTTTCAACTGTTATCCTCTGGCTTGTTTCATCATTTGGAGCAATTCGATTCGCAACAGTAAACCCAGTTCATAGTCACATTCTCGCAGTCATCGTTGCTGGCATGATCACAATTTTCTTTATCAAAAACCACTATGACAAAACGCATTAAACGCGTTAAGCCACTTAACCCTCGAGCGCGTTGGTTCGAGTTGTTTGGTGTTGTGCTGGTTGTTAGTGTTGTTGCGTTCATTATCGCAATTACATCCAGCGCCGCGATTGAACGACTCGACTCAAAGACACTTCAGGTTTGGTTTCTCGACGTAGGGCAAGGGGATGCGACGTTGATTATTACTCCCGAAGGTAAAAAGATTTTGATCGACGCCGGGCCGGACAACACGATCCTCGCAAAGCTGGGCGCGATTCTTCCGCCGTGGGATCGCACGCTCGACGCAATTGTCGTCACACATCCAGACGCAGATCACGTAACAGGTTTTGTAGAGCTGCTTGATCGTTATGAAGTTAATGAGATTATTACGTCTGGGACGGATGCGTTTACACCGGTGGTAGATGCGTTTGATGAGGCGTTAGATTTGGAGGGGGTGGAAGTGCGACTTGTGAAGGCAGGGGACATGATCGAATTTGGTGACGTTATATTTGAAACCGTTTGGCCGCTCACTGTGCTCGACGGGATCTTTCCGGAGAATCGAAATAATACGTCTGTGACGTTTAAGGTGATCTATGGAGAAACGACCATCTTGTTAACGGGGGATGCCGAGGAAGAGGCGGAGCGAGGGTTTGCATCAAGTGTTGGCGATGTTGATGTTTATAAAGTTGGTCACCATGGATCGATCACGTCTACAACAAATAATCTTCTTGAGCAGATTTCTCCAGAGTATGCAGTGGTCTCTGCAGGATTCGAGAATCGTCATGGTCATCCGCATCCAATTGTTGTCGATCGTCTCAAGTCGATCGATGCTGAGATATTCCGCACAGATTTGCAGGGAGATATCCTGCTTTCATCCACAGGAGATGAGCCAACACTCACCCCACACCCCTTGATCTATTAAGTCCCTCGGGGTATATTTTGCCCGAAATTAACTACAACATCTATATGGCAGACAAACAGCAGACAGTCGTTTTACTAAAGCCAGACGCGCTTCAGCGTGACTTGCTAGGACAAATCGTTACACGTTTTGAGCGCAAAGGACTCAAGATTGTTGCGATGAAACTCATTCGTCTTTCAGAAGAGATGCTTGAGGAGCACTACTCACACCTTTCAGACAAGCCTTTCTTCGCAAGTCTAAAGCAGTTCATGATGCAGACACCAGTGGTCGGAATGGTCTTTGAAGGCTACGACGCAATCGCTGAGGTCCGCAAAATCGTCGGGTCAACAAACCCACGTGAGGCTGACGCAGGAACAATCCGCGCAGACTTCTCTATGACCGTCCCATCAAACCTCATCCATGCATCGGACGCTCCCGAGACAGCGGCAGACGAGATCAAGCGTTTCTTTACAGAGGAAGAGATCTTTGACTACGAGAAGATCACAGACCGATATATTTTTGGAGAGGGGGTTTAAGAACACAAAAAATAAAATGAGCTTAACGGCTCATTTTTTGTTTATATAACTAGATACACTCTAGATACATTGACGATCCCCAAAACTCCTGATAGCTTAGGTAGGTGCCAAAAAGTCACATGTTACAAAGACGGAGACAGAAGTGAATCAGTTTGCTCAACAGCTCAATCAAATCTGGAGAGGTATCTCGCGCGCGGCGAGAGCT
>JABITQ010000071.1 GCA_018700535.1 Candidatus Uhrbacteria bacterium | reverse complement strand
GAGCTGTATCAAATAAGTGACGATCGGACCCTATATGAAACCAAACTTTATTGAAGTCACCAAACAGACACTCGAGCGCGGATATCTCATGAGTCTTGGGGTTGTGGACGCAGACGGCCCCTGGGTGGCGGATGTGATCTATGTGTTCGACGAAGACCTGAATATTTATTGGATGTCGAGGACGACGCGTCGACACTCTGTTGCGATTGAGACGTTTGAATCACACGTCGCTGGCACAATCACCGTCTCACAGGATCCGAGTGACACAGATGAAGGGTTGCAGTTGTCTGGGGTTGCGGAGCGGGTAGAGAATCCATCGAAAGAGTTGTTGGTGCAGTGGATGAAGAAAAAAAAGAAGCTGACGTTGTTGGCACCGCTTGTTCGTCTCGTTTTAGATGATCACGTCTGGTACAAGCTGACACCGGACCGTATCGAGTTGATTAGTCGCAAAAATTTTCGTGATCGACAGAGGGTTGTTTAGGAAAGAGAAAAACCGCCATGCAGTTTGCTAAGTACCTTTCGATACTGAACAAACTGCATTGGCGGAATCTGAGCTCACGTTTGAGGTGAGCGCATCCGGTCGTGCTTCCCGGAGCCGTTCGTGAACCTCTAATTCACGATAGTAATGCCGTCAACAAAGTCGGTGGTGTGTGGACAAGACACTAGATCGATTTCTCAGAATGAGAGACAAACCAGCGCTCACCGCAATGACGGAGCCTACAGTTGCCTTGCGGCGCGCAGATAATCGGCTAATTGACCTGCATGTATTTGAAGCTTAGCATATATTTTATAATTGTCTATGAACGTAATCTTAGGATCAGCATCACGTAGTCGAAAGGCACTTCTTGAAAAGATGGGGTTTGAGTTTGAAGTGATTACGGCAGATATTGATGAGAAGGCGATACGGTGCGATGTTGTGCGTGAGTTGCCGTTAAAGATTGCGCAGGCGAAAATGGAGGAGGTGCTGCGGCATGTGGAAGGGGATGCGATTGTGATTACGTCTGACCAAGTGATGGTGGCTGGTGGAGTTGTGCGTGAGAAGCCTGTATCGAACGAGGAGGCGTATGCGTTTATTCGGTCGTTCGAGTATGTGTCACAGATTGCGACATCGGGGACAGTTGTCGTGAACACAAAGACAGGGAAGCGCGTGTCAGCAATCGATGAAGTGTATGTCACATTCGATTCAATCCCTGAAGAGAACTTTTCAAAGTTTGTAGAGTCTGGTCAGGCACTTTGGTATGCAGGAGGGCTTTGTGCTGAGCACGAGTTGTTTAAACCCTTTATACATTTTGAAGGGGAGTGGGAGAGCTTGTTGGGGCTACCAAAAGAGAAGACGTTGAAGATGATTAAGGAAGTGAGCTAAATTTAAAAGGAAGAGACTCTTTCCTAAATTGGATAGAGTTTTTTGTATGATATAATTTGTCTATTATGTCAGAACGTCGACCATCATCTGAGCGGATTCCCGAGCTCGCTAAAAAAAGTTTGGATTCTCTTCAGGGTCATGAAACGTTGAAGAAATCTAAGTTTGAATATGTGGGGTCTGGAGGGGAGCATGTTGTGTATCGTATTTTGAAAAAGAGAGAGAGTGCAAAGGCTGAAGGACGCAACATGGTTGTAAAAGTGAGTCGGCGTGGAATGGTTGAGGCGCTTACGCGTCTTGCTGTTGAGAGGTTTCGTGAGGGTGCACCAACAAAGGCACCCGAAGATGTGCAGGCACGGATGCGAAATGCAAAAGATGAAGACTGGGAAGATCCGGAGACAAAACTTGAGGGAGCTCTTAATGAGGAGAGGATGTTTTTGCGCGCAGTCAGAAAGCACTTTCCAAAAGATTCGCGTCTTGCGGCGCGTGCAATGATTGGAGATATCCCACTTAGTCCAGAGGTTGGAGAAGAGCTTCTTGCTGATGTGGGGATTGGCGACCTGGCACCCACAAAGACGACAGAGGTAAAAGCGATCGTTCGTTATCAAGAAGAGATTTCGCCAGAGATGATGGGTGAAGGATCTGAATCTTTTGGAACGGGATACATTGAAATGACAGGGGTTAATCTTGCTGATTACAAAGTAATTAATGGCATGATCTTGGATGAAGGGAGCAAGTTTCACCCAGAGATGTTTAGAGGTGCGCTTCATGGCGCAACAGTTTCACTTCTGGAGCAGTCTGAGAAAGATGAAGGATTAAAAACGACGATGAAGGACTTTGTGCGTAGATGCATTGAGTTTACAAACGAGTCCGGCGAGATGCTCGATTTGATTGGTGGGCACAATGTTCAATTTTATAAAGATGCTGAGGACAAATGGAAATACGTGTTGATCGATGTGTACGCAAGCAGTCCTTGGCGTAAGGCACGAGAGACAATTTCAAAACTAGGGGGCAATGACAAGCTTGAGCGCAGGGAGACGAACGAGATGATGAATGCGCTTAGCTATGCGCGACTCGTGAACGGGGTGGCAATGGAGCTTGGGATGAGCGAACGTCTTGACCCTTTTGTGAATCAAGATGACAAACGTGTCTCAATGGAAGACATGAGCTACTCTGTGTTTGTGAACATTGGTTATCACTACAGTGATGAGATCAAACAACGTCGCGCGGAGCAAAGAGCGAAAGAAGAAGTGGACGATCAGCAAACGGCATTGGATTAAATTTGATTTCACTATGCTTTCACCTTACGACAAACGCGCAGCATTTATTTGGATTGTTCTTGTAATCACTTCAACGTTCGCGAGCATGAGATTTTTCAATCTCGATCTCGTGATCAACGTTTTGATCGCAACAAACATCGCCACATTCCTGCTGATGGGGTTTGATAAAATTCAATCAAGCTCACGTGGTGGGCGTATCCCCGAGCGGATGTTTTACGCGATGACATTCTTTGGCGGATCTGTCGGTATGCTCGCGGGGATGTACAGCTTTCGCCACAAAACCCAAAAAGGCTCGTTTCAATTCTTCGTCGCACTTATGATCATGCTCCAAGTAGGCCTTATTTTATGGACCTTCTCACCAGAGGGTCTTTTTTGATCTCTATTTTTTTACGCACCAGGTTACGCAGGAAAATCAAAAAAAATAAGACGTTTTACCCCTTAAATCGGGGCCTGACATTTCTGCGTTACTCGGTTACGTAACCGAGTAACGCAGAAATGTCATTTAGCGAAAGAATGTGCATATGAGAAAAATAGAATTTGTAAGCGGCGAGTATTACCACGTGTACAACAGAGGAGTAGATAAACGTTGCATGTTTGATACATCAAAAGACTACAGTCGTTTTTTGGAGTCAGCCTATCTATTCAATGATGAGAAATATCAACATAGTTCTGATCCTTTAGATAAGATGGTTCTGTTAACAGGTAGTCATGTGTTTGGCGGTGAAAGAGAGCCACATGTCGAAATTGCAGCCTACTGTTTAATGCCAAATCATTATCACTTCCTCGTTCGTCAATTGCGAGAAGGTGGTATTCCTCGTTTTTTTCATAAGTTGAATAAGGGCTACAGTCGATACTATAATCTGAAGAATAAGCGCTCAGGTTCATTGTTTGAAAGCAAATACAAAGCTAAGCATATAAATTCTCAGTCGTATTTATCGCACATTGCTCCATACATACATTTGAATTCACTAGACTTAACTGGAGAGCTATGGAGAGAGGGTGTTGTGGAAAATTGGGATCTTATTGAATTAAGTATGCGAATGTATGAATGGTCTGGTCACAACACATATTTGACAGGCGAACAAGAGTTTCCTCTCATGACCTTAGATTTCTTCAAAAACACCTATAAGGATCAAGATGACTACCTAGATTATCTAAAACATTGGGCTTTAAGAGAAAAGCCTGCGTTACTCGGTTACGTAACCGAGTAACGCAGAGGATTTGTCCACTTGCTGGGCTTTCACATATCGCTTACACTAGCGTCGATTTTATTGATCTATATATGCAAACTTGGAAACTCAAGAAAAAGACGAAGAAGCAGGCAAAAAAGCCCTGGGGGATGCGGATTGCGGCGATTGTATTTTTACTCGCGACTGTTGTTGTGGCTGGATACGATTTCCCAAACGTTTGGAACAATGCAGCGCACACCATTGAAGATAAGACAGGTTGGCTCCCGATGACACTCGTTGATGAGCCGTTCAGACTCGGTCTAGATCTCCAAGGGGGAACTCACCTCATCTACGAGGCAGACATGAGTGATATCCCTGAGCTTGATCGCGTCGAAGCGCTCGAGGGTGTTCGTGATGTGATTGAACGTCGTGTAAACGCGTTTGGTGTGTCCGAGCCTGTTGTGCAGACAACAACGACTGGAGGAACTTATCGTGTCATCATCGAGCTCGCTGGTGTGCTCGAGGTGAACGAAGCAATTAGTTTGATCGGTGAGACACCTGTCCTTGAGTTCAAGGAGCCAGGTGAAGAACTTGATCGCGATCCGACAGAAGAAGAGCTTGCTTTGCTCGAAACCACCAATGTGACTGAGCGCGCTGATGCACAAGCTGCACTGAGTCGTGCAATTGCAGGTGAGGATTTTGAAACGCTCGTGCAAGAGCTGAGTATCGAATCGAACATTGCGCAGACAGGTGGAATTATTGAAAACATTTCTGATAGCTCTTACTACGGAGACTTTTCATTATTGATTAATCAGAATGGGTTGCAAGACGGACAGGTTAATCGCACTGTTCTTGAGAATAGCGAAGGAGTAAACATCTTCAAACTCGTTAGCTCATCAAACCAAGAAGAGATGTTGCTTTCCCACCTGCTTATTTGTTACGAGGGAACAACAGGGTGTGAGAATGGTCTCAGCGAGATTGATGCATCCAACAAGATTAACGATTTGAAAGCGCAGGCTACAGCTCAGAACTTTGCAGAGCTTGCCTCAGCAAACTCAACAGGCCCATCTGCAGCAGCAGGTGGTTCGCTTGGATGGAGCTTTGCAGGTAATTACGTTCCATCTTTTGCGATCGCAGCAGCAGAACTAACACCTGGTGAAATTTCAGAGCCGGTGCTTACAGACTTTGGTTACCACTTGATCTACAAAGAAGAATCCCGAAACACACCGCTTCACACGATCCAACGGATCGTCATGCCACTTTCAGATGTTTATGACGTGATCCCAGGTGTTTCGCCATGGGTAAACACAGAGCTATCTGGAAAGCATCTTGAGCGTGCGGGGACAGAGTTTGATCATCAGACAGGATCGCCTTACGTGGCGCTTACATTTAACAGCGAGGGAGGGGACTTGTTTGGTCAGTTGACCGAGTCGCATATTGGAGAGCCAATCGCGATTTTCCTCGATGGCACACCGATTTCAACACCGACGGTGCAAACAGCAATTTACGGTGGACGTGCGGTGATCACTGGAGACTTCACAATCGAAGAAGCGAAGTTGCTCTCGCAGCGACTAAACGCAGGTGCGTTGCCAGTCCCAGTTAACCTTCTTTCACAGCAGACGATTGGTCCAACACTTGGAGCGATCTCACTAGAAAAGAGTATCAGCGCAGCCTTGTTTGGATTCTTGCTCGTTGCGTTGTACATGCTAATCGCTTACCGCCTACCTGGCTTGATCGCTGTCATTGCACTTTTGCTCTTCGCGTTCATGAACCTCGCGGCGTACAGACTGTTTGGAGTAACAGTTACACTTGCTGGAATCGCTGGTTTTGTCTTGTCACTTGGAATCGCAGTTGATGCGAACGTATTGATTATTGAGCGACTCAAAGAAGAGTTTGAATCTGGTCGCGACTTTGCGTCATCGGTTGATGAAGCATTTGCTCGTGCCTGGACAGCGATCCGTGACGGAAACATCACAACGTTGATTGCTGCTGGTGTGCTCTACTGGTTTAGCTCAAGCTTTATCCGTGGATTCGCTGTAACACTTTCGATTGGAGTTATTCTTTCGATGTTTACCGCGATCACAGTAACGCGTGCGTATCTTAAGACAACATTAGAGTGGAAGAAGATTCGAAAACCACAACTCTTTGGTGTAAAGCGAAAGAAATAATATGAATATTGTTGCACAAAGAAAAAACTGGTTTATTCTATCGAGCGTGCTCGTTGTCGGGTCTTTGCTCGTGATCGTAACGCTTGGACTAAAGTTTGGAATCGATTTTACTGGAGGCTCACTTTTGGAAGTAGAGTTTACCGAGTCGGTTGAAGTAGACAGTGTGCGCACAAGTCTTGAAACAGCTGGCTTTACAGATGTTGCCGTTCAGCTGACTGGAGAGCATGGTGTCATCATTCGCACAGAAGACTTGAGCGAAGATGAGCATCAAACAATTTTAACCGCACTTGAAACTGACATCGGAGCAAGCGATGAAATGCGCTTTGACTCCATTGGCCCAGTCATCGGAGATGAGCTTCGTCGCACAGCACTTCTTGGTCTCCTAATGACCCTCGTGCTGATCGGCTTGTACATCGCTTGGGCATTCCGCAAAGTGTCGGAGCCTGTTGCGTCATGGAAGTACGGTCTACTCACAATCCTCGCAGCATTTCACGACGTGTTGATTACCATTGGAGCATTCGCACTCCTCGGCCACTTCTTCGGCTGGGAGATTGGCACCGCGTTTGTCGCAGCCATGCTAACCATCCTTGGTTACTCAATTAACGATACTGTTGTAGTGTTTGACCGCACGCGTGAAAACTTGTTACGTCGCAACGCTGATACTTTTGAAGAGACCGTTGAAATGAGTATCAAGCAGACATTCATGCGCTCACTCAACACCAGTGCAACAACACTCTTGGCGCTCGCAGCAATCTTCATCCTAGGAGGAGACAGCACGCGCCCATTCGCACTCGCACTCATCATCGGTATCGGTGTCGGAACCTACTCATCACTTTTCCTCGCAAGTCCGCTCCTAGTTCAGTGGGAGATGATGAAGAGGAAATAAGCAATTTGAAAGATAAACCCCATCGTAATGCGATGGGGTTTTTGTTTTGAGTTGTAACGAAAAATCCCGCCACCCAGAGGAGGGGAGCGGGATTGCGTGCGTTTATCTCCAGTCGTTTAGATCGTAGACCTTTGTTCGACTGCCGTCACGTTCAACCGAGATCGCATAGTCACCACTTTTGTTGGCGTAGCGGATCATATCGCTTTCGGCATTTGTGATCCATGGTTCGCCAAGGTACTTGCGAGCGATTTGAACTGCGAGTTGGTATCGGTGATTGCTGATGTGGGTCTCATACTCGTACAGGTGCACGAGATGTGAGGGATACCCAAGGTCGTAGAGAACTTTTTGAAACCTGGTTGGCCTGCTTGGGTCTTGAAGCATGCTCAGCATCGCATCTTGCACACCATCAATATCCACATCCCATTCATTATAGAATCTGAAGGCCGGTGGGTGCACAGATTCGATTAGCTCTCTCGCGAACAGAATCGGCGATGTCATTTCATCGAGAGGGTGCTCATTGATGAAGCGTTGTGCTTCCACGTCGTCAGTTGTGCCCTCTGTGTAGTAGATCCGGTAGAAGTTTATGACGATGTCGTATCTGATGTTCTTTTGCAAATGACCGTCAGTGGAAAGCCATGCTCCTTCTAGGATTGAGGAGAAAGCGAGTGGATCCACTTTTGATCGCTTGATGCCACCACATTTCACACGAGCATACACCCTGATAACCTTCACTCGGTCCAAGTCAGGTGTGGTGAGCGTGAGTGTGAAGGAATCGTCTGGTGAGTAGCGTTGCATACTGAGTACATGCGATAGCGTCTCGAGCTCCTTCTTCTCATCACAGGTCTCTTGCCAGTCGACCACTCGACGCTCGATCTCTTCGATTGTGATGTCTCTCTCGAGTGAGTGGAGTCTGATCAACTCTTGCTTGGTGAAGCAAACTGCACCAGTCCGGTTGCTGTTGAGTGTTTTTAGCGTGAGATTGATCAATCTACGTGTGCTCCATATGACACGACGATTATCGATCATGTCGTCGACAGCAAGTATGTAATCCGCTCTGGAATTGTCACACCAATCTGAATCCACCTGCGAGCCAACACTCTCTTGTGTGGGCTCATCTTCACTACAGGCGACTAGCTGAAGTATTACAGCCATCAAAAACAATATTCGAGTCATTGGACGCTCCTTGTCTGACGGGGGTGCCAGAACTGAGCAATGTTGCAACAAAGTCATCAGTTTGTCAACGAAAAATCCCGCCACCCAGAGGAGGGGAGCGGGATTGCGTGCGTGCTTAGCGATTCCAGTTATATGTTCTGGATTTGTTGCCGTGGCGATCAACGGCGATCGAATAATTCAGGCTTTCATCAGCCCAGGTGATGTAGGCATTCTCAGCCATCTCAACCTGCAGTGGTCCAAGGTGCTCCCGACCAATCCACGCGGCACTTCTGTGCTCACCTCGATCCATGTGCGCGTTGAAGGTAAGTGTAAGCACCTGCGTTCGTGGATACCCAGCATTGAGGAACTTGTTCGCGATGTTCCTTGTGTCAATGGACTTGTTGGTGAAAGCTACCGTCACCGTTGTATCCATGTCTGAATAGTCCACATCCCAGTCTTCGTAGATTTGAAAATCGGGCGGGTTTCCAGATTGGATCATGTTGATCGCAAGCGCTTTTGGATCCAGTAGATCGTTCAGAGGGTACGCGCTTAGCATTCGTTCAGTCGCAGCTGGATCTTTCGACTCGACGGTGTAGTGAGCTCGGTAGAAGTGTTCAACGATGTCGAGACTTACTTCGGCGCGCAGTAGTCTGTTTTCGATGAGAGCAGCAAGCATCAAACCGTCTTCAAAGACATCTGGTTGGCGAGAGCTTGTGCAGCGCGCAAGGCCGTAGGCTTTGATGGTCATGACGCGATCCAGATCGACTGGCTCAAGAACCACGATCAATGAATGGTCATCAGACTCCCAGGCTGGCTCGGTCAAAAACGACAGATTCTCGAGAACCTCTCTGTTGGAACAGTACCTGCTCCAGTCTCGCAAATCGCTCTCGAGCTCACGAAGGTAAATGTCCCTCTCTGCCGCATAGAGCTTCGCAAGCTCATCTTTGGTGAAGCAGCGTGCGATTGCGTCGGAGGACGACAGAGGTTGCAAGGTCCACTTGATGAACTTTCTCGCAACATGATCAACGTTGCCGTCGACCTCCATCTTGTCCATGATCAGTGCGTAGTCATTTCTGAGACCTTCGCACGACGCCGAATCCACTTCGGATCCAAGTTCAGGAACCTTCGCCTCAGTTGGGACAGTGCTACAAGCCATCAGCTGACAAAGCGCAGCCATCAACAGATACATTCGAATCATCGGACTCTCCTTGTCTGACG
>JABITQ010000087.1 GCA_018700535.1 Candidatus Uhrbacteria bacterium | reverse complement strand
TGCTGTGAAGTTTTATGAGAATGTTTTGAAGGATGCGGCAGGAGCAAAACATGCACGTGATTATGTGGATGGACGTGCAATTTCAGATGATCTGCGCGTACGATTTGGTATTGGCTACGCTCCAGACGAGTGGAATGCGCTTTGTCATATTCTCGCAAAGAATGGATTTTCAGATGGAGAGATTGTTGAAGCAGGACTTGGTTTGCGTAAAAAAAGTGGGAGTGGAATTATTGATCGTTTTCGAAATCGGGTGATGATCCCTTTGCGCGATCATCATGGGAATACGGTTGGGTTTACAGGACGTGCCCTGTCAAAGGATGCGAAGGCTGGGCCAAAATACATGAACTCACCGGAGACGATGATTTATCACAAGGGGCGCCTTGTCTACGGGCTTGATGTTGCTAAGCGTGGAATTAAAGATGCGAGTGCTGTGATTGTCACAGAGGGGAATCTTGATGTTGTTGCATCGCATAAGGTAGGTGTTGAAAATATCGTTGCCAGTTCTGGAACAGCGCTTACTGAGGATCAGCTTACGTTACTGAAGCGTTACACAGAGACGATAATTTTTGCGTTCGACTCTGACGCGGCTGGGTTTAAAGCCGCGAAGAAGGGGATGGCTATTGCGCGTGGGTTAGGTCTTGATGTGCGTGCAGCTGTGCTACCAAACGATGTGAAAGATCCAGATGAATTGGTGCAGAAAGACCCTGAGGTGTGGGTAAAGATTGCAAACAACTCTGTTCCGATTATGGAGTTTTTGATCAAGACGGTTATACGCGGGAAGGACCTTTCGAACATTGATGACAAGCGCTTGATTGCAAAGGAGTTGCTTCCAGCGATTAGTGAGATGCAAGGGGTTGTTGAGCGTGAACATTGGTTGCAAAAGGTTTCAGATCTTCTTTCAGTTGATCAAAAAGTCTTGCGTGATTCAATTAACAAAAAAGTGAAAATAACAACCAAAAAGAAAGATCCGGTTGTAAAGAAAGAAAAAAAGGCAGAACTAGAGAGAGAGTCAATAGAAGATCAGGTGTTTCAGTTGCTTTTTGGGTACCTTGTTCAAACAGATGATAGAGATTTAAGGGAGAAACTAAAGGCGCACCTTCCGTCAAGTAAATTGTGGATAACGCTTTACAAGCTCATGGAAGAGGGGTATGATTCTGGCGTAACTTCAGCACAAAAATCAAATTTTTCGCGACTCAGAACAACGGTTGATGGCCATCAAATGCGAGAAGAGCTTCTGCCTCTACTCGATAAAACTTCAATATTGGCCGAACAAACCTTTCGAGAGTTACCGCGAGTAAAGGTGCTGAAACAACTTGAAAACCTATTTAACACGCTTGAGCGTGGGGTCGACAAACGTCACAGAGCTAACGTAGCTCGAGAGCTAAGACAAGCAGAAGCCGCTGGTGATCAAGCTGCGGTGTCCAGATTATTAGATCAATTATCTGAGTAGTTTGTAACAAAGTGCACATGTGTGTAGCTTTGTTGCGTTTTATCTTATGCCTAAAGCCAAGACGAAAAAGGTTCAAAAAAAACCGGCAAGCAAATCAGCTAGCAAGCCGGCAAAAAAGAAGGTTGTAAAAAAGAGAGTTGCACCAACAACGTCTGCTGCAAAGAAACCAGCAGCAGCAAAGAAGCCTATCGAAAAAGTGCGAAAAGAGCGTTACAAGCGTTCAGCACCTCCCGAGCAAGATGTGCTCGATCGACTGGTTGCAAAGGGTCGTCGACGTGGTTACATCACCGAAAATGAAATTCTTTTCACATTTGTACAAATCGAGGACTATGTCCCTCGATTCGAAGAGTTCCTTGGTGAGCTCGATCGAGTAGGTGTCCACTTTGTTGAAATGAAAGAGGGGATCCTTGGTCGTGTCAAAGAACGCAACGAGGTGTACGACAAGATTCGTCTTTCGGATGATGCTCGTACGCAGCAGTTGCCAGACATCACACAAGATTCCATCCAGATGTACTTGCGTGAAATCGGAAAGATTCCACTCCTAACAGGAGAGATGGAAGTTGCGCTTGCAAAACGCAAAGAGCGTTTTGAAAAAGAAGCTGAGCAACGTTTGCTTGAGGCGAACCTTCGATTGGTTGTGTCTATTGCAAAGAAGTTTGTTGGAAAGTCCATGTCTCTTCTCGATTTGATTCAAGAAGGAAACGTTGGGCTGTTTCGTGCGGTGAAAAAGTTTGAGTACCGAAAGGGATACAAGTTTTCAACCTACGCGACATGGTGGATTCGTCAGGCGATTACGCGTGCACTTGCCGACCAGTCCCGCACCATTCGTATTCCTGTGCACATGGTTGAGACCATCAACAAGTTTCAGCAGATCGAGCGACAACTTATTCAGGATCTTGGTCGCGAACCATTGCCTGAAGAAATTGCCGCTGAAATGGGGCAGCCTGTTCACAAGGTTCGTCACATCCGTAAGATCTCACAGGACACCGTCTCGCTCGAGGCATCTGTGGGAGACGACGATGAGGATTCAAAACTTCAAGACTTTATTGAGGACGTAAAAAGTATTTCGCCAGACAAAAAGGCTGCGCGTGAATTGCTTCGTGATTATGTCCGTGAATCAATGCAAGAGCTCACACCGCGTGAGCAGAAAATTCTTGAAATGCGTTTTGGACTCACAGACGGAGTAAGCCACACACTCGAGGAAGTCGGTCGTGAGTTTGATGTAACGCGTGAGCGTATTCGTCAGATCGAGGCAAAGGCACTCGAGAAGATCCAGGCGAACCCGTTGATTGAAAAGCTTAGAGATTACTAGGACAAAACCCGCCGTTGTGGCGGGTTTTCGTTTGTGATTACTGGATACACGTGACAGTCAAATGGTGGTATAATTTGATCACTATGAAAATTCCTCGTGTCTTTAAACGCTGGTGGTTTTGGCTGCTGGTTATTGTTGGTCTCGGTATCGTTGTTTCTATTTTATTTTCAGGTGGAGAGGATGTTAGTTATGTAACAGAAATTGTTGAGGAGAGTGTTCTTGAGCAAACCGTAGACGCGAATGGTGAAGTTGTTTCGGTTGATGAAGTTGAGTTGTCTTTTGATTTGTCTGGAACGATTGAACAGCTTCTTGTAGCTGTTGGCGATGTTGTAGAGGTTGGGTCTATCTTGTCAGTACTCGATACAACCGAGTTAGTCGCCAATGTGCAGAGTGCCTACAAGGCTGTGGAAGTTGCTTCTGCAAACCTAGAGCAACAACGTGCGGGATCTCGTGAGGAGACACTTGCGATTTCAAAGGCTGGCTTGCAGGCAGCTGAGGCTTCTTACGCCGCTGCTGATACAGATGTAGAACATTCAACTGTTCTTCTTGATCTTGCAAAGACACGTTACAACATCGATTCAGATGCTGCCGCTATCGCGCTCGAGACTGCTCGCGATAATTTGGCACAAACACGTGCAGACAATGCGGGGCTTGTCGCAGATGCTTATGATGATTTGTTGAGTGCATCGTGGGCAGGTGTTATTGAGGCGCGATCAGGTCTTGGAAAAGCTGATGAGGTAATGGGGGTGCGCAATGGTGCGCTTAACGATGACTACGAATTATATCTATCTTCAAAAGATAGCGAAGCACTTAGTCGTGGGCGATCAAAATTTACAACAGCCTATTCTGATTTGGTAACAGCTGAGTCTGCGATTTTGGCTGTGGCGTATGGTGCGTCATCTGGAACGATTGTTTCAGCAGGTCAGCTTGTAGAAGATACGTTGCAGCAGGTGGCACTTACTCTTTTGTATACAAGGCAGATTGTAGAGGCGACGTTAACAGGCTCTGGGTTTACCGGTGCTGAGTTAACGGCATTGATGGCGACCGTGGACGCGTCTCGATCGGCTGTGCAGGTAGACCAAGCAGCGTTAGAGAATGCATTTCAGAATGTGTCTGATGCGCTTATCACATCATCTGCTGCGCTAGAAGATTCACAAAATGCTTATAACCAGGCCGCAATTGCACTAGATTCTTCTGAGGTTGTTGAGGATTACTCTGTTGCATCTGCCAAGCAATCTTTGTCTGCGTCTGAGTCTGTGTTTGCATTGCGAGGCGCAGAGCTTGCGCGCGCAGAGGCATCATTGGCAGAGGTTGCTGCGGCACCTCGTTCAATTGACCTTGCTTCGTATGAGGCTGAGGTTGGGCGTGCACGCGCAGCATACTCGGCTGCATCTGCACGACTCGACAACGCAGAAATCAAATCACCGATCGCTGGAAATGTTACAGATGTATCTGTCGAAGTTGGTGAGCAGGTGATTGCTGCGACGCCTGTTGTGGTTGTTCAGACTACGGGTGATCAATTTGAAATCGTTGCGGAAATTTCTGAATCTGATATTGCTAAGATTAGTCTTGATGATCGTGTAGAGCTTACCTTTGATGCGTTTGGTGGCGATGTTGAGTTGATGGGGTTTGTTGGTGAGATCGATCCAGCTGAAAAGCTTATCGAGGGTGTTGTGTACTACGAGGTGACTGTTTATCTTGACGACGAAGAGACTATCGTGACACTTCGACCAGGTATGAGTGCAGACCTCGTTCTTTCGACCGATCGACGCGGTGGAGCGATTACACTTCCACAACGCGCTGTACTTCAGGACTCTGATGGTAAATATGTGCGCGTTCTTATGAACGGCAAAGTGGAGCGTCGCGCGGTGGTTACTGGCCTACGTGGAGATTTGGGTCGCATTGAAATTGTGTCTGGACTAGAAGAGGGTGAAGAAGTGGTTATTCGGGAGATTGCTGAATAGTTATGGCTAAACCACTCATTCAACTAAAAGATGTTACTCGTCATTATGTGAATGGCGAGGTTGTAACGCGGGCGCTGAGAGGCGTCTCGTTTGATATTAAGGCTGGGGAGTTTATTGCGATCATGGGTCCTTCTGGATCAGGAAAGAGCACACTCATGCACATCATGGGTTTCTTGGATTCACTTACCAATGGATCGTATATTTTTGACGGAAGATCTGTGCCAGGTTTGAGTGATGACGCGTTGGCTAAAATGCGTCAGGACAAAGTTGGTTTTGTGTTCCAGTCGTTCAACTTGTTGCAGAAGTCTACAGTGCTCAATAATGTTTTGTTACCAACTGTTTACGGTGGTTTGCCGAAGGCTGAACGGATCAAGCGTGCAAAGCGTTCTATCAAAGCTGTATCTCTTGAGCATCGATCTGATCACTACTCGAATCAGTTGTCAGGTGGTGAAAAGCAACGTGTGGCTATTGCTCGTGCGCTTGTGAATGATCCGACAATTATTTTTGCTGATGAGCCAACGGGTAACTTGGATACAAAAACAGGTGAGTTGATTCTTGAGTTGCTTGCAGAGCTAAACGAGCAAGGTCACACCATTGTTATGGTGACGCATGAGGAAGAAGCGGCGGAGTATGCATCGAGGATTGTTCGAATGCGTGATGGGATGCTTGAGTCTGATACATCAAACGGACACCGCCGAAGGGGAGGGTATAAGAAGTAGTATGAATAGACGAGATTTATTTGGTACAGCTGTTGAGTCGTTATTGCGTACAAAATCGCGATCAACTTTGACGATCCTTGGGATTGTGATTGGGATCGGTGCGGTGATTTTGATGATGTCTGTTGGTAGGGGAGCAGAAGGATTGATTTTGTCTCAGGTTTCAGATTTGGGTGCGGACTTAGTGTTTGTTGAGCCATCAAGTGGAGACCCAACATCCGGACCGCCAGATCCATTTGTTGCGCAGTCTATCGATTTGGATGATGAAGAAGCAATGGAGCGTTCAGGCATTTTTGCGACAGTATCACCTCAGCTGCTAACTACACTTCCTGTCACACATGAGGATTCCACGGAGTTTTATCAAGTTGTTGGGACAGACCATGAAGATCTTGATATTTTCCCAGCAGATCTTTTGTATGGCCGTTTCATGGAAGAGTCGGAAATTGATGGGTATGCAAAGGTTGCTGTACTAGGGCTTGAGGTCGCACAAGATTTGTTTGGTGATCAAGATCCTGTCGGACAAAAGATTAAGATCAAGTCGCAGTCTTATCGCGTCATTGGTTCGTTTGAAGAGCTGGGCTCTAGGTTTTTTCAAAACTTGGATACGCGCGTGGTTATTCCTGTAACAACAATGCAACGCGATTTGGTTGGTGTGGACCATGTGAGTTTTATTACGGCACTTGCTACTGGTGATATCAACGAGGCAAAGGAGGAGTTGCGATACTTGATGCGTGACTCTAATGATATTGATAACCCTGAAGGTGATCCAAACTTAGATAATTTCTTTGTGTCATCTCAAGAAGACGCAACAGAGATTATTGGAGTTGTTGGTTCTGTGCTGACAATTTTACTTTCTTCTATCGCAGCGATCTCATTGGTGGTTGGAGGTATTGGGATCATGAACATCATGCTTGTGAGTGTGACTGAGCGCACAAGAGAGATTGGTTTGCGTAAGGCAGTTGGCGCAACATATAAAGAAATCCTTTGGCAATTTTTGGTTGAGTCAGTGCTACTTACGATAATTGGTGGGTTCATGGGTATCGTGATGGGGGTGCTTACCTCTGTGGGGATTGGACTTATTATGATGAATTTTATTTTGTCAGATTGGACAATTGTTATCCCGCTTAATGCGATTATTTTGGCAGCGGCTGTTTCGACGGTTGTTGGGTTGGTCTTTGGAATTTATCCGGCTAGAAGTGCTGCGCGACTAGATCCGATTGAGGCGTTGCGTTATGAATAAAATAATTTTAGCTGTTTTTTTAGCCGCGATTTTGAGTATTGGATTTTTTAATGTTGCACAGAGTGAGATTGGTGCTGCAAGTGAGTGGATTATTGAGAGACCGCAACAAGTGTCTGTTGCGATTGTGCCAGGAGCCTCAGTGCTAAAAAATGGGAGCCCGTCAGATATTCTTGCCGATCGATTGCTGACGGCCGTGTCTTTGTACGAGACTGGTTATGTTGAGAAGATTCTTGTGAGCGGTGATGGTTCAAAGGTAGATTACAACGAGGTGGTCGTTATGGAGAGGTACTTACTAGACGCTGGAGTGCCCTCAGAGGCTATTTTGGCTGATTCATTAGGATTAGACAGTTTTGACACAATGAAGAGAGCACAGGAGATTTTTGGTGTTCAGAGCGCAATCGTCACAAGTCAGGAGTATCACCTCCCAAGAATCCTCTATATCGGCAGAGGGCTTGGTATGGAAGTGTATGGAATGAGTAGTGATTGGCAGCCGTATGTAAAAGCAGATGAGTTTGCGAAGCGAGAGCGGTATGCAAACGTAAAGGCGTTGTTTGAGATGATGCTGCATTAGTGCTTTGCAACGTTTTGAACTTTTTAGCGATGTACTTATTGCAAGGTCGAACAATGAGAGTGTTGTCGAGCTTAGCTCGATTGAGCTGATGGTTAATCTCCCCCCGAGTGCCATCAGCTCTCATTCTCGGCAATAACTTGTAACCCATATGAGGGTATGGACAATGAGATTGAGTTGATCACACGTGCAAAAGAAGACCCGCAAGCATTTGGTGGTTTGTATGACACTTACTACCAGCCTATCTTTGGGTTTATGTATAACCGTACGGGGAATGCGGAGATCGCAAAAGATTTAACAAGTGAAACGTTTTTTCAAGCGTTAAAAAACTTAAAGAAGTACAAACCACAAAAAGGGAAGAAATTTAAATCTTGGTTGTTCTCCATTGGTGTGGCGCAGGTGGGAAATTATTTCCGTAAGCGCGCAAAGATGTTTGAAGTAGCGACAGATGCGGCGCCAGAGATTGTGGCGCGCGATGCGTTTAGGCCAGATATTGCTTATAGGATGGGAGAAGATGCTGAGGAGCTGCAAATAAAAGTAGAACTGCTTTGCAAGATGCTTGCCAAGCTTAATCAAAAACAGCAAGACATTTTGACACTAAGGTTTTTCTCACACATGACGGTTCCAGAAATATCAGCTGTCATGAAGATGAAGGAGGGGACGGTTAAGTCACACATTCATCGTGCGGTTAAAAAACTTCAAGTCATGATGGTCGAGGAGGAGATACCTGAGGTGCAAGTAATAATGCATCCGGCAAAAGTCTCAAATGTTTATGTCAGAATCCCAATCAAAAATTGAAGACTTGCTTGAGCAGATCGGTACTCATGAGGTTCATGGAGACCCAGAGCATCGCTACGAGCTTCGGCGTGCATTGTTGTGTTCAAGATATTTCGATTCACCATCGTGCGATAAGACATCTCGTTGGGATATCATTTTTACGTACACTGCACCGCTTATTGCTGGAGGTGTGGCTGTGGGCGTGTTCGCGTTTATGGCAACTTCGTTTACAGCTGTTCAGGGACAACCGTTTCAAGAGGCGGCTGGAGAGATCGAGCTTGCGATCGAAAGTCCTGTGTATGTAGAAGATGCTGAGCTGCTATCGCGCACGTTTGTGCCAGTTGCAGAATTTGCGTCTGATCCAACAGAACCATTGGTACAGTTAGCAGACTTTGATACAGGTGTAGAGCAAGAAAGCTCGATGCTTATCCCAGTCTCCTCAAATACCCCCACAATGGCTCGATAATCATGTTTATCCACCGTTGCACTTGCAACACTCTTTCCAGATGATAAAATCCTTTTAACTTCACAGAACTAATTTGGGCAAATTTTTGGCCTAGGGCTTAGAGCCTTTGTCACTTAGGTGGCATCGTGAGAGCCCCGCGGTACGTCCATTTGGACTTAGCTAATTAGTGCGTCTTGCCGGCTTTGCTGGTCAGATTGCTTCTAAAGCGTGTCGAGCCTTGCTCGGTGCCCGATTACAATCAGCCAAATATAGTCCTGTGAAGTTAAAAACATCCGACTAATGTCGGATGTTTTTTTGTTCTTCGCGAAGAATGTTCCCTTTCATCTCTCTTCCGCGATTGTATCCACCTAATGCTCCATCTGATTTCACGACTCGATGGCAAGGAATATTCGGATCGTAATTTTTGTTCAATGCATTCCCGACAGCTCGATAAGCTTTTGGACGACCTGCAGCCTTGGCAACTTCCTTGTAAGTCATCGTTTGACCTTTTGGAATTTTTTGAACGACAGCATAAATGTCTCGTTGAAAATCTGTCATAAGGAGAGGGTATTCTTTGTGCGCTTTATCATTCCATCTTTCACCAAGCGGTCGATCATGTTCTCCACCCATTTATAATCAAGCATTGCATCAAAGTGTGGATCGATAAGTGCTCCGAGCTTTTTTGAATCGACACGGACACTTACGCGTACTACTTTCAAAATGCGTCCACGATAAATCCGATCTGGATAACGTTTATCGCGATGCTTACGTTCATTCGGTTTTGGTGTGGATCGTTTCGGTATCTTAACGTTTCCCGACAAGAACTTGCTCGCCGCCTTGCAGTCACTCTTTAGCGGACAACGTGCACAGTCTGGGGCCTTGGTGCAGATCATGGTAGCTAAGTCGAAGATTGCTTGTGGGACATCGTAATAGTGACCGCGTTTGGGGAGGAATGATTCTGTCTTGCGACGAATGCGAATGTCATCTTTGAGATCAGGAAAGGTCTTTCCAAAATAATAACGTCCTAGGACGCGACGAATGTTTGTATCAATCGGTAGGGTGCGCTTTTGCTGTGCAAACGCACTGAGCGCTGCGGCGGTGTAAGGACCAATTCCTTTAAGAGACTGCCAGTCTTCTTCGGTCGTTGGGACACCTTGCTCAACAACTTGTCGTGCAATGTCGCGCAAAGCAAGAGCTCTTCGATTATAACCAAGTCCAGCCCACGCGATGATAACATCGGCGTTTGATGCCGCAGCAAGCTTCTTCCACGATCCAAACTCTTTTAGCCAGTTGCGATAAAAAACTTTCACGCGCTCAACTTGGGTTTGTTGCAGCATGATCTCACTAACGAGGATCTTATATGGATCTCTTGTTTGTCTCCAGGGTAATATACGCCCATGCACTCGGTACCAGCGTAAGAGTCGTGCGGCTGGCTTCATAGGACACCAGCGTCTTCAAGAGCTTTGTAATGAGGTTTGTTGTAACGATAGAGGTATTCAATGATCTTTCCGTGTACACGTGTTGTGTCGAGGTTCATCTCGTCTGCGAGTGTGTTGATTTTTGCTAATGCTTCACTGCGCATTGCATCATCATCTATCATGAGTTCGATTTCTGCGATCTGGTATCCAAAGTCGCAAATATCAAGGTCAATCATAAATTCTCCTCGACGGTAACTCCTCCTTTGTTTGATGATTGATACGAATGGCGTGTACCCAGCAGACAACAGATCTACCTCAAGACTATTGGACCCAGGGAGTTTTAAGAACTCGCGAATTTGTTCGTCATCCTCCATCTCTTCGTAAGCTGTTGCTCCAAGACTGTGCCCTAGTTTGTGTAAACGACGCTTTAATTCAAAACGACCGTTACGTGATCGAAGCCAATTATCTGATGTTGTAAGTGCTAACTCTTTTGTATCGTAGTACACATCTTCGTTCGTTTTTTCTTCGAGAAACGTTGCTCCCTCAATCAACTTCTTCTCCTGCTCAGCATTGAGCAGATATTTCTTTTCAACTTCAATCATAGTTTCTTCAGTGTATCTGATCGGCCATAAATGATAAAATGTATTTGTATGAAGAAGGGGTTGATTCAAAATAAGAAGATGCTTGAGACAACGGTTTTGCGCAAAGATGCGCTGAGTATTTTGGCTGCCGGAATGGATGC
>JABITQ010000068.1 GCA_018700535.1 Candidatus Uhrbacteria bacterium | reverse complement strand
GGCAGTTATTTCAAAAGACAAGTCGTTTACAACCGCGTTTAAGGAAGGGGCGGATATTCATACACGAACAGCTGCTGAGGTGTGGGAGATCGATGAGGACAAGGTGACAAAGGATCAGCGACGTGCAGCAAAGGCCATCAACTTCGGGATTATGTATGGGATGGGTGCGCGGTCGTTGTCACGTTCAACAGGATTGTCATTTGCAGAGGCAAAAGACTTTATCAAAAAATATTTTGAGATCCACAGTGCGGTTAGAGAATATCTTGATGAGACAAAAGACCTTGCTCACGAGCAAGGATATGTAGAGACATTATTTGGTCGCCGCCGTTACTTTCCAGAAATCAATTCAGGCGTGCCAATGCTGGTGTCTTCTGCAGAGCGTATGGCGATCAATATGCCGCTCCAGGGTACACAGGCCGATATTGTGAAGAAAGCCATGATAGAGGTGCACACATGGCTCGAGGAGAGCGGCTTGCCAGCGAGAGTGTTGTTGCAGGTGCATGACGAGTTAGTACTTGAGTGCGACATGGGTGCGCTTGATGAGGTGGCAAAGGGGTTGCGCGAGAGGATGGAAGGGATTGCGAGTTATGATGTGCCGCTGGTGGTTGATGTGGAGGTTGGGATGAACTGGGGGGAGATGAAGGGTTGGAAAGAGTAAGTGTAGAGACGGGGCGTGAGCCTCGTCTTTTTAATTAGAAAAGCCCCGACCACGCGTTGTGCGGTCGGGGCTCTGGGGTCAGGCTTGCTTAGAGCTGGTGCCCTGAAGCGCCTTTTCAATAGTGAGGCCGAGTTGTGCCATGGAGGTGTCGGGGTGGGCTTTCAGGATATTCAGTGCATCTTCCTCAGTCTCACTGTCCTCGAGGTCACCAACACCGCCCTTGAGATGCCAAACGTACCAGAGGATGAGTTCAGAGACCTGGGTCATTGTTCTCTGTGTGCCTTTGTAGAGCGCTGATGTGACTGACTGGAACCCATGCCATCGATCATTGCCATAACTCGCTGCACTAAGCTGTGCTTTCATCGAGTCTACTGCAACCTTTGCATCACAGATGTACCCATGCAGAGTCCACCACTCGTCACCGTTTCCGGTTTTTTCTGGAGACAGTACAAGTTGTTTGATGGTCTCCATATCGGTCTCAGGATCAAGCTTCATCATGAGAATATGAAGAGCCCGTTGGTTGATCTCTGTTGCTCGGAGTGTTTCTAGAAGGAATTCCCGATCAGTAATCACTGAGGCAGCCGCTATCGCCATCTTGTCGTGGTCAGTATCAGATCGCATGAGTTCAGTGAGGAGTTCGTGGTCATCGCTGACATGATGCAAACCTTTGGCTGCTTCGTGACTGAGACCAGCCCTCACCATCACTCGAACTAATCCACTCAGGCCTTTGAAGCCCGGTCGATCTTCGATTGTGTAGGTGTGTGGGAATGACTTTACGGTCAGATCGCCGTAAAAGCCAATCATGCGGACACGAATCGATGATGGGCGATCACTTAGAACGATGCCGCAACACCAGAATCCTGAAGGAGCCACGATCTGGACGATCGTGCCTGGTTTGTAGGATCCATCGTCTGTGTCTTCACCCAGAGCACTGAGAGCTCTTTCGCACATGGCTTTGAGTGCACTCACAGCAGCTTCTTGTTGAGTAGGAGTCAGACGGTCTAGATCTCCTAACTGGTGCAGAGCGAGGGTGATGCCCCCGGCTCCGCCAGTGAGAGCTGTGGTGCCTGTGCGTGTGTAATTTCGTCCGGCGGATCGGCCGTCGCGACCAACTACTGTTTTGAGTGTCCTGTTTATCCCAGGGCCACTGTCGAAAATGTTCATTTGATCTCCAGATCGGTTTGTTCTGAATGCTCAATGACGTCCACTGAGCCTCTACAAGCTGTAGAGCCGTGCCTATCGCAGGAGTTGCGTTTTGGCTATGTGGGTGCCCGAGGGCCATACTCTCGATTGAGAGGGTGCGACGTCTCGCAATGCGAGATTAGGTAGATATTACGTAATTGTCAACAGTTTTGATGTGTCATGCGTATCAGAGTAAGATGGCACCACTATGCTAATTTTTATCTATGGAGATGACACCTTTCAGGTGCAAGAGAAGGTGCGGACGATGAAGAAGGCTTTTGGTACAAAATTTGATCCAACGGGAATGAACACGGCTGAGTTTTATGGAAAGCTCGTACCAGGCGAGGTGCTTGGTGCTGCGCGCGCACTTCCCTTCTTGGGTGAGAAACGAATGGTTGTTATCCGTGATTTGGTTGCAGGGACAAAAAAGGCAGACATGAAGATTTGGGTTGATGGACTATCTGATGTTCCAGATTCAAGCATCGTGATTTTTTGGGAAACAACTGAGCCAAAGGCTTTAGAGAAAAAACCATTGTTCAAAGCATTGCAGGAGGTGTCAGGCGTTCATCATTACGCATTCCCACAGTTGCAAGGACCTGCGCTTAGCAGATGGGTTGCGTCGAGGGTTAAGGCACGAGGCGGTACGATCGATTCACAGGCCCTCCAAGCCCTTGTGGGGCGTGTGGGGGGAGACTTGTGGCAGATGGACTCAGAGATAGGAAAGCTCGTTGCTTACGCAGGAGAGGATCAGATTAGCGCAGAGATGGTTGATGAGCTTGTTCACGCAAGTTTTGAGGGAAAGATTTTTGATCTTATCGATGCAATTGCACAACGCCGATCAAGTCAAGCATTACGTTTGTTGCAAGAAGAACGGTGGTCTGGTGCGAGTGATCATTATCTACTCACAATGATTGGAAGGCAGGTGAGAATTTTGCTAGGCGCACGCGCATTGCTCGACGACAACCCAGCTGCGATGAAGCAGGAGCTGGCAAACGAGCTGGGAGTTCATCCGTATGTTGCGCAGAAGGCACTGGCGCAGGCACGTGGGTTTACTCTTGAGGGATTGATGCGTGTACATGATCAGTTGTTCGACTTTGATCGCAAGATGAAGTCTGGGCGGATCACAGCTGATCTGGCTGTGGATCTGACAGCGGTAAGTTTGATGAAATAAAAAAATAGACCCATACAGGGTCTATTTTTTTATGCGTTTTTGAGCGCATTAACTTTCTTCATCAATCGAGACTTGTAGCGAGCAACAGTATTCTTTTTAAAGACATTCTTTTGCTCAGCTTTATCAAGCTTCTTACATACGAGTTTTGCAACCTCTTCTGACTGCTCGATGTTCTTAGAATCGATCATCTTACGGAGCTTTACTCGGAGAGACTTGATTTCAGCCTTTCTTGTTTTGTTTCGCACAGTACGCTTTTTGTCTTGGCGCAGTGCTTTCTTTGCATTTTCTAGGTTTGGCATAGTGTTTATTTTGAGCGTGTTGTTAGCAGTAGCTAACTGAGACGCCGGTAGTATAGCTGAGGGTGTGATTATGTCAACTAATCCTCCTTGGACATCGCTGATAGCTCTAGTGGGTCTAGCTCCTTACCTGCCACACCTTCGGTAATCTTGTATATGTCTTTATCAACCTTTTTAAGCTCCTTTGAAGAGGCAGTATATGCCCGTACAGTTGTTTCTAGGTGTTTCCCCATACGGTTGTGGTGTTCCTCGTATGCTTTCATGTGGCGCATTAGCTTCTCAGCCTGTTTCTGGATGTCCTTAACCGATTCCTCGATTTGAAGCGCCTTAAGGCCAAGGATGACAGTTTGAAGGTATGCGTAGAATGATGTTGGAGAGACGATCATCACTCCTTTTTCAAAGGCATATTCGATTAGATTCCGAGAATTCACCTTTACGGCACCTACACTGGATGTAATTAGGTTGTGATACACACCCTCGGCTGGAACAAACATAAAGGAGAAGTTTGTGGTCCCCTTTTCCGTTTGGATATACTTTGATGTTTCATCAATCCTCATTTTGACGTCAGACTTGAACACTTTCTCAAGTTGAGCTCTGCGTTCAGGGTCAGTTTCTTGCGAAATTCTGTTGTAGTTGTCTAACGAAAATTTTGCGTCAATAGGTATCAACATTTCTTTGACGAAGATAACAGCGTCAGGAATGAGCTTTTGGCCCGTTTTTTCATCAGTTCCAAGTTGGTACTGCATCTGATATTGGGTTGGTGACAGAACTTGCCCCAACAGAGATTCAAGCCAGTACTCCCCTAGGATCCCTCTTTGCTTTGGGTTCTTAAGAATATTTTCGAGGCTTTGGAGTTGTTCTGAAAATCCAAGCACCTGTTTGTTTGTCTCATCAAGCTTTGTGAGCTTCTCTGTGACATCTCGTACTATTCCAGATGTGTGCTTGAACTGACGCTGCAGCGTTGTTGAAGACTGCTGCATATTGTCCATCATCTTTTCGTGCATTGAATCTAACTTAACCCCCATCTCCTTCCTTTGAGAATTTGTCGATTCTTGTATTTCTTTTCGTAGATCATTCACCAACGAAAGGATGTTTGAATCGGCGGGAACTGAGGTCGATTTTGATTTACTTACTAGATACAGTACTACTGCAATAAGGAGGCCGATGATCAGAAGCAGAAAAATTTCAATAGACATAGTGCTTTGACGCTGTTGTTTATACGACGTATTATGACTTCGCAAAGGATTATATCACACCAGGGCGATTCATTTTGCGACACATAATACAAAAGTCCCTGTAGCTCAACAGGATAGAGCGCATCCCTCCTAAGGATGACATGGGGGTTCGAGCCCTCCCGGGGACACCAGAACATTTCATGAGAAACAATTCCAAACAATCAAAAAGATCTTTCAAAGCCCTCCTCTGTGATATGGATGGAACAATCATTAATTCAGAAGTTATTTCACATAAAGCATTAGTTCAAACGTGTGCGGATTTCGGAGCTGAATTTACACTCGAGAACCATCTGTCGATTCTGGGTATGCGTTTTGCTGAGGGCGCGACATGGATTGTCGAGAACTTGTCACTGGCCGTAAGTGCTGAGGTGTTGAGACAGAAATATAGAGAGTATTACCATGCTTTAATCGAGCATGATCTGCGTTTAAACGATGGTTTTTACAAACTTGCAAGCTACTGTAAAGAGAATGGTATTGCATTGGGTTTAGTTACAAGCTCAAGAAAACATTCAGTTGTTCGCAACTTCAAGATTGTGGGGCTCGACAATCCTTTTGAGGGATGGATAACCGCAGAGTCGGTCAGTAAAGGGAAACCTGACCGAGAACCGTATGTTTTGGGAGCAAAAATGCTTGGTGTAGAACCGAGTGAGTGCATTGTATTAGAAGATTCAGAGAATGGAGCCATTTCTGCAGCCGATGCAGGTGCATATGTAATCGCAATTCCGAACGAGTTCTCAAAAGTGCTACCATATGTCATGGCAGATTCAGTTTCAGACTCATTGGTTGATGCGCTGATTGAGATTGAGGGTATGTTAAACAGGTGAGTGGGGGTGGAAATTGATTATCTACATTGCTAGTAGAAGGGAACGATGCAAACGCATCGTTTTTTTGTTTCTCGGGAAACTTGACCCCTAAGTGGACAAAAAAGATATTGTTTTGTCCACGCTAGTATAGCCAAAATAGAGATTTTTGTGGATATTCACAAAAATCGGTCAATATTTACTCATTCGGAACGATTCTGGTTACTTTTCCACACATTTTATCTATTTTCTTTGCTAAGATTAGCAAAGAAATACGTTGACTACAATATGTATTCATGGTATACTTTTTTTGTAAAGGTGAAGATATTATGAAACGAGTTATTTCCTTTATATGTGTGGGGTTTTTTCTAAGCGTGAGTATTTCGCATGCCCAGATGACATCCACAAACTTCCAAATTCGGTGGGATTCAATCAACACCGGAGGTTCTGATACCGCATCTTCTGCAACTTACGGTCTTCGTGGAACCGCTGAGACTGGGGCTGCTGGAAACATCTCAAGTAGCTCTTATCAAATTGATCAGGGTTACCGTGGGGGTGTATTCGATCAATTGATCGATTTTAGCCTGCTTATTCAGAATCAATCAGACGAGCGTGTTGTTACAGGTCTGTCTGGCTCTGTGATTACTGTATCGGTAACAAGTATCTCTGTAGGTGACTATGTGGTTCTTGTGCAAGACAAGGGAGAAAGTCAAGTTTCATCAATTGGGCAGGTCTTATCTGTCGGTGCTTCAACTATTACAGTAGATGCACTTAAGGATGGTGGGACTGCTGTAGTGGTAGATGGTGCAAATGACTACCTTTATCTACTTGATGGAACGTCCATTGATATGGGTGAACTTAGTATCACTGATATGAGCACGGCAATTCTTGCTTGGGAGGTAAGTATTGATAACCCCAATGGTTATGTGGTTCAGATCCTGGAAGATGGAAACTTTCGATCCGGTGCCGCTGTAATTACTGACGTTTCCGATGGAACCGTTAGTATCGGAGCGGATGAATATGGCGGTAAGTCATCAGACACAACACTAAGCGATTCAACCTTTGACACTGCTGATTCGGCGATCACAACAAGTTTTCAAGAGATCGCAACAGAATCAGCTGCTGTATTTGAAAGCAGAAACTTCTTAACACTAAAGGTTGCACCATCATCATCAAACACTACCGGGTCATATGCACATACAGTTTCAATCATTGCATCAGGTAATTACTAAAGGAGTAGTTGCATTTACGTTAGTTTGCATAATTGCATTCTTCTCTGGTGTTGGTGTTGTTTCTGCAGCAGCAGTTTCCCCGTCAGTGGTTGAGCTTGAGGGTATTAAAGGAGCTGCAGTTTCTTCAGTGGTCACAATTGTGAACATGGATGTGGTTGCACAGACATATTACTTAGACACCATTGAGTTTTCAGCAAAGGAAGATGGTGGGTCCCCTCTGTTTATCTCAAAGGATGATAATAGCGACGGTTTTCTTAGGTGGATTCAATTCGGGTCAGATTCAGTGACGGTCCCAGCAAATTCGTCAGGTGAGGTTCCATTTACTGTGCATGTTCCTTCAGACGCGCTATCCGGTGGTCATTACGCAGCAATTACCATCTCAAGTGCTCCTGAAGACATCATTGCGACCAATGGTGCCATTGTGGATGCGAAAACAGCGGTTCTACTCTTGCTATCTGTGGCTGGTGAGACAGTTCAAGATGCCGCCCTTCTGGATTTTGCTGATTTCACGGATAGAATCAGATCAAAGCTCTCTGGAGAATTTGAATATCGAATTCAGAATCAGGGAAACGTCCATCTTCAACCACAAGGAACTCTCGTATTTAGAGATTTGTTTGGGCGGAATCTAAAGAGTGTTGATGCAAATGAGGGTGAGGGTCGGGTATTACCAGGCTCAACTCGTTCATATGAAATTGAGGTGGATTCACTGGCAGATGGATGGATTCAAACAATCAGTGAGCAAATGAAAGTGTTTGCCATTGGTCCGGTGACCGCAGAGTTAGAGCTTAGTTACGGCTCAGGCGAAGTGAAGCTTGTTGATAAAACAACATTCTTCCTACTTCCATGGCAGCTTCTGGTGTCACTCAGTGCACTATTTGCACTACTATTCATCGTTTATCGCTTAGGTAAAAGAAAGAGCTAATAAAACGTGTGTGCGTTCATTCAATACATACATCTGGAGAAGCCTATCAATTGCCATTATCTTCATGGCAAGTGTTGTGGCGTTTTCAGCTCAAGCTGCAACGTTGACGAGTGGAAATGACTACCCGACAACATTGCAGACCAGCCAAAGTGCCAACCACCTATTGTCCTTTACAACACCAAGTGGTGTCGCAGAGGGAGAAACAATCATCATTACGTTCGCATCAGACTTCGACACTTCCTCATTAACAGAGGATGATGTCGACATAACTGATGACAGCACTGATCTGACAACTGCTGCAGATTGCACTGGCTCAGAGCAAGCTTCAGTAGGAATTTCGTCAGACGTGGTCACGATTACCATTTGTACAGGTGATGGTGGTGCCATGGCTGCAACAAGTGTTGTTGATGTCGAGATTGGTTCGAACGCGACAACGTCGGGCACAGGGTCTAATCAGATTGTCAATCCATCAAGCGTAGCAACATACTACGTTTCAATTGCTGGGACATTTGGAGATTCTGGATCCATTGCACTGCCAATGGGTGGCGACGACTCAATTCTTGTATCTGCTCAGTTGAATTCCACTTCTGGAGTTTCAGGTGGGACTGGAGGTGGTTCTGGCGGGCCTGCAGAATCTGCAGATACAACAGCGCCAGTGATCAGCGATATTCTTGTCTCTGCAATCACTTCATCATCGGCGGTCGTCACTTGGACCACTGATGAAACTGCGACAGGTGAGTTTGATTTCGGTCTAACAAGCTCTTTTGAGCTCGGAACTCTCTCAGAGGAAGGGACCTCAGTCTCTCACTCAATTGAGTTGGTTGGATTAGATGAGGGTGCGGAGATTTATTTCCGCGTGCGATCTTCTGACGATAGCTCAAATGAAGCTTCCTCATCGACACAAACGTTTTCAACACTCGACGAGGCAGGTCCTGTCATTAGCGATATTGAAGTCGTTGATATCGGAACAACCAGTGTCCGTGTTACTTGGACAACAGACGAAGTAGCAAATTCGATTGTTTCATACGGTGAAACGGCAGGGTATGGCTTTGCTGAAGAGGATGAGACATATGAAGAGTCGCACTCGGTGATTCTCACAGAGCTTCTTGCGGGGACCACATATCACTTTCAGCTAAGCTCAAGTGATCTTTCAGCAAATCAGACGTTGTCAGATGACGCTGAGTTTTCTACTGCAACTGATGACGCTCCAACAAACGTTTCTGGTTTGTTGATTGCAGAAGGTGACACAACCTTGGGCCTATCTTGGACAAACCCTGAAGAAGAAGACCTTGCCGGTATCTTGGTCTTGCTTTGTTCAGATGAAAGTCCATCTGCGGCAGATGACGCAGACTGCACAAATGTTTTTGATGAACTTGGTGAGAGTGTTGATCTCACAGGTCTTTCAAACGGAACCACTTATTATGTAGGTATTTTTGCCTACGACGCAGCAGGGCAATTCGCATCTGGTGCTCTTGGAACAGGTACGCCAAGTGCATCAGTTGAAGATTTGCCCTCTGAAGATACTGAGTCTGGTGAGGAGCCCCCAAGGGGCGAAGATTCTTCCGATGGTATGGGTGTGCCAACTGGAGACACAGACACAGATGATTCAGAGGATACTTCAGCAGGGACGGCGGTTTCCTGCGGAGATGCAATCTGTTCGGATACGGAGTCTGAGGACTCCTGTCCCGCTGACTGCGCAATCGACGACCCTACTTCCTTGGGTGCGGAAGCAGGTGAGATCGAACGCGATGATGTCAGCTATCTCGTTGCAGGTGACGAGCTTGAACTTACAATCACCGACTCCGGTGTGATTGATGTGCTTCCCACGAGCACGCTTAGTATCAATGTTCCGACAGCAACATTATCCGATTCCACCGAGAGCGTTACGCTCTCAATCGGATTAGAGTCGTACCTTCTGTCTCAAACGGACGAGACGTCAGTTCTTTACTCAGCAGACGTCACAACACCATCCATATCAGCCACATACCTCGTTGCCATCGAGGGTGAGGGTGAGGATGGGGCGCAAGGCGTTTCTTCATTCCTCCGAGTGGTCCAGTCTGGCCACACATACGAGGACATCGATGGTGAAGAAGCATTCGTGTCAGGCGTGACAGTTACGTTACTTCAAGTCGTTGATGATGAGTTGATCGTTTGGGATGGGTCCCCGTACGAGCAATTCAACCCAACGCAATCGGATTCGCTTGGTGCATTTGCATGGTACGTGCCAAACGGAACCTACATCGTTCAGGCAAAGGCAGATGGATATGAGGATTATGAAACTTCAGTCATTGAAGTCGAAAATTCAATCGTGAATCCATCAATTCTCATGACAGCTTCTATGGGTGTGGAAGTGGTCGAGGAGCCAATCACACAAGAGTCTGAGCAAGAGGCTGTTCCAGAAACAGTGCTCGTAATCATCTTGGAGTCTCCTGCCGTCAAGGTAGTACAAGAATCATTGGAAGTGATTCGAGACCTCCCAGGAGTAGAGGAGGCTGCAGAGATGTCCATTCCTACACTTGCTGTAACAGCAGGTGCTAGCGTCGTCGTTCTCTCAATTGCCTTCGACTTCCTTCCCTTTCTGCAATACCTTTTCACGGCACCTCTCTTGTTTTTCTGGCGCCGCAAACGCAAAGGGTACGGAGTGATCTATAACGCGATCAGTAAGACACCAGTTGATCTTGCGGTCGTACGTCTCTTCAAAGTTACAAAAGACGATGAAGCTTCAGGTAAACCTGGTCGTTTGGTAAAAAGTCGAGTTACTGACAAAGGAGGTCGATACTTCTTCCTTGTCGAGCCTGGCCGCTACCGATTACAAGTCACAAAACCAGGTTTCGAGTTTCCCTCTACGTATCTTGGAAAAGAGAAACAAGATGGTTCATTCCTAGATCTCTACCACGGTGAGGTTATAGAGGTAACGGCAAAGGATGCTGTGATCACAGCAAACTTGCCAATGGATCCATCACAAGCAGATAAGTTCCAAGCGCCAGCATCAGTTGTACGGCGCAAAAAACTCAGAGCATTGCAACATTCAACAGCAATGATAGGTGTGATTGCTTCTATCGTGTTTGCAATCATCAGACCAACACCATTTGCGATTGGCATGATCGCAATTCAGATCACAGTCTTCGCGCTTGCAAAACGCTTGGCTAAACCACGTAAGCCGATTAGTTGGGGCATCGTGTATGACAAAGGTACGGGACGTCCGCTGTCGCGGGTTGTCGCACGGATCTTTGAGCCAAAGTACAACAAGTTGCTTGAAACTCAGGTGACAGACGCAAAGGGACGATATGCGTTCCTGCTGGGTCCAAACCAGTACTATGCCGTCTTCCAAAAACCAGGGTTCCAAAAAGAAGAAATTACGCCAATTGATTATTCACAAAAATCTAGTCCTGAGGATTTTTCTGCAGACGTACGGCTTGCCCCCCAGAGTGGGGACAGGTCACAGGCGCCAGCAGAGACCTCATAACGGAGGTATGTTTCGCACTAGCGCACTTAAACTAGTAACGCCAATCATTATCGCATCAATGCTGATGATGATTTTTGGCGTTCACGCGCAGGCGGCCGCACCTTCGAATTTTGTGAGCTATCAAGGGCGTGTGCTAAACGCAAATGGTGTTCCGGTCTCAGATGCGTCTGTGACCATGAAGTTCTTCCTTTACGACGCGCTCACAAGTGGAACGTGTCTGTGGTCTAACTCATCAGCAGATTGTGATAGCGACACACCAGCGTCCACAACCGGACGTTCGGTCACACTAACAACTGGGCTTTTCACACAAACACTTGGTGACACCGGAGATTCATTCGCAGCAATTAGCGATTCTGTCTTTGGTGACAACTCATCAGTATTCCTTGAGGTGGACATTGCAGGAGAGACGCTAACCCCACGGCGTCAAATGACAGCAGCTCCGTATGCAATCAATGCTCAACGTCTAGACGGCATTGATTCAACAGGGTTCTTGTCTGCAACAGGAGATACCGGAACAGGTGATTATGACTTGTCAGGCGCAGAGCTTCTCGGTGCATCTCCTTTAGTGTTCGAGGGTGGATCTAATGACGGAAATACAACAACGTTTGCGTTTACAGATCCAACAACAGCTCGAACAATTACCTTCCAAAACGGAACCGGGACTGTCGCATTCACTAGTGACATTTC
>JABITQ010000082.1 GCA_018700535.1 Candidatus Uhrbacteria bacterium | reverse complement strand
CTGGTTGGATTTTAGATTTCCAGGAGTTCATGGTCGTGCCGACACAGAGAAAGTTTAAAGAACGTGTGAGATGTGGTGCTGAGATTTTTCATGTTCTTGGAAAGCTTCTTGCAAAGCGCGGACACTCTACTCTTAAAGGTGACGAGGGTGGTTATGCCGCTCCGTTAAAAAAGAATGAGGATGCGTTTAAGTTGATCATGCTTGCGATTAAGGGGGCTGGATATACAGCAGGTAAGGATGTCTTTTTGGCAATGGACCCTGCTGTGTCTGAGGTGTATGACGCAAAGAGCAAGAAGTACAAGCTTCGTGTAGATAAAAAAGATCTTACGAGTGCACAGATGATCTCGATGTGGGAGAAGTGGCTTAAGAAGTATCCGATTATTTCTATTGAGGATGGGCTTGATCAAGATGATTGGGATGGATGGGTAGAGTTGAACAAGCGCATGGGATCAAAAGTAACTCTTGTTGGTGATGATTTCTTGGTGACGAATGTTGAGCGCTTACGAAAGTCTATTGAGCTTGGTGCGTGTAATGCGATCCTTATTAAGGTGAATCAAATCGGGTCTTTGTCTGAGGCGATTGATGCGATCATGCTTGCACAACAATACAACTATAAAATTTCAGTCTCACATCGTTCAGGAGAGACAGCAGATACAACAATTGCAGACTTGGCTGTGGCGGTGAATGCAGACTTTATCAAGACAGGATCACTTAGTCGCTCAGAGCGTTTAGCAAAATATAATCGGTTAATGGAAATTGAGGAGGAGGTTTCGTAATATTTTATGGCTGATACAAACTTAGATCCTGAAACGAATAAAGTTAAGCAACCGACTGTTCTTGTTGTGATTGATGGTTTTGGTGTTGCTCCGGATGGGGAGGGGAATGCGATTGTGCGGGCGAAGACTCCTAATTGGGATCGGTTTGTGAAGACGTATCCTGCGATGACGATTCGTGCTTCTGGTGAGGAGGTTGGTTTGAGTTGGGGGGAGATGGGGAACTCTGAGGTTGGGCACTTGGCCATTGGTGCTGGGCGCGTTTACTACCAGACGTTTCCGAGGATTAATCGGTCTATTGCTAGTGGAGAGTTTTTTCAACAGCAATCATTTTTGAATGCGATTGAGCATGTAAAAAAGAACAATAGTCGTTTGCACTTGGTTGGAATGGTGAGTAAGGGTGGTGTGCATTCGATGGACGAGCATTGTCATGCGTTATTAGATTTTGCAAAACAACAGAGGGTGAGTGAGGTGTTTGTGCAAGCGATTGTTGATGGGCGCGATACGGTTTATAACGCTGGGGTAGATTTTATTGGTGAGCTGCAGGCAAAGATGACTGAGCTTGGTGTTGGGAAGATCGCCTCGCTATCCGGGCGGTATTTTGCGATGGATCGTGATAATCGTTGGGATCGAGTTGAGAAAGCTTACAACGCGATGGTGCTTGGTGAGGGTGAGCAGGCAGAGGACCCGATTGAAGCGCTTAAGGCTTCTTATGTTAAGGAAGTGTACGACGAAGAGTTTCCTCCGACCGTCATGATGGAGGGTGGAAAGCCTGTTGGGTTGGTGCAAGAGAACGATGCTGTGATCATGTTTAACTTTCGGCCTGATCGAATGCGTGAGCTTGCGAAGGCGTTTGTGATGCCAGAGCTTGAAGGGTTTGAGCGCAAGCGTGTTGAGAATCTTTTCGCCGTCACTATGGCTGAGTATGAGGGTGGATTGCCTGTCGAGGTTGCGTATGCACCAGAGATGATTGAAAAATGTTTGGCAGAGGTGGTGTCTGATGCTGCGCTTAAACAGCTGCATATTGCAGAGACGGAGAAGTACGCGCACGTCACATTCTTTTTAAATGGAACCAAGGAGGATCCGTTCCCAGGTGAAGAGCGCGTGATTATTCCTTCGCCGAAAGTTGCTGCGTACAATGAGGCGCCAGCTATGAGTGCAAAGGAAATTACAGATCGTGTTGTAAAAGAGATGCAAGCAAATAAGTTTGATTTTATTGTCATGAACTTTGCGAACCCGGATATGGTTGGGCATACAGGTGACTTTGATGCTGCTATCAAGGCGGTGGAAGTTGTTGATGAATGCTTGGGTAAAATTGCTGACGCTGTGTTGGTGCGCGGAGGAAATATGTTTATTACTGCAGACCACGGGAATGCGGAGGAGTTAAAGAATTTGCGAACGGGGGATATCAATAAGGAACATGCGACAAATCCTGTACCGTTTGTAATGATTAGTAATCAGTACGAGGGGCAGCCGTCGATTGCTGGTGAGGTGCCAGAGGGAGACCTTTCGCTCATGCCACCGATCGGAATGTTGGCAGATGTTGCACCTACGATTCTTGCGGTGATGGGGATTGAGCAACCACCAGAGATGACAGGGCAGCCACTTGTATGAGCAAAGAGATCATCTCCGCACTAAAGATTCTCAAAAAGCTCTGGAAGAATCCTGGGGCGATGGAGATTGGGAATCCTTATCAGAATGTTGTGGGGGTGTTGTTGTCTGCTAGGACGCGTGATGAGCAAGTGCTTAAGTTGATGCCTGGGTTTTTTAAAGCGTTTCCGACACCGGTTGAACTTTCAAAAGCATCTGTTGAAAAGATTGAGTCTAGGATTAATACCATCGGCATGTTCCGTCAGAAGGCGAAGCATTTGAAATCGATGGCTACGGATATTGTCGAGAAATTTGATGGAAAGGTTCCTCAGACAATGGAGGAGTTGGTGACATTGGCCGGGGTTGGTCGTAAGACTGCGAGTGTTGTGCTTGTTGCATCCTTTGGTACACCAGCTATTGCAGTAGACACACATGTGTATCGCGTAACGAATCGACTTGGTTGGGTGAAGACGAAGACGCCTGAGAAAACAGAGGAGGCTTTACTTGCTCTTGTGCCAGACAAGTGGAAGAAGACGGTGAACCAAGTGTTTGTGAAGCATGGTCGTTATGTGTGCATTAGGAAGCCTAGATGTTGGGCGTGTCCCGTGCGTGATGTGTGCGCGTTTAAGGAAAAGAATTTAGAGGCACTATCGAATGCAGAAGAGATTGTTGCGGATATAGAGAGGAGGGAGGAGATAATTGAAGCGTTACGTCATAATGCGATTTAGGTATGAATTTAGATCATCAGTATTCACATGCGTTTTTTAAACTCGCAAAAAAGCATTGGCTTGGACGTCACGTTGCGATATTTGCTGCAGACAACTTGCTGTGGCTAATGCTTGGTGCTCTTGTTGGTATTGCTTCTTGGAATCCAACAATCCAAAGCTTCTCAACTTTTTCAGACAGCTTCGTTTTCATCTTGCTTCTATTGCCTGCATGGGGAGTGACAATGTTTGTATCCAAGATGGTTAAGCGCAAGCGACCGTATTTGGAGCTTGAGACAAAACCGCTTATTGATCCAATTGTGCACACAGCTTCGTTCCCGTCTGCGCATGCGACAATTGCATTTTCTATTGCCGCGATGGCTTCTGCTGTCTTTGGAATATTTTGGTATATGATTGCGGCAGCTGCATTGGTTGCTTTGGGAAGAGTTGCGAGTGGTGTACACTTT
>JABITQ010000089.1 GCA_018700535.1 Candidatus Uhrbacteria bacterium | reverse complement strand
TATGAGCGTTGGATGGAGGTGACGGAGGATGAAAAAGAGAACATCGTTCTTGCCGCACAGTCATGCCCAACACTCGCAGTCTTTATTTATCTAGAAGACGGAACACAGATTTTTCCAGATATGTAGGGGGAGCGGGGAGTGAATAGCGGGGAGCGGATAGGGGAATAGATCATTCGCTACCCGCTAAACGCTCTTCGCTTATAAAACCAAATATGAACATTCGAAGCTTTAAAGATCTACACGTTTGGCAGAGAGGAATGGAATTAGTTGAAGAGATCTATTTGCTCACAAAGAAACTTCCGTCTGATGAGAGGTTTGGACTTTGTTCTCAGATCCGAAGAGCTGCTGTATCGATCCCTTCAAATGTTTCAGAAGGTCATCGAAGAAGCACAAAAGAGTTCATAAGATTTCTAACAATTGCAGACGGTTCCGCTGCAGAAGTTGAGACTCAATTAATTCTCATCGCAAAAATTTACCCAAGTATTGATTGCGCAAAGTCTTTCTCACTTCTTAGTGAAGTGCAAAAAATGATCTGGTCTATGAGTAAAGGCCTCAAACTATCCGCTCCCCGCTAACAACTAGACGCTATGAAATTTATAATAATCGGCGGAGGTGTAGCTGGAACGACAGCTGCTGAATACCTTCGAAAATTAGATACAGAAGCTGAGATCACTCTTGTTTCTGAAGAGCATCACTCGTTGTATTCAAGAGTTTTGTTACCTCATCTCATCAAAGGAAAGGTGCCTCGTGAGAGAATCTTTTTGAAAAAGGATGATTGGTATTACAAGCAGAATATCGATGTGCTTAGAGGTGTCGTGGTTGAAAAGCTTGATGTCAAAAATAAGTTTGTTTTGTTGACGGGTGGAAGAGAGCTTGAATTCGACAAACTTTTAATCGCAACAGGCGGTGAGGTGCGGACGATCGACGATGACCTTCGTGGGGTGAGTTACTTCCGTACGCTCGATGACGCTGATCACATTTCACAATTACTGAACGAGTTACCGCATGGTGCAAGAGGTGGAATTTATGGGGGAGGGTTTATTGCTTGTGAGTACTTGAACCTCTTTCGTCATTTTGAAATGCCGACAACGATTGCATTCCGTGGAAAACATTTTTGGTCACGTGTGCTTGAGGCAGAGGCGGGGAAGTTGATCAACGACCATTTGGTTAAAGAGGGGGTTGAGGTGCATGTGTCAGCAGATCTTGTAAGCCTGACCGGTGAGACGCAGCTTGAAGGCTTTGTCACAACAGCTGGCGAGCATCCTTGTTCAATGCTGGGTGTCGGTATCGGCGTTACGCCAGATTTCTCTTACCTTAGTGAGGCTGGTGTTGAGACGGGGAATGGTGTGAAGGCGAATGAGTATCTTGAAACAAATATTGAAAACATTTTTACCGCAGGTGACGTCGCTGAGTTTTATGACTCGATTGCTGGACGTCATCTCAATGTTAAAAACTGGATGAACGCGATGAGCCAGGGGAGAGCTGTGGCACAGAACATGGCTGGCACAAAAACTCCGTTCGAACTCGTCTCTTCCTACTCGATTAATACGCTCGGACTTGAAATGATCTTTGTGGGTGATGTTGATAAGGATGCTGTAGACAAGGTTCATGTGATCGGATCAGCTGACGCTGGTGGGGTGACTCAAGTGTATGAGCGCGATGGAAAAGTGGTTGGTGGTGTGATGATTGGTCGCAATACGGACAGAAAGCCAATCACGGACGGAATCAAAGAAAAGCGCTCTGCAGAGGAGGTGATCAAGAGTGTCAACAATTAGCAACACATTCAAAAAAGCCTCTAATTCAGGGGCTTTTTTTGGTATTTCTTGTCACTAATGGTTGACTTTTCCTCAAAAATATGCTATAAATCTCTCTTCTTCTGTGCGCGCTAACGCCCGCCTAATAGAAGGTTTTTCCGTAGTATTGGATGATTTTGAGGGTGAAACCTTGGAGTTGTCTGGTGTTGCGTTTTGTTCGAGAAAAAACCCCAAAGACGCGAGGCTAATAGCCCGTGCACAGGAGATACACATGAGTGAAAATCACAGCTTCGCGAAGTTGATCATCGATGAGACGGTTGAGCGGAATGTTCGAGATGAGCTGACTGCAGCCGTCAACAGGGTGCGGAGCCAAGGAGGTTCCTCACGCGATGGTGTCTTTGCGGGCTTTCTATCCGTGACTCAGAATGGTCGTATCATGAGGGATATCAAAGGTGCCTTGAAAAAGGTTCCCGGTATCTCGCAAGCGCCTCACATGATCGCTATCGCTCTTGCGCATGTGATCACGAAGAAGGACTTTGCTCGTTCGTTCATGGCCGATGACAATTCTGTTTTCGCCATGGGTGTCCGTGCGATCCTCGGTTCGCTTCCAGCGTTTGTGATCGGTGCCGGGGATTCCATCAGTGATCTGGCGGAAGATTGGCTCGACCAAGCCCAGGTTGACCCCAGGGCTGTCGTCGATCCAGCTGATCGTACAGGTGTGCTTGATCGTCTCGTTCGCTCCCCCAAAGGAGTGATCGCGGTGCAGGCACTCGATCAAGTCTCTGGACTGCTTGAGTTCAACTCTGATGGTACGCCCGTGGTTTACCACGAAGCGTACAATGCAGAGCAGGATGCTTGGGATGCTAGGAATGGTGAACGAACTGAGTCATACGGGAGTTCTCAAAAAGGTGGCAGGCGGCCGACTCGTACGGTTCCTGCAAAGCCCTTCCCGTGGAAGCGCGCTTCCTCAGATCCCCGTGCCCTTGCGACGCTCGGTGCCAGCCATGCTGACATTGGGTTGATCAAGGAACTACTCGCTCCCAAAAAGGGGTGGGCGGCTTCCATTGATACGGAGGTCAGGGAGCTGTTGGTTGCTTGCTCGATGACTGTCTCGAAGTTGCCGTGGTTTGAGCGCACGCTCTACCGCGACTTCTTTGAAGATCTGGCCAATCAAAAGGTCAGCCCTTCGGACATTAACGAGATGCTTTCGGGCCTCGTTTCGTTCGTCAGGGGTCGTGACAGTGGGCGGCTTTGGCTCGAGCGTGAGGACCTGGATTCGGTAGTAGGGGTCATTCGCACCTTTCTGGGGTGTGAGCTTGGGTGGCAGAATAAAGCGCTTCGAGTGATCATTTCGGTGTTCAATCGGGCGCGTAAAGTCGATCTCGTGCTGGCCTTGTGCTGTGCGTTGCTCGTAAGTTCGCTGCTGTGGGCTCCATTCCTGGCGATGGCAATCGTTGCGAAGGTGGGAGTTGAAGTATTTGTGGAGGGGATCACTCTGCCTGCGGTCGGGAACGGAATGCTCGCTGGGGTGAGTGTGGCGAATGTCGCCATCTCGATGTTCAAGCTGGCTGAGGGGACGATCATCTTCTTCGCGGTCACCTGGTTCTTGCCTCTTCTCGACATCCCCTTCGGTGGGATTTTCAGAAGTGCAAGCGCAAAGAGCACCTGGTGGAAGAACCTGTCCAGGCAAATCGCCGCGTTTACTTTGGTCTACGGTGGGATCATGATCCAGCTCGTCTGGATCGGTCTCCCTCTCAATCAACGAATTGCAGTTCTCGGACTGGTCTTCGTTGGCTTGGGTGGAGCATTTGGTCTGGTTGTAGCCAAGCGTGGATATGTTGCTGAGGCACTCGCTGCTGAGAAGATGATCACTATCATGAAGGTGTTCGGTGGAATCCCGATGGTCATGATTGTGATCAGTGGTGTGATCCAGACGTACACCGGTGAGTTTTTGACGGGCGCAGGTCTTGTCTTCATGGCTTTGGGCATTGTCCGGAGTATCATGGAGCATGGCAACCAATACCTGGTGATGACGATTGTTTTCGCTCTCGTCACAACCGGGCTTGGTGTTGCGCAGTGGAAAGGGGTCAAGTACTTCAGAGACAGTGACGGCAATCCGGTCGTCCGCACTCCCAAGCTTCGCGGCTTTGCAGTGGTCTCTGGTGTCATGGCTCTGATCAGCCTCTTCTGCTTTGTTCGTTGGGCCCCGCCTTCCGAACGTGCTCAGATGGGGTCGTTGTTCAACCGCACGGTCGAGAAGACAGATGTCACCACGGTGGATGCGGCAACGGGTTCTTCCAAGAGAGAGAAGGTGACAACGAAGGCGGATGGCACAGAGTACCGCAGCACCAAAGAGAGGCGTGTGACAGGGAGGCCTGTTGTGCAGACAAAACTGGTTCGCACCTCGAGTGTGGATCGGTGCGGTAAGGATGTTCCGCCTCACATCCGAAAAGGGCGAGGCTGTAAATAGCCTCAACTCGCACGCAGCGAGACGCATGGCCGGTGTCCAACTTGTTCTCCATCTGGAGGCATGTTGGGTACCGGCTCTTGTTTTACAAAAAAGCCTAGTTTAGCCCCATTTACAGCCTTTAACCATTGACAAAACCCTGATTTTATGGTATATTCTCATGTAACAATTTAGTCCTATGAGGGGACAGAAACGGCATTAGTATGTCTTGAATTTCGCAAGAGATTCAAGAATCCCCTCGATACTAATGCCTTTTCTGTTTCTTTGTGGGAGCGGATAGCGGATAGCGTTGAGCGGTTAGGTGACCGTTCGACGCTAGACGTTATCTGCGTCTAAGCGACTTCAACCCAGGAGACAAGATGCGACGAAGCATGATGATTTTGTGCGCTACGCTGTTCTCAGCATGTGCAACCATGAGTGTCAGAAAAGATGATGGCACGGTGGTCGAGTTCAGTGGCGGTGCTCGTGGAGCAACTCAGATTCTGGGTGCTGTCGATGAGCAGCCCTACGATCTTGCTGCGCAGGCAGTCGAGCGAGGGATGTCGGCATCAGTGTCGACGGACAACGCTCGAGTAAATGTTGGCCACAGCTACACGTCTTCGGGCGGAGTGGTGGTGGTTGGTGGCAGAGGAGGGGTGCCGATGGTGCCCGTCAGCTCGCTGCCTGTGCTCGGTCGAAGGATGAGTCGCGGCACGTTGCCACCCTTGGCACCTGCTGCGGCGGAGTACAATCCGGACGCCAAGTGTCCGGAGTCAGGTCGGCCAACAACCTCTTCGGAGGCTGATGCATGTCTGCGAGATGCAGACGTCTATCTCGACGGTCGAATTAGCCCATAGGTCAGTCCGGGATTTCCCCGCGTGCTGACCACGAATCATTTCGTGGTCGAGTATTGCTCGGCCTTCCCAACACAAAGGACTTTCCCATGACCTCAATCATTTTCCTCCTCGCCCTCCTCGTGAACTCTGCTTCGGCAATGACCGAGCAGGAGATCGAGTTTGAGCGGGCCAAGCGTATCCGGGTGTGTCAGGTGAAATACCCTAGCATTCTCAAAACCCTCGATCGCTGGAGCTGCAACGCAAAGGTGAACGAGGCAGCTCGTGAAGAGCTGGCCAAGACCATCCTGGAAGAAGAGATGCCGACGAGTGAAGCGCGGGTTGCAAGACCAACGCCCGCTCCGACACCAGACCCCGAGCCCGCCTCTGTTCAGCGATCCTACGACTATGTCGGTGGCGTTGCGCATGAGACGGTGCGTGCAACCGACCTCGTGTCGGTGTACAAAGGATTGATTCAGGACAACCGACTCTGGTACAAGAACTTGCCAAACGCGACGAATCGATGGGCTCCCAGCTCAGCTCAAGTGAGGTTGGTGATCATGAAAGATGGTCGCCCTTGCTCACCGAGTCCAGACAGCTGGTGCTCGATTGCTGTCAGGCACGGAACGGATCCTACTGGGTTCGAAGTCATTTACGCTGACCTCAATAAGGATGGCGAAACTGACTCCATGCCGGTCTATGCGGTTGATGCAAAGCTGCATCACAGTCTGTATCTGACGTGGCGTACCGATGAGGAGCTCGAGTTCTACTGGCTAAAGAGGTCAGGTAACTATGAGCGAGTGCAGATTGATGACACTCATTACGAGGACGTGCCGGTCTGGAAACCTGCATCAGGGTTTCAGAAAGGAAAATCTTGCATTGGTACAAGTCCCGGTGGGATGCGTACCAACATTGCGGCAGGTGGACGAGCCTGTTCGTAACGTACGAGGCCTCTCGTTGTGCCCGATCCATTTGGATCGTGGCGCACCGAGGGGCTTTTGCTTTTGCAAACAAAAAACCCGGCAGGAAGCCGGGTTTTAACTTTTGTGTTGACTATCCTGCAGCTGAGATCAATGAATCGATTACGAAGTTTGCGATTGCGTAAGCAGCAACAATGATCACGAGTCCGATGATTCCCTGTGTAAGCAAGCTCTTTGCCTTGTTTACCTTTGAGTCATCACCAGCAGC